>JALZJP010000078.1 GCA_030859715.1 Chloroflexota bacterium
GGCAGGACGTGCCGGTGCATCGGCCGCGAGGTGGACTGCCGCGGCACCTGCGTCGACCCCCGGTTCGACCCGGCCCACTGCGGCGGCTGCAACCGGCGCTGCGCGCTCCCCAACACGGCGTCCCACAACTGCGTCTCCGGCCAGTGCCAGGTCCGCACCTGCAAGCGGGGCTTCGGCAACTGCGACGGCGACCACGCCACCGGCTGCGAGACCGAGACGAGGTCCAACGTCGACCACTGCGGCGGCTGTCTCCGCGCCTGCCCGCCGCCGCGGGTCTGTCGGGACCAGGGGGGCGGCACCTGCCGCTGCCCCGACGACCGCCCCAACCAGTGCGGCCCGGCCGACGACCCGGTCTGCGTCGACTTCGCGACCGACGGGCAGAACTGCGGCGAGTGCGGGATGGACTGCTCGACCAACAACGTGTCCGCGAGGTGCGTTGACGGCCAGTGCCAGTTCCTCAATTGCGCCCCCGGCTGGGCCGACTGCGACGACGACCTCGCCAACGGCTGCGAGACCTCCCTCGGCGGCGTGGAGAACTGCGGCCGCTGCGGCAGGCGCTGCCCGGCCTGCGACCCGGGTAAGCGCCGGATCTGCGTCGGGTCCACTTACTGCCACTGCTTTTAGGTGGGCGGGTAGCAGGAGCCTCTCTGCCGGCCGTGCCCCATTCAAGGTCGCCCCTACTCGTCAACCCCGAGGGCGTAGGCAGTGCGCCCCTACGACGACGACCGACCAACTGCTCTGCATGACGCATGTCTCTGTCGACGGCGTGATGCAGGGGCTCGGCGGGCCGGAGGAGGACCGCGGCGGAGGGTTCGAGCGCGGCGGATGGGCCATGCCGTACTTCGACCAGGAGACCGCGGCCTTGATCGGCCAAATCTACCAGCGCGCCGACGCGTTCCTGTTCGGCCGGCGGACCTTCGAGACCTTCGCCGGCTCCTGGGGGACCGGGTCCTGGGGGGCAAATCAGGGCGACAACCCGATCTCAGCGGCGTTGAACACGCGGCCCAAGTACGTGGCGTCGACCACGCTCACCGACCCGCAATGGGCGAACACGACCGTCCTCTCCGGCGACGTCGCGGCCGCCGTCGGCGAGCTGAAGGCCAAGCCGGGGCGGGAGCTGCAGGTGGTCGGCAGCCTCAGCCTGGTGCGGTGGCTGCTCGACCACGACCTGGTCGACGAGATCACCCTGCTCACCTACCCCGTGGTCGTCGGCCAGGGCACGCGGCTGTTCCCCGACTCCGGCCCGGACCTGGCGCTCGAGCTGGTCGAGTCGCGCGCCACCGCCAGCTGGGTGACGCTCCAGGTCTACCGGCTCACTGGGCGCCCGCGGTACGCAACGGCCACGGCCGCCCTGTAGGACGTGACAAAGGTGCCGCATTCCGCGAGAGTCGCTCATTGGTGGGTGCGGGCTGCAGCGTAGACCGCTGGGGCCTAATTAACATCACTCATTCAGTATGGGGCATTCCTTCGTTCCTTGGGGCACCATTGTCGTGAACCGCTGGCGCGGGTAAAATCGGGGCAGGAATCGTCGATGTAGGCGGAAAGGAACTCCCATGCGGCGGCTAATGAAGACTGACATCGTTCTGCCAGTGTTCATTGGAGGCACTTTGCCGCATGGCCACGCTCAATCTCGGGATCCTGGCGCATGTCGACGCCGGGAAAACAAGTCTCACCGAACGCATCCTCTTTGAAACCGGCGTCATTGCCGAGATCGGCAGCGTCGATCACGGCACCACGCGGACCGATACGCTCTCCCTCGAACGGCAGCGGGGGATCACCATTCAGAGCGCGGTCGCCTCGTTCACGCTCGCCGATCTCACCGTCAACCTGATCGATACGCCGGGCCACCCCGACTTCATCGCCGAGGTCGATCGCGCGCTCCGGGTGCTCGATGCGGTGGTGGTGGTCATCTCCGCCGTGGCCGGGGTGCAGCCTCAAACCCGGCGCCTGGTCCAAGCGGTGAAAGCCGCCGGCATCCCCTTCCTCATCTTCGTCAACAAGATCGACTGCCTGGGCGCCCGCGGCCTCCCCTTGCTGCCGGAGGTCGCGCGCGGGCTCGACCTTTCCCTGGTGGCGATGAGTGTCCCGTCCCGGCTGGAGACGCCCGCGGCGACGGTCTCTCCCTATACCTTTGCGGATCAGACGTTCGCCAAGGACCTGGTCGACGCGCTGGCCGAGGTCGATGACGCGATCGTGGCCCGGTACATTGATCTCGATGGCCGAGTGCCGACGTGGGAGCTGGAGTTGGGGCTGAAGCGGGCGGTCGCCGCCGGCCGCATCGTGCCCGCCCTCTTTGGCTCCGCCATCACCGGCGCCGGCGTCGGCTATCTCCTCGCGGAGTTGCCACGATTGCTGTCCGTGCCGGAGGCTTGCCCGCGGGCGCCGCTCTCCGCCATCGTGTTCAAGGCGCAACGAACCCCGGCCGGGGAAAAGGTCGCCCTGGTGCGGATCTTCGCGGGAACGCTCGCCGTCCGCGATCAGGTCGACATTCTTCGCGCCAGGCCGGACGGCGGTTGGGACGAGCACGAGGCCCGTGTCACCGGCCTGGAGCGGTTCGCCGATGGCGCCACGGCACCGGTCGGCGTGATTGCCGCCGGCGACATCGGCCGCGTGCATGGGTTTCGCGACGTCCTGATCGGTGACGTGGTCGGGGTGGCGCCGGCCGAGCGGAACCGGTCTCATTTGCCGAGGCCGACACTGGAAAGCATCATCCGGCCACGGCCCGCCGCGGCGGCAGGAGCCATGTACGCCGCCTTGCGGCAACTCGAAGAGCAAGACCCGCTGATCAGCATCCGGCGGGGCGCTCGGGAGTCGACCGTCTCGGTCCGCCTCTACGGCGAGGTCCAAAAGGAGGTCATCGAGGCGACCCTGCGCGACGAGTTCAACCTCGAGGTCGAGTTCGACGAAAGCCAGCCGATCTGCATCGAACGGGTCATCGGGACCGGCGCCGCCCGCGAGGCGATCGGCGATCCCGGCAATCCCTTCCTGGCGACGGTGGGATTCCGCATTGAGCCGGGTGATCCGGAGAGCGGGATCCGCTACCAGCGCGAGCTGGGGGCGTTGCCGCTGGCCTTCTACCGGGCAATTGAAGAGACGGTCCACGCCACCTTGGAGGAAGGACTCCTGGGCTGGCCGGTGCGTGCGTGCGCCGTGACGCTGACCGCGGTCGGCATGACTCCGACCACCGCCGCCGGCGATTTCCGAAAGCTCGTCCCGCTGGTGCTGATGGGCGCCTTGCGCGAAGCGGATACGCGGGTCTGCGAACCGATCGAGCGCTTCACGGTCGAGGTGCCCGCAGCCGTGCTCGGCGACACCTACGCCAGGCTGATCGCGGCCGGGGCCGACCTGGCGGAGACGAGCCAGCGCGGTGAGCGAAGCCGGGTGGCGGGCTCGTTGCCCTCCTCGGCGGTGGACCGGTTTGAGCGCCAGTTGCCCGATCTGACCAGCGGCAGCGGCGTCTTCAGCTCCCAAGCCGCCGGCTACCGGCCCGTTTCCCGAAACCCGCCAATCCGGCCGCGAACCGATTTCGACCCGCTCCACCGCCGCCGCTATCTCGCCGCCGTGAGTCAGAGCTGATCCGAAGCGGCGGGTGTCAGCCCTCACCCCCTGGCCCCTCTCCCAAATCGCGTGGGAGAGGGGTGGACGGCATCAGGGCGCTCCGATCGTGCTTGATCCGGTGAGATCAGGGGACCGTCACGATATCGATCATGCCGAGCATCGCGTGCGGGATTCCAGTTTCCTGGTCAGGCACGAAGCACACCAGTAAGTAGCTGCCCGATGCCAGGTCCACGCTGAACCAGTTGGTCATCCCGGACGAGAGGTCGGCGGTGTTGGCGATCTCCTGGAGTTGATCGAAGGAGAGATTCGCCGGCGGCGTCGCCGTTGGATCCACGAAGGTCATCGACAGCTGCAAGACGTCGTCAACCGTCGTCCCGTCCGGCACGGTCGCGAGAATCAGGAAATGCGGCTGTTGGCCATCATTGGTGAGGGCGATGATTTGCGGGCCGCCGGCCAGCGGCTGGTCGAGCGTGAACGCCATCTCCGTCATTGAGATCGTGACATCGGCCACCGGCGCCGGTTGGTCGGCGGGCGCCTCACCCGTCACCATGATCGCGACCGGCGGTTGTGGGGCGGTCGGGTCCTCGGCCCAGAGCACCCACTCGCCGGCCGCGAGATCGAGCACGGTGTAAGCGGTCTCACCCGGCAGGGCGTAGATGCCGCCCGCGAGCGGCACCTCGTAGTACCAGGGCGGTGGCCCCTCCATCTCCGCGGCCGCGCCGGGGGAGGCCGCCGGACTCGCTCCGGACGGCGGGCCGGCCGCCATCATCGCGATAAAATCGGCGGCGGTCATCCCGTCCGGCGGCTGGAGAAAGCCGACCCCGGCGGACTCCACGGGAGGAGCGCCGGCGGCCGAGTCGTTGGTCACGGCGAGGACATACCGCCCGGCGGCAAGGTCGGCCGGGGCGCCCTCGATCGCGGTATCGGTGATCGTGACCGTGATTTCGGGCAGCCCAAGCTCGGTGAACGGATTGGCGGCCGCCTGGCGGGCCGCGACCGGCAGCGGCGCCAGGATACTGAGCACGAGCAGGAACAACGCGATCGCACGTCTGGTTTGTCGCATCCTCATTCTCCTCGGAATCAAACGTGTCGGAACAGCGGCCGGACGGACGCGCTCATGGGCCGACCAACCCGCGGTCCGCCGGCACAATGCCCTTGCCGTATAGGCACCGCGTCGTCCGGCGCGTCCGATCCGCGCATGCTCGCGACCATTAGCGTAGGGAATGGCGAAGCGGGAGACATGATGAAAATTACGAAGATTTCCGATCCCTGATGTGGGGGAGCGTCGCCCTGGCTACCGTTGCATCGTGTGGGAGTCGTGGCGTCATTCCAGCGCCTCGGAGGCGCCAGGTACCGGATCAAAAATAGGCTCCGCCAGCCAGTCGAGGGCGACGGCCGCCGTCCACGATTGGTCGAGCGAGCCGAGGGGCTCGCCGGTGAAGGGCTCGACGTACTCGGCGAAGTCGATGGCGGCGAGCTGGTCGAGGGCGGCGGCGCGGAGCCGGGACGCCCGCTCCGTCTCGCCGATCTGGATCAGCGCCCACCAGTAGAGCCAAGTGATGACCGGCCAGGTGGGGCCGCGCCAGTAGCGGCGGGGTTGGAAGGCGGGGTCCTCCGGGCTGGTGCTGGGCGGCACGGGCCAGCGGAGGTCCGGGTGCCCGGTGAAGGCGGTCGAGTCGAAGGTCGACAGCAGGACCTGTTGGCGGTCCGGGGTGAGGCCGCCCGCGATTAGAGGAGCGAAGCCGGTGACGGTGCGGGTCACGATCGGCGAATCGGCCAGGACGTCGTGGTCGAGGCAGAGCCCGAGCTCGGCGTTCCAGTGCTGGTCGAGACCGCGCCGACCGCGGGCGGCCCACCCGGCGATCAAATCCCGGTCATCATCCGGGGCGCCGATGATGTCCGCGATCGCCAGCAGCGCGTCGTTGGCGGCGACCAGAATGCCGCTGGCGAAGACGTCCTTGATCTGGAAGGGATGGTCGCGCTGGATCGTGGCGTCGGTGTAGCGCGCGCGTTTCAGCTCCTCCACGAGCCAGAGGTAGCGGTCGTACTCCTCCTTGGTCGGGCGCTGCGAGGGGTCGGCGACGTGTTGGAGATCGGCCCGAGTATAGGGCGCCAGCTCCCCGACCTCGATCGCTGCCAAAGCCGCGTCCCAGCGGGGGGAGTTGTCGGTGCTCTCCCACGGGTGGTAGACGGTGATCAGGCCGGAGCCCTCGGGGTCGCGGTTGGTCAACAGATAGCGGTGCCAGGCGAGGAGGCGTGGGTAGATCTCGATCAGGAAGTCGCGGGCGGCGGCGATCGACGGCGGGTCTTCGCTCCGCGCAACCTGCCAGATGTGGCGGGTTGCAATGGCGTGGACAGGAGGCTGGCAGATGCCGCTGGTGTTGGCGGGAGCGCCGACATCGGCGCCGGCGCCGTCACTGTCCCAAAATGTGGCGTCCGGGAAATAGACGCCACGCGGAATTTCCGGGTTGAAGACGATGTGGGGCACCATCCCGGTCGGCCACTGGGCGGCGAAGAGGGTGCGCAGCTCGGCGGCGGCGCGGCGGGTGTCGAGCCGGGCCCAGCCGACGGCGATGAAGGCGGCGTCCCAACTCCACTGGTGGGGATAGAGCCGGGGCGCGGCCTTGGTCCAGCCGCCGAGATCGTTGGCGTGGAGGACGGCCGCGGCTCGTGCCGCCAGGCCGGCGCCATTCGTTGCCGGTCGCTCGTCGCTCATGCCTCGGGCACCTCCGTTCCGTTCCGGGGGTCGAACCAGCGGATCTTGTCCGGTTCCGGGCGCAGCCAAATGGGGGCGTTCGGTTGGGCCGGAAAGTCGGTCCGGGTCTGAATCTTGAGCTCTTGGTCGCCGACGCTGGCGGTCAGCAGCAAATGGGAGCCGAGCGGCTCGACCACCTGGACCTGGGCCTGGAGGGCGTCCGTCGCGGCGTCGGGCGTCGCTTCGATGTTCTCGGCCCGGATGCCGACCACGACCTCGCTGTCGAGGCGGGACGCGACCGCCGCCGGCACCGCCAGCCGTTGCTCCCCGATCGCGATGCGGCTGGCGCCATTGGCCCGTTCCAGGCGGCCGCGGACGAAGTTCATCGGCGGGTTGCCGATGAAGCTGCCGACGAACTCGGTGCGCGGCCGGTCGTAGACGTCCATCGGCGAGCCGCACTGGACGATTTTGCCCTCGCGCATGACCGCGATCCGGTCGCCCAGGCTGAGCGCCTCGACCTGGTCGTGGGTGACGTAGATGGTGGTGGTCCGCAGCTCGGCCACCAGCTTTTTCAGCTCGGCCCGGAAATTGAGCCGTAGCAGGGCATCGAGGTTGGAGAGCGGCTCATCCATCAGGAGCACGGCCGGCTCCATCACGATCGCCCGTGCCACCGCCACCCGTTGCCGCTGGCCGCCGGAGAGCTGGGCCGGGTAGCGCTCCAGATAGGGAGAGAGCTGGACCAGCTCGGCGACGGCGCCGACCCGGCGCTGCACCTCCGGCTTGGCGATCCGGCCCATCCGCAGCCCGAAGGCGATGTTCTCGAACACCGACAGGTGAGGGAAGACGGCGTAGCTCTGGAAGACCATCGCGATCTGCCGCCGCCGCGGGGGGAGGTCGGTCACGTCCCGATCGCCGATCATGACCCGGCCGCCGTCGGGGTACTCCAAGCCGGCGACGACGCGCATCAGGGTCGTCTTGCCACAGCCGCTGGGGCCGAGCAGAACCATGAACTCCTGGTCGGCAATGGTGAGGTCGACCTGGTCGACCGCCCGCACCTTGGCGCCGAAGATTTTGGTAACGCCTTCGAGCCGGATCTCAGCCACGGCATGCTCCGAGGTTCTCGCTTGCTGTCTCAGCGCGATACCCGGCCCCAGAGACCGAGCAGGTAACGGCGGATGATGAAGATGATGATTAACGACGGAACCAGCATCGCCCAGGCGGCGGCGAACCGGAACGGCGCCGGCGATTCGGTCAGCGATTGGAGGACGAGGGCCGGCAGCGTCCGCTCGCGCAGGGTCAGGATCACCGCCGCGAAGACCTCGTTCCAGGAGAGGACGAAGGTGAAGATCGACGCCGCCGCCAGCCCCGGCAGCGCCAGCGGCAGCGTCACCCGGATAAATGCGGTGAGGGGAGTGCAGCCGAGGGTTTGAGCCGCCTCCTCCAGGTCGCGCGGCACGCTGACGAAGATGCTGCTGGTGATCAGGACCGTGAACGGCAGGGCCAGGGCGGTGTGCATCAGGGCGACGCTGAAGAGCGAGTCGTAGATGCCCCACTCGATGAAGGTGACCGCCAACGGGATCGAGAGGATCACGATCGGGAAGGCGCGAGTCGAGAGGATCAGGACGCGGAAAGCGTTCCGGCCGCGGAAGGCGTAGCGGGCGATCGCGTAACCGGCCGGGGCGCCGATCAGGGTCGAGAGCACCAGCGAAACGACGGCGACAATGACGCTGCGGCGGAGCGCCGCCAGGACGCCGGTGGAGTTGACGAAGAAGTCGACGGTCTCGGTCGAGACTTGCTCAGGGATCAGCCGGCGCGGGTAGTCGTAGACGAGCTCGGTCGGGCTGAAGGCGACGACGGTGATCAGGTAAATCGGCAGCAGCACCCAGATTGCCAGCACCACGGCGGCGAGATAGAGCAGGCCGCGGCTGACGATCCGGCCGCGGCCGGGTCGCCGGGGCCGGATCGTGATCCGCTCGCCGGCGGCCGCTTCGGCCCCGATCGCTTCGGCGGTGGCGCTCATGTCACCCGCTCCTCATGGACCGGAAGCAGCCAGAGAAAGAGGATCGTGCTGATCACCGAGAGGATCAGGATGAAGGCCGCATAGGCGGCGGCGACGTGGGAATCGCGGTAGCTGCTATACCAGAGGTACGCCTCCGAGCTGAGGACCGTCAGCCCCTGGCCGGCGATCGCGATCACGGTGGCGAAAACCTGGAAGGCCAGGATCGTCCGTAGGATCAGCGCCACCTGGAGGCTGGGCCGCAGCAGCGGCAGGATGACCCGGCGGACCTTTTGCCAACCGGTGGCGCCGAAGACGTCGGCCGCCTCCAGGTAGTCGCGGGGGATCCCCTGCAAGCCGGCGACGAGGATAATCATGATGATCGAGGTCGCCCGCCAGGCTTCGGCGACGACGATGGCGAAGATCAGCCAGCCCCGTTCCTGATAGCTGAGGAAGATGAAGGGGCGGTCAAGCAGGCCAATCCCTTCGAGGAAGCTGTTGAGCCAGCCGCGCTCGGTGAAGATGGCGAACCAGACAATGCCGGCGACCAGCTCGCTGACGCCGAGCGGGATGGCGAAGATGTAGAGCCAGAGCCCCGCTCCCTTGAGCCGGGCGTTGACGACCAGCGCCATCGCCAGGGCGAGGGCGAATTGGACCGGGATAATCACCGCGATCAGGATCAGCGTGGTGGAAAGCGCCTCGGTGAACTGGGCATCCTCGACCATCCGCCGCAGCGAGTCCGTGCTCCAATTCCCCCCGGCGTCCTGAAAGGCCAGGCCGAACGCCTGCACCATCGGGGCGGCAAAGAAGACCAGCAGGAAGATGAACGATGGCAGCAGGAGCAGGTAGGGGGCCCAGCCGAGCCGGTTCGCCTTCATTCCTAACCCGTTTCAGTCCTCACCCAACCCGAAAGCCAGGTGGAACGGCGCGCTCGACCCCCTAACCCCCAATCTTGGGGGAACACGACCAAATCCCCCCAGCTTGGGGGTTAGGGGGTGGCAACGTATCCGCTTAGCCGACCTGGCAGGTGCCGTCGCTATCCGGGTCCGGCGCCCAGCAAGCGGCCTCGGCGGCGTCGAGCGCGGCTTGGAGGTTGGCCCCTTCGTCGGCGAGGACGGCCTCGATCTCCTCCTCGTCCAGGATGATCCGCTGGAAGGCGTCGCGGAAGACCTTGTTATAGGCTTCGGCCTGATCGCCCAGCCCGACCGGGAGTAGCGACGGCAGGGCGTTGGGGTCGGTCGCGGTGGCGGCGACCGCGTCCGCCTCCGCCTGGATGCCGGGATCGAGCTCGGTCGGCAAGTCGGCGGCGATGGCCGGGAAGAAGGCGACCTCTTGCAGCGTGAGGGCTTGCGTCTCCGGCCGGGTCAGGTACTCGATCAGAGCCAGGCTGGCCTCGGGATCGGGCGCCGTCTTCGGGATCGCCAGGCCGGCGACGACCGGCAAGAAGCCGAGCCCGGCCGGACCGCGCGGAGCGGGGAAGGTGATGAAGTCGTCCGGGCTGGTCTGGAGGGCGTTGATGAGGCGGGCGGTGTGATCCCAGGCCACCAACACCTCGCGAGACAGCAACGGCTCCTGCATGAACGCATAACCGGTCGATTGGGGATTGGTAACGGCCCATGTCTCGCGCAGCCACTCCCACATCGCGACCGCCTCGTCGCTGACGAAGGTGGTGTTGACGCCGCCGGTGAAACTCGGGTAGGCGTAGCCCTGGAGGAAGCGATGGAGCAGGCCGTCCTGCCCGGCCGGGAGGCCGAAGCGGGGGCCCTGGTCCTCGTTGATCGCGGTGACCCAGGCGCCGAGCTGCTCGTACGTCAGCTCGGTTTGCAGCGTCGTCTCGTCGAGCCCTTCCGGCAGGAAGGCGAGCGCCTCGCGGTTGGCGGCCATGATGTAGGTCGCCTGCATCCAGGGGATGTAGAGCTGTTCCTCGCCGCCGAAGCGACCCAGCGCCAAGTAGTCCTCGACCAGGCCGCGGTCGGCCAGCTCGCCCGCCAGCTCGCTCAAATCCATCAGCAGCTCGCGCTCGACCAGCGAGGCGAAGTCGCCATGCTGGCCGCCGACGATGCCGACCTCGCCCTGGCCGGCCTCGGCCTCGGCGATGAGCCGGTCATTGAACGGGCCGATGTCCTCGGGCAGGAACTCGACCTGGCCCTCGAAGTCGGCCAGGACCACGTTGCGGAACGCCTCCGCCTCGTTCACCGGCCGCAGTTGGGTGGAGAGGAAGACGATCGAGCCGCCATCTTGGGCCGTGGCCGGGGACGCGAGGCGGCCGCCGAGGGCGGCGGCGCCCGCCGCGCCCACGCCAATCTGGACCATGCTACGCCGGGTGATCGGCGTCCGGGCAACGTTACGGGTCAAGGAACGGGGAGTGCTGGACATCGTGCGCAACCTCCTTGGATGATCCCTCCCGGCCGGAGCGCATCCATTGGTCCGGCGGGTGGTCCGCGAATTAATCCTGATCCGGCATTCAAGCCGGGTGAAGCGGTGACGGCCTGGCAACTATTGTACGTAGGACCCGGTAGGAAGTACAGTCTACGTCGCTTACGCCACCCGAATTCGCGCCTGATGGGTCCGCGCTACCGGCAACAGCTCGCCGGAGCCGCGGCCAGTGAGGGAGACCTCGTAGGGGGCCGGTCCCCGTTCCGCCAGGACGTCGAGCAGGTCCTGGGCATCCGGCCGCGGTTGCGCCAGCTCGATCCATTGCGAGTCGAGGTCGAAACGCTGGGCGGATGCTACTCCCGCGATATGGGATGTGATTTCGCGGCCAGGGGTGTCGAGCAGCGCCGCGAATTTTTCGGCGGTGGTCAAGAGATCGGGCACCAGCAACGACACGCCGGCGACACCGGTGACGCCGAGCGGATGCTCCGTCGCCGCGCCGCCGGGGACGCGCCGCTGGCGCGGGGTGAGGTCATCGATCAGGAACGGCAGGGGATGGGTGCTGGTGTCCGGGCTCAGCAGCAGCCACTCGATCCGCTCGCCGTCCGGCCGCAGCCGGCCGAGCGGGCGGACGCCGCCGGTGACGACCCCGGCCCGGGCGAGACGGGCCGCCTCGCCATCGAGGTCGCCGGCCAGCAGCGCGAAGTCGAGAAAACCCTCGCCGGCCGCCAGTTGCGCGCCCCATTTGTGGGCCGGATCGATCTGGCGGTCCTTGAATGCGATCAGCTCCAGGTAGGCGCCATCGGCGAAAGCCACCAGCGCATTGTGGGTATTGCCGGAGGAGTGTTCGCCGCCGGGCGTCACCTGGAACCCAGCTTGGGTGAAATCGGCCGCTGCCGCCGCGAGATCATGCACGCCGATGACGATGTGGTCCAGCCGGAATGCCATGCGTTCCTCCGTGAGTCGTGAGTCGTGAGTGGTTTCCGCCTTGCCAAGCTCGGGAATGAATCCCCGAGCTTGGCCCGAAGAGCACTCTACTCTCAATCCGCGCCGAGCGCGGATACCATACAATGTGGCGACGTTGCAGTGAAATGCGAAGTGCGTTCGATGGGTGCGGCCGGCGTCCTGCCGAGGGCCGCGATACAACGAGGAGATGGATGATGTCCGAGCGGCAATGGATGGCGGCGCTGGCCGATGGCGTGCTGATGGGACGGCTCTCGCGGCGGGAGACGCTGCAACGGGCGGCCGCGCTGGGGATCGGGGCGGCGGCGCTGACCGCGCTGCCGGGCCGGCTCAGCATGCCCATGGGGGCGCTGGCGCAGGAGGGCGGTGGGGAGCTGATTGTCGGCGCCTCGCAGGAGGCGGTCAATTACAATCCGCTGCTCTACGCCAATACCGGGCCAGAGACGCTGCCCGACGTCCTCATGTTCGACAGCCTGATGAAACTGCTGCCGGACGGCAGCTACGTGCCGAGCCTGGCGGCCGAGGTGCCGACGGTCGAGAATGGCGGCGTCTCCGCCGATGGCCTCGTCTGGACCTTCACCCTGCGCGACGACGTGATGTGGCACGATGGCGAGCTCTTCACCGCCCGCGATGTGCAGTTCACCTGGGAAACGGTGATGAATCCCGATGTCGCGGTCCGTTCGCGCACCGGGCATGACAAGGTGGCGAGCGTCGAGACGCCGGATGATTACACGGTGGTGATGACGCTGACGGAGCCCTTCGCCCCGTTCCAGACGCTCTGGACCACCGGTGTCACCAGCATCATCCCGGCGCATATCCTGGCCGAGGCGGAAGACATCAATACGGCCCCGTTCAACACCTCGGCCCCGGTCGGGACCGGGCCGTTCATGTTCGTCGAGCGCGTCGGCGGCGATCACTTCACCGTCGAGCGGAATCCCAACTACCACCTGGGAGCGCCCAACCTGGAACGGATCATCGTCAAGCTGGTGCCGGAGCTGCCGATCCTGACCACCCAGCTCCTGACCGGCGAGGTGCAGGTGGTCGACTACCAGGGCATCCAAGTCGACCGTTGGGAGGAAACGACGACGACGGAAGGGTTGGAGACCAACATCTCGCCGAGCAACTTCGTCGAGTTCATCTACTTCAACAACTCGTTGCCGCAGTTCCAGGAGAAGGTTGTCCGCCAGGCGATCTACCACGCGACCGATGTCCAGACCATCATCGACATCATCTACTACGGGTTGCAGACGCCGACCCTGACCTACCTGCCGCCCACGCACTGGGCCTACAACCCGGACGTGAAAACCTACCCCTTTGACCTGACCCAAGCGGCGGCGATGCTGGACGAGGCCGGCTGGGTCGTGGCGGACGACGGCGTGCGGGCCAAGGACGGCGTGCGGCTGGCGTTCGGCATGTCCACCTCGGCCGGCAACCAGTCCCGCGAGAGCGCCGAGCAGATCTTGCAACAGAACTATGCCGAGATCGGGATCGAGCTGACGATCGACAACCGCCCGGCGGCGACCCTCTGGACCGAGGACGTGCCGGGCGGCCGGTTCGACACCCTGATGGTGGCCTGGGACAACGCGATCCCGAGCGACCCCGATCCGCTCTCCCGCCTGCACAGCGCCAACATCCCGGTCGAGACCGGGGCAGGCGCCAACTACGTGCAGTTCAAGAACCCGGAAGCGGACGCCCTCATGGAAGCGGGCGTGGTCGAGACCGACCAGGAGGCGCGGGCCGAGATCTACCGCGAACTACAAGCGTTGCTGGCCGAGGAGCTGCCCTGGGCGCCCCTCTTCAACAACGTCAACCTCTTCGGCTACGTCAGCAATCTCCAAGGCTATGAGGCCAACCCCTACTCGGCCTCCAACTTCGGCGGCGCCCACGAGTGGGAGCTGACGACGGAGTAAGCACGGCTCCCAACGGGCCTGTCCGCTCCCAGGGCAGGCCCGTCCCGCCGCATTGATGAACGGAGCGAAAGGAATTGAATGACTGACCACCACGAGCGGCGTGCCGCTGAATTGCCAGCCGGCCTGTCGAAGCCGGCGCGGCAGGCGCTGGAGCACGCTGGCTACACGCGGCTTGAGCAACTTGCCCAGATTACCGAGCGAGAGCTGCTCCAGCTCCACGGGATGGGGCCGAAGTCGATTCCCCTGCTTCGCCAGGCGCTCGCCGCCAAGGGGCTCTCCTTCGCCGAACGTGGTCGCTAACCGGGGGCGGTCCGACTGCAACCGGCTCGCGAGGCGTACCAGTTCGATCCTGGTTGCCGCGAGGTTGCATCTGCGATACTCCGTCCACTTGCCGCCGGGCGGCGGCAGAGGAGTGCGTATGGGCTGCCGACGGCCGCGCAACAGTCGAATCCCGCACCGCACTGTCCCACCGCCCCGGCGCCAGGTTGCCTCGTCCGGGGCGGGCGGCCTCCCCGTCCCTCCTGGCAGGGGATGACCGCCGGCGGTTACTCTCCTGCATTGCCACGCTGTTGATCTCAACATTTCTACGCGCGGATCGCCGGTGCTGAATCGGCGGTCTGGTGGTTGGCGTTGGCGGACCGTCCGGCAGCGCCGGCCGGGAGCATGCTTGCCATGAGCGAGGCATCGTACGTTGCCGATTTGATCGACCAGGACGACGATTTCGACCGCTGGTACGTGGACGTGATTCAGCGGGCGGAGCTGGCGGACGACGCCCCGGTCCGGGGCTGCAAGGTGATCCGGCCCTATGGCTACGGGGTCTGGGAGCGGATGGCGGCCCGGCTCGATGCCCGGATCAAAGCGACCGGGGTCGAGAACGCCTACTTTCCGCTCTTTATCCCGAAATCGCTGTTGGAGCGGGAGGCGGCGCATGTGGACGGCTTCGCGCCGGAGGTGGCCTGGGTGACGCGGGGCGGCAATCACGAGCTGCCGGAGCCGTGGGCGGTCCGCCCGAGCTCGGAAGCGATCGTCTGCCCCAGCTTCGCGAAATGGGTCCAGAGCTACCGCGACCTGCCGATCCTGCTCAACCAGTGGAACAGCGTCGTTCGTTGGGAGGAACGGCCGCGGGCCTTTCTGCGAACATTGGAGTTTCTCTGGCAGGAGGGGCACACCTGCCACGCCACGGCGGCGGAGGCGGACGATCGGGCGCGCCAGATGCTGGATGTGTACCAGGCGTTCTACGCGGAGGACCTGGCGATCCCGGTCGTGCCGGGCGTAAAGACCGAGGCGGAGAAGTTCGCCGGCGCCCTGCGGACCTACACCGTCGAGGCGATGATGGGCGGCAAGCACTGGGCGCTACAGGCGGGCACTTCACATAACCTGCATGACCATTTCGGCCGCGTCTTTGGCATCCAGTTCCTCGACCGTGATGGTGAACGGAAGGTTGCCTTCAATACCTCGTGGGGGCTGAGCCATCGCGCGGTTGGCGCCGTGATCATGGTCCATGGCGATGACGCCGGGCTGAAGCTGCCGCCGGCGGTGGCGCCGGTGCAGGTGATCGTTGTGCCGATCTGGCGTAAGGAAGCCGAGCTGGAGCCGCTGGAAGCCACGGTGGCCCGGATCACGGAGCGGCTGCGACCGGTGGCGCGAGTGAAGGTCGATTGGCGGGACGATCGCTCGCCCGGCTACAAGTTCAATGAATGGGAGCTGAAAGGGGCGCCGATCCGGCTGGAGGTCGGGCCGCGTGATGTCGCCGCCGACCAGGCGGTGCTGGTCCGGCGCGATACTCGCGAAAAGCTGGCCGTGCCGCTGGCGGGTTTGGCCGAGGCCGTAGCTTCGACGCTGGACGCGATCCAGGAGGGGCTGTTTGCCGCCGCCTCGCGCCGGCTGGCGGAGCGCATGGCGCCGGTCGAGCGTCGGGAGGAGCTAGTGGAACGGGCGGCGGCGAACGCCGGATGGTCGCTGGCCCACTGGTGTGGCGGCGCCGGTTGCGAGGCGGCGGTGAAAGCCGAGACGAAGGCGACGATCCGCTGTATTCCGCATGAGCTACCGGCGAAGAGCGGACGCTGCATCGCCTGCGGCCGGGCGAGCGAGCGGCGGGTGGTCTTCGCCCGGGCGTATTAGCTGGCCGGTCTGGCGGATGGTTGCCGAGCAGCCACCATCCGCGGGCCGGAGTGGACGACCAACCGGCTATGAAACCGAGTAGAATGCCGCGAAACGGATGAGGAGCGCGATCATGACAGAGCAACTTGCCACGCCGCAAAGCGAACTCGATGAAGAGACGCGGCCGCTCGAAGATACTGACCCAGGCATCGTCTACCTGACTAAAGAAGAGGCCGAGGACTTGTTCGACCGGCAAGCGCGGAAGTACCTCGGCATGTCTGGCGTGGAGTTCAGGCGCCAGTATCAGGCTGGAACAATTGACGACCCTTGTCGCACAGATGTCATCCGGGTGTCATATCTCATGTATATGGCCGACGAGTAGCCGGGTGCCCAGTGGCAGAACCCCAGGTGAAGCGGTCGTGCGATACTGTGCTCCGTTTGTCGACGCGGTTCGCTGTATCGCTCATGGCACTCGAACAACATCGCGGGAACGTCGCTACGAGACCGATCAGGTGTACACGATTACACTGAGCAACGGTGATCCACTTCGGCTACGGTCGTCACCAAGGCTGTATCTGTCTTCCGGCCAGCGGTTCCGCATCCTGCCAAGGGATAGTGCCGCGACAGAATCATTCCTCGTCTACACCGTCGGGTATTGGCATCAATTCCTCCTCGACAATGAAGTCGAATTGCTCGCCTACCATTGGACGCCCAACGCGTCTGGAGCTGGACAGAGGACGTATCCGCACATGCACATTGGCGCGGCGATGCTATCGGCAACGGCGCCCGTCTTTCCGCAAACCTTCCACAAGAAGCATCTGCCGACGGGCCGGGTCTCGATCCAGAGCGTAGTGCGGTTCGCCATCGAGGAGCTTGGCGTGCCGCCGCTCCGGCGGAATTGGCGGGACATCCTGGACCGGGGGCAGCAACAATTCGAGGTTGACCGACCCGGATAGCGCGGACGCTTTGTCTCGCCAGTCGGGCCATTGACGGTCGATCGAGCCGGACGTACCCTCACCGGAGACGAAGTGGCGACGACCCGCGGGGAGCGACAGAGCATGAAGACCGCCTACGATTTCATCGTCATTGGCTGCGGCGGCATCGGCAGCGCCGCCGCCTACCGGCTCGCCCGGGCGGCGGGGCCCGAGGTGCTGGCCCTCGAGCAGTTCCGGATCGGGCATGACAACGGCGCCTCGCAGGACCACTCCCGGATTATCCGATTGTCGTACCACGATCCGGACTACACGGCGCTGACCCCCCACACCTATTCCGCCTGGGCCGAGGTCGAACGGGAATCGGGGGTGCAATTAGTGGTCAAGACCGGCGGCCTCGATCTCGAGGCCGCCGGGGGCGATTCGCTCGCCAGCTACAGCCACGGGATGAACGCCGCCGGTATCCCGTTCGAGGAGCTAACCGCCGATGAGGTCATGAATCGCTGGCCGCAATACCGGCTCCGGGATGGCGAACGGGCCCTCTTTCAAGCCGATGGCGGGCTCGTCGATTCCGGCAAAGGGATCGCGGTTCACGTTGCCCTCGCCCGTGGCCATGGCGCTACCGTGCTCGATCAGACCCCGGCCCGGAGCTTGCGCGTCGTGGGGGACAGCGTCGAGGTGGTGACGGACGCCGGAACGTTCACCGCGGGGAAGGTCGTCATCGCCGCCGATGCCTGGACGAACCAGTTGCTGGCCTCGTTCGGCATCGCGTGGCCGCTGACCATCCTTCAAGAGCAAGTCACCTTCTTCGCCACGCCGCACCTGCGCGAGTTCGCGCCGGACCGGTTCCCGATCTTCATCTGGCATGGCAGCCCCGATTTCTACGGTTTCCCGGTCTACGGCGAAGTAGCGACCAAGGCCGCGATCGATTGTGGCGGTGACCGGGTCACGACCGAGACCCGCACGTTTGAGCCGAACCCGCGTCCCCATCGCGAGCTGATCGCCTTCTTGGAGCGACACATTCCAGGATTTTTGGGGCCGGAGCTGCGGACCAAGACCTGTTTGTACACGATGCCGCCGGACCGGAATTTCACGATTGACACGCTGCCGGGCGTGCCCCAAGTCGTTGTCGCGCAGGGCGCCGCCCATGCCTACAAATTTGCCGCCCTGATCGGGAAAATCTTGGCTGATCTCGCGGTGCGAGGCCAGACCGACTGCCCGATCTCGCTTTTCGGGGCGGACCGGCCAGCCCTCACCGATCCCAATTTTCAGGCCTCGTTTCACCTCAGCTAGCCGAGGGCGACGACCCCGCGGCCCCCAATGCCGCGGGAGCACGACCGTTTCTCCCAAGGGCAAGGAGCAATGCGACGGCATGGATGACGCCCTGGACCAATCGCTCGCCGGCGCCGAGGAGGCGGCGGCGCTGACCGCGCGTCTCGTCTCATTTCGGAGCTACCCCGGCGAGGAAGGGGACGTGCAGCGCGCCGTCGCTGCCTGGCTGGATGACAACGGCATCGCGGCCGAGCTTCGGGAGACGGTGAGGGACCGGCCGAACGTGGTGGCCCGGATCGAGAATGGGCCGGGGCCGACGATGCTCTTCAACGGGCACACCGATACCGTGTTGGCCGCCGACGGCTGGTCCTGTGATCCGTGGCGCGGCAAGCGCGAGGGCGACCGCCTCTACGGGCTGGGCGCCTGCGACATGAAATCGGGCGTGGCGGCGGCGATGTTGGCCACCCGTGCCCTGGACCGGAACCGCGAGCTCTGGCGGGGCACGCTCGTCTTCAGCGCGGTGGTCGATGAGGAAGCGTTCTCGATTGGAGCGCGGGCGCTGATCGCCGAAGGGCCGCGGGCTGACTACTGCATCGTCACCGAGTCGTCGCGGGAGCCCTGCCTCGGCTCGGTGGGCAAAGTGCTGGTCCGGATGGACGTCACCGGCAAGGCCACCCATGCCTCCTGGCCGGATGCCGGCGTCAACGCCGCGATCGAGGCGGCCAAGCTCGTTGCTGGCCTCGATGAGATCCCTTTGGTCGAGCATCCCCGGTTCGAGGCCACCCGCGCGGTACTCTCGTTTCACAGCGGCAACGACCAGTACGTGATCACGGTGCCGGAGCGGGCGCGGGTGCTGATCAACCGGATGATCGTCCCCGGCGAGACGGCGGAGACGATCCTGGCCGATCTGCGGGCACTGGCGGACCGCCTCGATTCGCCGGCGGTCTTCGCGTTCGTGGTTGACCCTCCGTACTACCCACCGTGGGAGATCGAGCCGGACCATGCGCTGGTCGGCGCCCTGCGGCGCGCCTTCGAGCGCGAGCATGAGCGCCCGCCAATCTGGACCTACACCGGTTTTGGCGACGCCAACCTCTTCTCGGGCGAGGCGGGGATTCCCACCATTCAGGTCGGGGCCACCGGCTCCCGCTTCCACGAGGCGGATGAGTGGGTCAGCGTCACTTCGATCGTGCGCGCGGCGCGGCTGCTAGTCCGGGTAACGGCCGAGATGCTGCCGGCGAGCTAAAAGGAAGCGTGCCATGCCCGAGATCGGGCTGATCGTCCTGTTGCAGGTGCAGGTGTCGAGCTTGAAAGTGGGGGAGGCGCCGCGCAAGCGCTACGACCCGCGCCCCATCCTGTCCGTGCCGGCGCTGGAGCTTGAACCGGACGGGGCGATCGGCCTCCCGGCCGATGGCTCGCGGGTGGTCGATGTCCATAATCTCCGGCACGCGGCGACGAAGCAGCGGCGTGGCCTCAACGGACTCTCAATCGGCTTCACCTCGCATTACGCGGAGATGCGTGAGCGCTTTGGTGAAGCGGTGCCAAACGGGATGGCCGGTGAGAACATCCTGGTCGCCACCGACCGCCACTGGACCGAGGAGGAGCTGGCCCCGGGCCTCACCATCGAGACCAAGGCCGGACGGCGGCTCGCCCTCGAGCGGGTAATGGTCGCCGTGCCGTGCGTCGAGTTCACTCGCTGGGCGATGCGCTTCCCGGAGGATGCCCGGCCCGACCGCACCGTGACCGAGGGCGTGCGCTTCCTCGATCATGGCAGGCGTGGCTATTACGCCGCCTACGAGGGCGAACCAGCCACGATTGCGGTCGGAGATCGGCTCTTCGTCCGGGATCAGGGTTGACCTGATGGCGGCGCTTCGCCGTCCTCAACAATGTAGGTGACGAATCGCAGCGCGCTGTTGTCCGCTCGGGCGGTGACTTCCCAGCAACCCGCGGTGGGGAACGAGATGCCGGACGCCTGGTAGTCGCCGGAGTAGCCGTCGGGAACATGGGCGGTGAGGGTCGGGCTCCCGGCGTCGAGCGGGTGCCCGGTCACGGTGAGCGTGGCGCCGATCGGCTTCAGCCACAGCACTTTTGCCCCACCCGTCTCGCGATATGGCTCAGCGCCGACCCACGGCAGACCGTCGCCGCTGATGTACCACCAGGCCAGCCCAAGCGGGTCTCGCGCCATCCCCGCCGGTTGCTCTGGTTCGGGCGGATCGGCGAGCACCGGCGGGGTCACCGGGCAATCGACGTATGCCGTGGCCGGCATCCCGGCGGAAGCTCCGCGTTCGGCCGTGGCGACGGCCGGCGAGCCGGTGGGCTGCATCGAGCTCGCGACAACGATGGCCAGGACTGTTGCCAGGTTGCCGCCTAAGCGTGAGCGCATCGCTGGGCCTCCCTCGGCGATGGGGTAGGTGCGCGAACCGGAACAGTCTCCTTGATCCTGCTTTGGCAGAGACAAGGTGGCCGGGTTCGCACTGGTGATACTCGGGGAGGAGAAGACTGGTTCCCGGTCAGACGCTAAAGATGCCGCGCACCGGGAGGGTGAAGCCGGGCAAGACATCACCGCCGTCAAGCGTTTGGTCGATAGTATGCGTGCGGGGTGGCGCCTCGGGAGCAAAGACGGTCACGGTTCGAAGCTCCGGGTCGACCAACCACACTAATCGGACACCGGCATCAAGCCACATCATCACCTTGGCAAGCACCGCGCCCGGCCGGTCAGATGGCGAGATGACCTCGACCGCAAAATCCGGCGCGGCGCGGACCAAGCGGCTACGGTCGCGGTCCGCGGGGAGGTGGTCGTAATGCACAAAGGCGACATCAGGCATCCGCACCATCGGAGAATCGCCGGACACAACGAATCCTGTCTCCGAGTTGTAGATTCGCCCTAGTTTCTGACCAACGACATAGGATCCGACAAACACGATGATTGCCGCGCCATAAGCTCCGTGATCGTCACTCGCCGGCGCCATCTCTACCAACTCTCCATTGATCAGCTCCCAGCGACCTTCCGGAGCGCCGTCCCGTTCGAGGTCCTCGACGGTCATCAATCGGGTTGTCGTTGCCATGGCATCGTACCTCTGACATGCGGCGAAGACGGAGGCGACAGTGTGCGTTTGATCGTACCATGCGCCTCGATTAGGCTGGTGTCGGCGACTCGATTTGGGGGATCAGCTCCGCCGCCAGGCGGGTGATCTGGTCGACCCGGTAGGGGGGCGGCAGGATCAGGATGAGGTGGCTGGCGCCGGCGTCGGCCAGGGCCTGGACCTCGCGGGCCGAGCCGTCGAGATCGTCGAACTTGACCCGGATTTGGGCCGATAGCTCAATCTCGTCCGGATCGCGGCCGACCGCCGCGCAGTGCTCACGGAGAATTGCCACCTTGTGGGTGAAGGTCTCGACCTCGCCGCCGCCGAAGTTCCAGATGTCGGCGTGCCGCGCCACCACCCGCAGCGTCAGTTGCTCGCCGCCGCCGCCGATCACGATCGGCGGGTGCGGCCGTTGGACCGGCTTGGGGTCGAGCCGGGCTTGCTTCAATTGGTAGTATCGGCCGTCGTAGTCCACCACGTCCCGCGTCCAGAGCAGCTTGGTCAGCTCGGCCGCCTCACCCAGGCGGCGAATTCGCTCCCCCGGCTGGTAGAGCGGGAGGCCCATGCTCTCGTGCTCGTAGACGTTCCAGCCGGCGCCCATGCCGAAGTCGACCCGGCCGCCGGAGACGATATCGGCGGTGGCCGCGATGTGAGCGTGGATCGCCGGGTGGCGGTAGGTGTTGCCGGTCGTCATCAAGCCGAGGCGAACCCGTTCGGTGCGGGCGGCCAGGGCGCCGAGCACCGTCCACCCTTCCAGGCAAGGCCCCTCGACCGACTCCTGACCGATCGGGTTGAAATGATCGAACAACCAGCCATGCTCGAAGACCGGGATCTTGTCCGCCGCCTCCCAGACCTTGGCGATCTCCTCGTAGGTCGTGTGCTGCTGCGAAGTCTTGAAGCCAAACCGAAGCGGTCTCATGCGATGGTTTCCTTCCGATGATCGCGAACATTGGAGGCTCAGATATGATTCCGAGACGATCGTGGCGTCCCCCGCGCCGAAAGCTCAAGACACTCGGCCGACCCCACGGAAGCATGGTGAACCAAGCTACGAACCGTGAGTGGTGGATGGCATTTCGGCAGCCGCAACCCCATCTCAGCTTCCTTCAGGATGCTTTCATGGGGTCAGCCGAATGGCTTTAGCTTTCGGCGGGACGACCACGCCGATCGCGAGTGCCGCGTTCGTTCGTCACCGTGGAGCGCGGCCTCACCCGGCCGCGACCGCTTCGGCGAGCTGGGATCGTTTGGCCTCGACCCCGGCCAGGAGGGCGTCGTAGGAGGCGACGAAGGACGCGATCCCGTCCTCCTCCAGCTTGTGGGTGACGGCCGTGATGTCGATGCCGGCGGCGGCCAGATCGGCCATCACCCGGCGGGCGTCGTCGAGGCCGGTATCGACCGTGCGGCGGACAATCCCGTGGTCGAGGAAGGCGTCAATCGTCGGCCGGGGCATGGTGTTGACGGTGTCGGGACCGATCAGCTCCTCCACATAGAGGACATCGCGGTAGGCCGGGTTCTTGACCGAGGTGCTGGCCCACAGCGGCCGCTGCACCTTGGCCCCGGCGCGGCGGAGCGGGGCAAAGCGCTCGCCCTCGAACAGCCCCTGGAACTTTTCATAGGCGATCTTGGCGTTGGCGACCGCGGCCTTCCCCTTCAGGCCGCGCAGCCGCTCTTTGGTTGCCTCGTCGCTCGCCGCCGCGATCTTCTCATCCAGGAGCTTGTCGACCAGGCCATCGACCCGGCTGACGAAGAAGGAGGCCACCGACGCCACCCGATCGATCGGATCGTTCTGGGCATGACGCTGCTCGATCGCTTCGATGTAGGCCAGGGCGACCCGCTCGTAGCTCTCGGTCGAGAAGAGCAGCGTGATGTTGATATTGAGACCGAGCGAGAGCATCTCCTTGACGACCGCAACGCCCTCGGCGGTGCCGGGGATCTTGACCATCAGATTCGGCCGGTCCACCGCGCCCCAGAGCTGGCGGGCTTCCCTACGGGTCAGTTCCGGGTCGCGGGCGGCGCCAGGGGAAACCTCGATCGAGACGAAGCCGTCGCCGCCGTCGCTGGCATCGTAGATCGGCCGGAAGAGGTCGCAGGCATCCTGGATATCCTGCACCGCCACCGCCTCGAAGATGCCGGCGGCGTCCAGCCCGTGGCGGAGCAGCCTGGCGACGTCGTCGTCGTAGGCGTGGCCGCTGGCGATCGCCTTCTCGAAGATGGTCGGGTTGGAGGTCAGCCCCCGGATCCCGATCTCGTCAATCGAACGTTGCAAGGCGCCGCTGGTCAGCATGTCGCGGCTGATGTCGTCCTGCCAGACGCTCTGTCCCTCTCTTTGGAACAGGTCTTGGATCGTGGTCGTCGTCATCGTGGCGCTCCTTTCATCTGATGAGTCATCTATGGCTATGAATGGCCCTCGTCGCCCTCGGCTTCTTCGCCGGCGGTGTCGCCGCCGTCCGTCTGATCGATCTCACGAGCCAAGTCGGCTTTGCCCAAGAGGCGCAAGGCGGTGGCGGCGACCCGCTCCTTGGTGAACCCAAAGTGCGCCAGCACCTCGGCCCCGGGGCCGGAAGCGCCGAAGGTGTCGATCCCGACCTGCGCGCCGCGGGCACCGGTGTAGCGGCACCAGCCGAGCGTGGTGCCGGCCTCGACCGAGACCCGCGGCGTTCCCGTCGGGCCCAGCACTTGCCGCTTGTAGGCGGCCGGTTGGGCATCGAAGACCTCCCAGCTCGGTAGGCTGACCACTCGCGCTTGCACCCCATGCTCGGCCAGGAGGCCGCGGGCATTGACCGCCAGCTCGACCTCGGAGCCGGTCCCGATCAGCACCACATCCGGGTCGCCCTCACCGCCGGTCAGGATGTAGCCGCCTTGCAGCGCGCTGCCGGTGGCGCCCGTCCGATCGAGGATCGCCAAATCTTGGCGAGAGAGGATCAGGGCGGTGGCACCGCTGTTCGTGAGGGCGATTCGCCAGGCATCGACGGTCTCATTGGCGTCGGCGGGTCGGACAAGGGTGAGGTTTGGGATCGTGCGCAGGCTCATCACCTGCTCGACCGGCTCGTGAGTGGGGCCGTCCTCACCGACCGCGATGCTGTCATGGGTGAAGACGAAGATCGACTTCAGGTGGGAGAGCGCGGCCAGCCGGATCGCGGGCCGGCAGTAATCGGAGAAGACGAGGAACGTGGAGCCGAAGGGAATCACGCCGCCGTGGGCGGCCATCCCGTTGACCGCGCTGCCCATCGCGTGCTCACGCACCCCGAAGTGGATGTTGCGGCCGTCGTAGCCCCAGGGGCCGCCGAGTAGACCTTGCTGGATGCTGGGGTCCGGGTTGCCGTCCGGCCGCTGGAGATCGCCGGCGCCCTTCATCCCGGTGTTGGTGGAGGGGTTGAGATCGGCTGAGCCACCGATGAAGGTCGGGATTTTGGGGAAGAAGGCGGCGATCGTCTCGCCCGACGCCTTGCGGGTGGCGATCGGCTTGCCGCCCGCCTCCCAGGTCGGCAGGTCGGCGTCCCAGCCCTCCGGCAGCTCCCCGGCCAGGGCCCGGATCAGCTCCGCCGCTTCCGTCGGGTAGGCGACGACGTACGCCTCGAAGCGCGACCGCCATTCCTGCTGGGCCGCGGCGCCCGCTTCCTCGGCGCCGCGGAACAGCGCCAGGGCATCATCCGGCACGTAGAAGGGGGGGTCCAGCGGCCAGTCCAGCGCCTCCTTGGTCGCCTTGACCGCCTCCGGTCCCAGCGGGGAGCCGTGGACGCCGAACGTATTGGCCTTCGGCGAGCCGAAGCCGATGATGGTTTGGGAGCAGATCAGCGACGGCCGGGCATGCTCGGCCCGCGCTTCATCGAGGGCGCGGCGCACCGCGCCGGTCTCCTGGCCGTCGATCGTTTGGGTGTGCCAGCCGAGAGCGTCGAATCGCTTGGGGACGTCCTCGGTGAAGGAGATGCCGCTGGTTCCCGCCAGCGTGATCTCGTTCTGATCGTAGAGGTAGATGAGCTTATCGAGACCGAGGTGGCCGGCCAGCGAGGCCGACTCGGCGGCGACGCCTTCCATGATGTCGCCGTCGGAGACGATGCCGTAGGTGTAGTGATTGATGATCTCGTGGCCGGGCCGGTTGTAGCGAGCGGCTAGGAACGCCTCGGCGATGGCCATCCCGACCCCATTGCCGAAGCCCTGGCCCAACGGCCCGGTCGTCACCTCGACGCCGGGAGCGCAACCAAGCTCCGGGTGGCCCGGCGTCATCGAGCCGAGCCGGCGGAAGCGCTTCAGCTCCGCCAGCGGCAGATCGTAGCCGGTCAGGTAGAGCAGGGAGTAGAGCAGCATCGAGCCGTGGCCGCCGGAGAGGACGAAACGGTCCCGGTTCGGCCACTTGGGATCGCGCGGATTGTGCCGCAGAAATTCGGTCCAGAGCACGTAGGCCATCGGCGCGGCGCCGAGCGGCATGCCGGGGTGCCCGGAGTTGGCCTGTTGCACGGCATCGATGGAAAGCGTGCGAATTGAGTTGATCGCCTTGGTTTCGAGCGACGTATCGATTGCGACAGCCAAGAAAAACCTCCTCGGACCTGAGCTGGTGGCAACGAGTGGGCGTGTCGAATGGTGTGGGACGCACGGCGCTTGCCAATCGCCGGAACGTCACGGCAAGTATCCCACTGATTGGTTGTTCAGTGTGAGTGGCGATTCAAAGGCTGGGTAGGAAATTAGCGAAGCAGTGTATGACACTTCGTTGGGCGACTAACGCTGACACCGGTTGCAATACAGACCCATACGCATGCAGAATATTGGAACCGATCTTATCCCTTGAAGTGTTTAGCCACTAATCAGTAGAACGATGAGCTGGGGGGGGAAATGATATCCACACTTTCCTTGATGAGTTCGATGTCAACTACTTCTGTGGGGTTTCACGCGATGCTGTGTCGCATGCCTGAGCAGGGGTGGACTCCGGCTGTTCTCGAGTCGGGTCGTAGCTTCCTAAGATCTGCTGAGGTTGATATTGACGTGCAACCGCCGATGCGTCGCCCTAGATCACGGTACCTCAGCAACTCCCATGGTGACATATTCTTTCGGCCAGATGGCGTGTATTTCGTCACGTACGTCGATAAACGTAGTCCATTCCGAGAACTGGAGCAGGTGACCTCGCGAAATGGACAAAGTGTCACAATCAACCCGCAGCGAGCAGAGGCTATCCGTCGATCAACGGTGACAATAGGTCTTATTGATTCCGATTCATCTGAACTGAGAAGCCGCTTGGATGAGTTCGCGAGGGTTCTTGAAGCTGCCTTTCAGCTGTCAGCTCCAGCGGGTCAGGACAATGTAGATTCTGGCCTGAACTGGGAGGAGCCGACGATTCGCTCACCGCTTGCCCAGGTAAAACAGATTCGGGACGATGAACCTACGATCAAGTTTATTCCCGCGAGTCTCGTTACTGAACAGATCAACGGGTCCAAGTTGCTTGCTGATCAAAAGAACCGGGAGACTCTCATTGATTTGAGTCAAGCGGGCTTTGTGAGGGAAAAGGACATACTGTCGAGAAGAGCCAAGAAGCGGGATGAAGTCAAGACTGCTCTCGAGGTGTTGAAGAAAGAAAATCTCATAGTTTCAGAATTCTTGATCGAATGTCGAAAGAACGGAAGCTCACTAGCGCGTATTTCGGACCGCTCTCAATTGACCGAGTCCGGAGTTGGGAATCTAATTTGCCCATCTTGCACAGCCAGGTTCACGCAGGAACACGTTCTCGAAGGCTATTCTTTGTCAGAGTTGGGACAAAAGCTATCACGGCAGAGTCACTGGATGACAGTTTGGATAACCGATCTGCTCATAGAACTGGGGATCAGAGCAGAAGCAATTATCTGGAATGCAACGGCGAAAGGTGAGGAAGTTGATCTGCTGGTTGAATATCTCGATCAATTGTGGATCTTTGAGTTGAAGGCGAGGGAGTTTGGTTCAGGTGATGTGCATGCGTTCAATTACAGGCGTGTCCGATACCGGGCAAGCAAAGGGTTCATTGTGACAACTGAAAAGGTGTCGCAGGATGCCAAAGTTGTGTTGGACGACCTGGAGCAACAAAGTCGGGAATCCGAAACAGGGAATTGGAGTGGCTTTATTTACATTGAAGGGTTAGCGAGCGCCAAAGAAATACTAGAGCGGGAGATTTCAGAAGCGTCCTTCACGCATGCATTGCGTCGCCTTGGCCCGATCGAATCTGTCCTACGGCATGACTTGGCCCCGATACTGGCCGCAAGACTCAATATTCCACTCGAGACGCGTCTGGCTCCAGTTGATCCGTATGACGAGGTTCTATTCTAAAGATACCAGTCAGATATGCGGAACATTGGGTGACGCATGGGCGGACTACTTCACGTTTCACCCGCCAGGAATCCCGAAGAGTGGTCCTGACGACGGCGACGAAATTGCGATCAACATAGGCGGTGATCAAGGTGTGGTCGAGATCGCTCAACAGCTTAGCGGATGGATTGAGTTCAGCGTTCCTGAGGATGGACGATCTTATCGCTTTGATCTTGCCGGATTCGAGATTCACGGAGTTGTTTCTGAGACGGGAGGGGCCTTTGTTGGTTCGCCACCCTGGAAGTGGATCACGCTAACCAACTCCTTCGCTCGGGATCATTGGAATCCGCAACTTGCTGGTGAACGCGCAGCAAAGAACGTACAAACAGCAGCGGCTGCACATCTTCTTGGGCTATCTCAATCTGGTTCCGGTTTCCTGCAACAGCAGGAAACTCGAACGTTGGGCCATTTCGACGAGACTATACAGTCATTCCGCTTACTACTCGAGAAACATGCCGACGAAGCATCCATCCAACCTTTCTTGGAGCAGCATCCCATTCTGCTTGCTTCAGATGCTGTGGTGGTGAAAAGCCAAGTTCGGCTCGGGGGAGAGTATGTGGCCGATTTCGTCATCGGGTTCCCCGAGAGCCGCTACGTTTTAGTGGGAATAGAAGCAGCGTCTCACCCGCTCTTCACCCGAACAAAGCAGGATCCAACGGCCGCACTGACGCATGCGCAAAAACAGGTCGAAGACTGGCGGGATTGGATTGTCGAAGCACCAGACTACATACGAAAGACCTTACCAGGGATCAGTGAGCCCGAATGCTGGGTCGTCATTGGGCGAAGACCCACGGAGCCCCGACAACGCAAAGCGTTAGCCAGGCGGAACAAGCACCTGCATCGATTTACGATATTGACCTACGATGACCTCTTGGATGGTGCATCGTGGCAGTTGACCAACTTACGACGGCTCGGGGAACCGCGCCGTTGCTACAAAGACGGTGCCAAGTGAACTGGAATAGAAGCCCAGCGCATGGTGAAGCAACCACCTTTGGGATAGCTACGAGCCATTCGACACGCCCCCCTTTGATGTCATTGATGTCTTTGAGTCCTCCGCTGAGCGCACGATGCGTAAGTTGCGACGACTGATCAGGAGGGGGCGATCCCGTTTCTGCATGCCAGTCGCGATCGGCTGGTGGCGATAGCGCCTGATGTCGGCATCCGCTACATTCGAGTCGTCGACGAACTGCGCGGCTACCTGCACGCTTCCGCGGCTGTCGCTGTTCCCGGCGATGCCGAACCGGCCTGATTCACTCGTCGCGGCAGGCGGGGCGGAAGGTGCGGCGGATGTAGCGTTCGACCCGGCGCCGCTCGACCCAGGGCTCCAGCGTCATGCCGGGGATTGCACAGTAGGAGATGGCGACGGTGCCCCGCGCGCGGCCGGCCCAGCAGAAGGTGTCATGGGGGTCGGACAAGTGCTTGGCCAGGTCGTCATCGGTCAAGCCGACGTCGAGCACGAGATCGCGATCCGGCAAGAGGTCCAGCACGGCGTAGACGCCGGCGACCCCGCGCAGGGTCCGCTTGGCAACCTCCAACGAGATGGGCGGGGAGAAGCGATCAAATACGACATGGTCCGGCGTGGGCAGTGGCGCACGATCCGAAACGGGGGAGAGCATGATTCCTCCCACTGGCGAGCCGCCAGTGAAGCTATTTCAACCGCGTCGATGCACGAACGTGAGGACAACTCCTGAGAGCGGGGTCACATGCGGGTTCGCGTCGAAACACGAGATAGCGAGCGTGACGGTTATTGTCGCATGTTTTCTGCCATTCGCCCGGTTCCGCTGCCGCGTGCAGGTCACGGGCCGGGGCGGCCGGAACCCGATGAGTAACTCGAACCTGATACTCTGCACAAAGAAGGTGAGGGCGATTGATGTCGCTGGCGACACGGAAGACGACTGATCGGATACCCTCGGTGTTGCCCCGCGAGCAGGCGTTGGCCCTGTTTGAAGCGGAAGCCCGGCGCATTACTGGATTGAACGCCGAGCGGTTCTTGGCGAAATGGGACGGGGGGATGTACGAAGATCTTGACGATACTCCCCACGGGCGTGAGATCGCCTACCTTGCGCTCTTGATCCCCTTTGGCCGGCAGCTCTCCTGAGGAAGCGGTCCTGATCGAAGCCGTCGACCCGGCTGTCTCCCGATCATCCCTCCCAGGCTGGGAACGATGGCGGCGACAACTCGTCAACTGTGCGGCCGGCGTGATCGACCTCGCCCATCCGGCCCCACATTCGGTCCGCCGCCGCTTGCAGGTCACGGGCTAGGGCGGCGGGATCGACGCCGGGGATGGCCCGGTCCCGCATCCGGTATTCGCCGTCGATCACCACGTCGCGCAGGTCGTCGGCCTGGGCCAAGTAGACGATGTTCTTGATCGGGTCGCGCAGCGGCGTCATGGTGATGCTCTCGCCATCCCAGACCAGGATGTCGGCTTTGGCCCCGGCCGCCAGGCGGCCCAGGTCGTCGCGGCCGAGCGCCTTCGCCCCGTTCAGGGTGGCCGCGTTGAAGACATCCGCTGCCGTCGCCGTCTCGGACCGGCGATCGGCCCATTTACTGGCGGCGGCGGTCCAGCGCAACCCTTCGACCATGCTCTGGGGACAGGTGTCGGTGCCAAGCGTCAAGTTGACGCCGCGCGCGGCGTACTGGGAGAACGATTCCATGACGATCCCGCGGCGGGCAAAGACCCAGACGCAGTGGGCGAGATTGGTCCCGCTGCCGGCCAGAAGGCCGATGTCGTCGCCGTGATAGTTTGTCCAACTGCCGCCGGCGACGATGATGCCGTGGCCGAGGATCACCCGCGGCGAGAGAAAGCCGATGTCGTGCAGCCACTCGATCGGGGTCCGGCCGTGGCGGCGGGTCATCTCCTGGAACTCGTTGACCGATTGCGATGCGTGTAGCGCCAACGGCACCCCAAGCGAATCGGCCGCGTCGCGGGAGCGGCGGAGTATATCCTCGGTGCAGGTATCGACCTGGGCCGGGGCGAGGAAGCCGCGAATGCGCCCGTTTGATGTACCGTCGAACTCTTCGATGAAACGGACCGCTCGGGCGAAGCCGGCCAGCCCCGCCGCCTCGTCCCAATCGTAGGTGATCGTTTTGCCGTCGCCGGTGCGCCAGCGGCCGGAGCGGTAGCTGGAGCCCATGTAGAGGCGCAGCCCGACCTTGTTCGCTTCCTCGACTGCCCACTCCGGGTGTGATCCGATCTCCATCACCGTGGTCGTCCCGCTCCGGAGCAGCTCGGCCATCGAATAGGCCAGTGAGGTGCGCGACGCCGCCGGATCGGACGCCGCCGTTCGCGTCGGTAGGTATTCGAAGAGGCCCGAGAGATAGAACTGGCGACCGCCGCGATCCTCGACGAACGACTTGTCCAGGGGCGAATCGGAGAGGTGGGCATGGGTGTTGATGAAGCCGGGGGTCACCACCCGGCCGGGAGCGGTGATCGTGTCATCGACCGGGCCGGGGAAGTTACGGCCAACGTGAATGATCGTGTCGCCCTCCCAGACGATCTCGCCATCTCGCAAGTGGCGGTGGCCGCCATCCTGGTAGGCGATGATGTGAGACGCGGTGAGCTTCGTGCGCATCGGCGCTCCTCGTCGGGTGGTTGAAGAATGGTGGGGGTCAGGTGACTCCGGTCGGCACCGGCACGGCGACCGCGATCCTGGCTACAATCTGACCGTCCGGCTCGACGGGAACGTCCTCGCCGTCATCGGGCCAGCCCATGATGTCGAGGTAGGCGGCCTCTTGGGCGGCTTCCAGCGCGGCTTCGACCGTTGCCCCTTGGGTGACAACGCCAAGGACCGGCACGTAGACAACGTAGACGTCGGGGTCGGTTTCGGGCGTCAACAATACGGTGTACTGCATTAGAGTCTCCTAGAGAGGCTCGCGAAGCTCATCCACGGACATGGTCGCTTGGGATAGGATCGTCCGCAAGGGCTTCGGGTGCAACGTCGCGGTGCCGTGAACGGCGATCGCGACGCGACCAGGGTGCTCTGGATGCCGCAAATGATCGTGGCTCCCGTTGGTTCGGACGATGGTCCAGCCTCCACGCTGCATTGCCGCCAGCACGTCTTTACCGCTTACCCGCGGCATCGGTCCCGTCATCATTGCTCGTGGCCTGCCACCGAAACACGCCAGGTTCAGAACGCTACTGTACCCGGCTATGATGAAGCTGTCCCGGAGAACGCGAACGTCCCGACGATGCCGGACAAGCAATAGAATGACGAAGGCAGGATGCGAGGGAGAACGTCGTCACAAGGGGAGCATAGGGTGAAGGATTACTCGTCGTACAGTTTTTGGCTCGAGCACTCCGGGGACGACTTGACGCCGCGGCCGCCGCTCGATGGCTCGGTCGCGGTCGATGTCGGCATCCTGGGGGCGGGCTTTACCGGGCTTTGGACCGCGTACTACCTCTTGCAACGCGACTCCTCGTTAAAGATCGCGATCCTGGAGCAGGAGGTCGCCGGCTTCGGCGCCTCCGGCCGCAACGGCGGCTGGTGCTTTTCCGGGTTCCCGGTCGGCCCGCTGAAGCTGCTGGAGAAATATGGCCGGGAGACGGCCCGCGAGGTCTCGCTGGCGATGTATCAGTCGGTCGATGACGTGGGCAGAGTCTGCCAGGAAGAAGGGATCGACGCTCACTACGCCAAGGGCGGCGAACTGGAGATCGCCCGCGCCGATTACGACCGGCCGAAGCTGCAACGGATGTACGACGAATACGCGGCGCTCGGGTTGGAAGACCATTACGAATTGCTCGATGCGGCGCAGACCGCCGGGCATGTCCGCGTCGCCAACGCCGTGGGAGGGTTCTGGAACAAGGAAGGGGCCGTTATCCAACCGGCCCGCTTGGTGCGGGGGCTGGCGCGGGCGGTGGAGCGGCACGGCGCCACGATCTACGAGCAAACCCGAGTCACCGATTTCACCACCGGCTACGCGCCGATGCTGCGGACCGAGCGGGGGAACGTGCGGGCCAAGGTGATCGTCCTGGCCGGCGAGGGCTACATGGCCCAATTGCCGAAGGTCGGCAACCTGATTATGCCGCTCACCTCGCACATGGTGGTGACCGAGCCGCTCCCCGCCGCCCTGTGGGAGCAGATCGGCTGGCAGCGACGCGAGGTGCTGGGCGGGTTCGGTCACTTCAATGGGTACATCAACCACACCGCGGATGGCCGGATCGCCTTTGGCGCCTACCGCGCCCGCTATCCCTTTAACTCCAAGATCACGGACGACCTCGACCGCAAGGCGTCGATCTTCGCCCATGCCCGGGCCTCGGCCGTGACCTGGTGGCCGATGCTGCAGGGGATACGGTTCACCCACGAGTGGGGCGGCGTTTTCGGCACGCCGCGCGATCACATGCCGGTGATGCGCTACGACAAGCGGTATGGCGTGGCGACCGGCCGCGGCTACACGGGCGAGGGAGTGGCGACGGCGAATCTCTCCGGCCGGGTCCTGGCCGATCTGATCACCGGCGCCGATACGCCCCTGACCAAGCTGCCGATGACCCAACATCGCTCGCGCCGCTGGGAACCGGAGCCCTTCCGCTGGCTGGGCTATCAGTTCGTCTCGAAGAGCCGGCAACGTTACCTGCGCCAGGTCGAGGAGCGCGGCGGCTACCCGGAAAAGCCGACCCTGGCGCAACGGATCTGGAAATTTTAGCGCGTACCGCTGGTGACGGTGGGAGAAGGTGAACGGCTCTAGGGTCTCATCTATCGCGGCCGCGAAGAGGGAACCCGGCCGCCGGTCGGCCATGAGGCATCTGAGCGATGCCCGCAACCGAGCTGATGCCGTGCCGGTCCGGTGAACAGACGGCCCATGCTCGATGCTACGCCGTCGAGTGCCAGCGCTTTCGCAATGCTCGTTTCAGCCCCGGCGCTTACGATGATGCCGGTGGTTGCTGGAGGTCGGTCAGGGCCGCGGCGAGGCGTGCTTCGGCGTCGTCATCGCTGACCTCGGGAGAAACCGCCCACTCGACGATCCCGGCCAACATTAACCCCGGATCTCGGAGCCGGACGCCATTGATCCCAAGAAAGAAGATCATTGCCTCGTACGCGGTTCGCTTGTTGCCATCGACGAAGGCGTGGGCGCGGGCGATGCCGATACCGAGTCGGGCCGTCTGGGTGATGAGGTCAGCACCTTCATACCGCGCGGCCCAGATTGGCCGGGCCAATGCTGAACCGAGGAGGTCGGGACGAACCAGCGGCTGGGGTTCTTCCCCCAGCCGCCGCATCACGGTGGCGTGAATGGCAATCAACTCGTCATCGGTTAGAAAATGCACTAGCGATCTGCCAGGTAGCGCAATGCTGGTAGATGCGTCTCCCAGGTTTCGTCAAGTATCGCCTTCAGCTCGGGTCCGAGCTCGGCCAGCTCCCGGGCGTCGCGTTCTTCCACGGTCTCTGGCTTGTCGGTCGTCTCTTCGGCCGGTTGGTCCCGCGTTTCGGTCGTCGCCATCGGATGCTCCTTTCGCCTCGCGGTCGATGCGGCGAAGTGTAGTGACTCCCCCCCGTGGGCGCAATTACGCCTCCGGCGCGGCGCGGCGAGATTCGGTATCGTAAGCGGGGAGACGCCTGGATCAGCCGCCGCTAGAGGATGGAGAGACGACTCGTGACGACCGCTGCAACCGGCAAAGCCCCCGCCAAGCTCAATGACCTCGGGACCTTTGTCGAGGGGCTGCTCAAGGATTGGAACACGCCCGGCACCGCGGTCGCGGTGGCCAAGGATGGTGAGATCGTCTTCCGCCAGGGGTTCGGCAAGCGGAACCTGGCGGAGGACCTGCCGGTGACGACGAGCACGGTCTTTTCCATCGCCTCCTGCACGAAGGCGATTTGCGCCGCTTCGCTGGCGATCCTGGCCGACGAGGGGAAGCTGGATTGGGAGACGCCGGTCCGCGCCTATCTGCCCGATTTCGCCCTCGCCGACCCGGTCGCCACCGAGCGGATCACCCCGCGCGACCTGGTGACGCACCGCTCCGGCCTGCCCCGGCACGACGCCTTATGGTACGGTAGCGGTCTCAGCCGGGAGGACATGGTGCGCCGCTTGCGCTACCTGGAGCCGACCACCGACCTCCGCGCCGTCTGGCAATACCAGAACCTGATGTACCTCACCGCCGGCTACCTGGCGGGGAAGCTCGCCGGGTGCGAGTGGGAAGCGCTGGTCCAACAGCGGATCTTTGACCCGCTCGGGATGGCCGATAGCGCCTGCTCGGTGACGCGGGCCCAGCAGATGCCGGATCATGCCCGGCCCTACCGGGAGCAGGACGACGAGACCAAGGAGATCCCGTTCCGCAACATCGACGCGATCGCCCCGGCCGGGGCGATCATCTCGTCCATCGACGACATGAGCCGTTGGCTCCTGCTCAACCTGAACCGGGGTGAGTGGGACGGCGGGCGCATCATCTCCGAAGCGCAGATAGCGCAACTCCACGCGCCGCGAATGGTGATGCCGACCTGGAATAAGTACCCTGAATCATCGCTGCCGGCCTACGCCCACGGTTGGGCGGTCGATGCGTATCGCGGCCATACCAAGGTGTCGCATGGCGGCAACATCGACGGCTTTTCGTCCCTCGTCAGCTTCCTGCCGGACGACGGCCTCGGCGTGGTGGTCCTGACCAACAAGAACGGCTCACCCATCCCGAACGCAATCACCTTCACCGTGTTCGACCGGCTGCTCGGCCTCCCCGCCGTGCCCTGGAACGAGCGGTTCCTGAAAGATGCCGCGGACGTCAAGGCGGCGGCCAGCGCCGGCAAAGACCGGGCCGCGGCCGAGCGCGTGACCGGCACCAGCCCTTCCCACCCGCTGGCCGACTATGCCGGGACCTATGAGCACCCCGGCTACGGCCGGATGGTGATCGTCGAGCAGGACGACGCGCTCGATGTCCGGTTCAATGCGATGATGGGGCCGCTGACGCATCGCCACTACGATAGCTTCGAACATGCGTATCAGGAGCTTGGGGCAACCGTCCCCTTCAGTTTCGCCACCGATGCCGGCGGCGACATTGTCAGCGTGGCGGCGCCGCTCGAACCGATGGTCAAGGACATCGTCTTCTCCAAGCAGCCGCCGGCCGAGATGCAAGACGAGCGCTTCCTGGAGGGTCTGGTTGGTCTCTACGATTGGAGCGGGCAACCGCTGGTTGTCTCGTTGAGGGACGCGACCACGCTCCAAGCGGCCATCCCCGGCATGCCGGCGGCCGATTTGGCGCCCCGGCGGGGGACCGAGTTTCGGGTCAGGGATCGCACCGGCTTCCGGCTCGAATTCATGGTGGACGCCGCGGGCAAAGCAACCGCCGTGACGCTGATCACGCCGTTTGGCGTCCACATCGCGACGAAGTCGTGAGTCGTGAGTCGTAAGTCGTAAGTGACCGGGTGTGGAGAGTGTGGCGGCGACACTTGACACCCCGCTCGCGGTGGTTCACTTTCTCACTTTCTCACGACTCACGACTCACGACTCACGACTCACGACTCACGACTCGGAAAGGATGCGCGTGATGGCGACAGGGCAGGGCTGCCGGGTGTCGGAGGTCCAGCTTGAGCGGGGGGTACCGGCGCTGCTCCTGGAGAACGAGGCGATCGCGGTGACGGTCATCCCCCTGAAGGGAGCCGACATCTACCGGCTGGTCGCCAAGCCCGAGGGGCTCGATGTGCTCTGGAAGAGTCCCTGGGGGTTGCAACCGCTGGTGGGGGGAACCGCCGCCGCCTTCTCCTCGGCGGTGACTTGGAGCGACGCCTACGAGGGTGGCTGGCAGGAGATTTTTCCAAACGGCGGCCAAGCCGGGATGTATAAAGGGGTCGAGCTCAATTTCCACGGCGAGGCGTCCACCAGCGCCTGGGACGTCGATGAGGTCCTCTCGGTCGCCGAGGCGGCGTCGATCCGCCTCTCGACCCGGCTCCGGCGTAGCCCGTTCCGAATCGAGCGCGAAATGCGGTTGGAGGGCGACCGGCCCGTGCTCCAGTTGCGAGAACGCATCACGAACGAGGGCGGCGAACCGGTGGAGTACATGTGGGGGCATCACCCGGCTTACGGAGCGCCATTCCTCTCGGGCGCCTGCCGGATTGATACCAACGCGGCCACGGTCTGGGCCGATGATGAGACTGACGGCCCACACAACCCACTCCAACCCAACGGGACGTTTCCCTGGCCACGGGGCGAGCGAGACGGGGTCGAGACCGATCTCTCCGTGGTTCCCGCTGCCGGCGGTCCACCCCGGCAGCTGATGGGCTTCTTCCGCGATTTCCCCGGCAGCCACGGCTGGTACGGGATCACCAACCCGGAGCTGGGTATCGGCGTGGGCATGGTCTGGCCCGTGGATGTTTTCCCCTTCGCCTGGTACTGGCAGGAGATGCACGCCTCGGCCGGATTCCCCTGGTACAAAGGGGTCTACACGATGGCGATCGAGCCGTTCACGAGCATTCCCGGCGGCCTCACGCGAGTGATCGAGAAGACGCAAACGCAGCGCTCCCTCGCCGCCGGCGAATCGCTCGATGTGGAGCTAGCGGCGGTACTCTATCGATCGCGGACCGGAATTACCGGCATAGCTCCCAACGGCGACGTTTCCGTACGGTAGCCCGGGCCGGGTGATGGCGGGGTGCCGATTCCCATGAGCCCTGGCGAGGCGCTGGGTTGAAACCCGCGCTGAACACCAGAAAGGCCCTCCGGGACTGAAGACGGGCGACATCGCTCGGACCAGGCGCGTCTTGTCCGAAGCTTGACCTCGTGCGCCTATTTTGCCGTGGCTATGGGGGTGATTGCAACGATGCCTGCGCTCCGTTCTGTCGATGTGCTTGGAGAAGGATGGAGCGGTCCTGTTCTTTACCGCCGGGACGGGGGCGGGCTCTGGATAACGAGAGAGTGCTCTCGGGAACGGTGGGGCGCTGCCCAGGCCCGCAGCCGTCTCGCTGTGCCGATTAGAACATTTGTACTACTATGTGAATGCGTTGTCAAGTCGTGAGAACTGTGGGTGCGGACCAGCGGGAGCGGCCGCAGAAGGTAATCGAGCTGGTCTGCCGGGGGCGGGGGTGCGATCGGCTCTGCTGTTTTGATGTGGAGACGGGGGAGGCGGCTGACGTCAACCGCCTCCCCTTGGATTCATCGCTGCCTATTGCCAAGTAAACTGAGCCTCGTCACCAGCTAACGGATTTCCCGCCACCCTCGCTACAACATGGCCGATCCACATGGCCGCACCAACGCTTTGGTCATAGTAGACTTGAGTTGAGCAATGCAGGATTTCACCGCCTGCTTCGGTGATCCGGTTGAGTGCATACGTAAGTTGCTGTCCCATCAGGACTGGATCGCGTTGCTCCAAATAGAGGTATCGATGCTTCGGTTGATCACTTGTCGACACTGCCAATCTCCTTTTGCCTCGCACAAGACCAGCTAGCTATTTCGCGGTTTGAACCTCAGACTCTTCCGGTCCGTCTAGGTCGCTGGAATCAAATCTGCCAAAAATACTCTCTTCTAGGAGCTTACCATCGATGCTGTCGCCTTGGATGAGGGTTCGGTAGAGCGTGCGATAAAGATAGTCGCGCGCTTTCGCTACTTCACGCTCAATCATTACCTTTTTGTTGGTCCTCCCATGCGCTATTGTGGATCGGTAGTCATATGATTTCCTGGCATGGTCCAATATGGCGGCAGCGTCAGTCGCATCAAGACCGATATAGGCGGCAAGTCGCACACTGATGCGGAAGCCAAGCTCTCCGCGGTCAGTCGGGCTGAACAGGGCTTCTAGCGCGATCCAAATGTCAATGAGGGCATCCTCGGGGTGGCGACGATGCCAAGAGTCGCGAAGCCGCCGGAGCGCAAGTCGAATCGGACCTTGCTCAGATAGCGCCTCGATCTTTCTCACCAGAACGGACAGGTCGCTTATGTTCTGTGGCGGAAACCAATAGATCGGACGTCCAACGTCAGCTTCCTGATCGCTATCCGATCCACTGTCTGATTTTACTTCTGAAGTCGATCCATGGGATCGTCTCGACAAGTCGTCACGAATCAGCGCATCTAGTTCGTGATCGGAGTAGGCTTCGTCGAAGTAATACAGGAATGGGTTTGTTGTCTGGTGCCGAACCGTGCCGATAACGACTGGCCCAGGCTGAAGAACTTGCAGCGCTGATACGACCAATTGCCCGCGGTCCAGTGCTAGATCATGAAACTTTGCTCGCTCTGTCCGCGAGAAGGGATCGATGAGAGTCGAAAGGACTTGACGTGACTCGATAACTACTGGTGTTGAGCCAAAGTCACCGATAGCAAAGAGTGGCGCTGGCTCGCCAAACCAAGCTCCTGGATCGGCACGAGCGAGGTCAATCTCCCTGGCCGATGCCGGTCGGAGCGTCACATCCGGTCCGAGTTCCAGCGATGTGAAATTCTTGAAATCTTGAAAGCCAAAGCCTTCAAAGTGTGAGGTTGTCGCCGTTACACCTCGCAGACAAGAGAGCGAGACAAGTTCAATCGTGTTGGGTTCGTAGATGTACTGCTCAAATTGGGCATAGATTTGATCAAAGCCGGAAGTCGCATTCTCACTCTCTCGAATATACTCCATATCAGCAGAGGCAAATCTAAGAAGATAGGTATCGATCAGCCACGCTATCGGAGGGCGACGGCTCCCAAAAGACAACTCCGGCCGGTTGTCTAGGAGGACCGACTTGAGGGGTTCGTTGTTCGACACAAATTCAAACAGTGCCTTCGACGCCGGCAGGAGGTCGAGGACGCCTGGCGCATCCCATGCTTCTGGCTTCAGGGAAGGATACTGAAGCCTGTGAACGACCCACCACCATGCGCCCGATCGATGAAGAAAGTCTGCGCTCTCTTTTTCGGGCCAGATGCGGACAATGTCTAGGTGCGGATGAGCCTCATTAAGCCACGTCAACACTTCCAATTTCAACCGGGGGTTGCGAACACTGTCCATTCTAAGCCCCTGCTAGAGATACGCAGATCTCTCAACCTATGCGCTATGATGGTTCTATCCTCCCTGTTTCAGCAGGTGATTACCCTGCTGTCTCCACGAGCGTCTGTCTTCATCTCGTCCGCGAACAGGGATTTCAATAGCCTAGCGTGCCTCATTGTCGGTGCGTCATCCGACCAGTGTCTTGGCCATCTGAGCTCGCTGCTGCAACGCAATCTCGAGTCTATCCAGCGCCACTTCGGCTGATTCCCCACTCGTGGTGAATGGTATGCACTAGTGGCAATTCTCGCGGTCGCCCCGATTGAGGGAAGCTACGAACCTCAGGAGCACGCCCTGGATATCTACCACTTTGATCGTGCTGGACTTGCAGGTGCGAAGTCACCCGAGCCGACCAGGGTTCGCTTGAACCGCTAGGACGAAAGGCTGTCTGACAGAATCGCTCTGGCCCAACACGGGCCTGACGAAACGTGAGGGTTGAGCCGCTCGGAATGTGCTGCAACGGTTCTGGGTCATCGATGAGATTCTCAAGAAACCCCAACGTATCGATGATGTCCTGGGTAAGGTGGGCTGCTTCAGTCTGGTCGATGTGCCGAGGTTCGTTCATTTTGATGCCCCGAGGAATCGGCTTCGATGCTTTTCCCAGTTGCTCGCTAGGTCTGCGATTGCGTTCTGCAGGTTCTCGTTCAGCGTCAGGTGGGACGGCATTGGCTCCTTCGCGATCTGATTGCCATCCTTATCATACACATCCGCATGTGGATATCCGTGAGCACAATCGTATCGGATGACAGGCATCGTCTGCTCACCGAGAGTCGTTTCGTACTGGACGGTAAGAGTTCGTGACCGGCCCATGGTCTGTAATGATGCGAATCCGAAGCCACTCTCGGCCCGAAGGCCCTAATCGGCGTTCGTACTCAGTGATAGCCATGCTCAGAACTTACTGATCGATTTGGCTACGGTCAGCAAGGCTCAGCCTTCGGCTTAGACGGCCAGCGAATCCCGGAGGGACTTGATGGCGGCGGCATCGTAGCCGAGCTCGGCGAGGATGGCGTCGGTGTGCTCGCCGACGTCGGGGATGGGGTCCATGCGGGGCTCGGCGCCGGCGAAGTCCATGGGCGGGATGATCGCCTGCAATGGGCCGGCGGGGGAGGCGACCTCGCGCCAGCGGTTTCGGGCTGAGAGTTGGGGGTGTTGGACGAAGTCGGCGACCTCCAGGACGTCGCCGAAGGGGATGTCGGCCGCTTCCAGGCGGCGGTTGGTCTCGGCCCGGGGGTGGGCGGCGAAGGCGGCTTCGATCGCCGCTTCCAGCTCGGCCCGATGCACCCGGCGGGCGGCCGACGTGGCGTAGCGGGGATCGTCCTCCCATTCCGGGTGTTCCGCCACCTCGACACAGAAGCGGTGCCATTGCCCCTCGGTCTGGACCGCGAAGTTGACCGCTTGCCCATCCCCACAGACATACGACCCATAGGGCACGACCGTGGCGTGGCGGACGCCCGCCCGGTCCGGCGGCTCGCCGCCGTAGAGGGTGTAGTAGGCGGGGTAGCCCATCCATTCGGCCAGGGCGTCGAAGAGCGAGGTCTCCACCAGTCGGCCCTGGCCGGTCGTCTGCCGTTCATAGAGGGCGGCGACGGTGGCCATCGCGCCATAGACGCCGGCGCCAATATCGCCGACGCTGATCCCGAGCTTCGCCGGCGCCTCGGGCAGACCGGTGGTGGCGATGACGCCGGTTTCCCCCTGCAATAAGAGATCGAAGGCTTTCCGATGCTCGTAGGGGCCGCCGCGGCCGAACCCGGAGATCGAGCAGATCACCAGCCGCGGGTAGCGAGCCCGCAATGTCTCGAAGCCGAGCCCGAGCCGCTCGATGGCGCCCGGTCCGAGGTTTTGGACCAGGACATCCGCGCCGGCAACGAGTGCTTGCAGGATGGCGGCCGCCTCGGGATGTTTCAGATCGAGTGTGAGCGACCGCTTGCCCCGGTTGAGCCAGACGAAGTACGACGACAGACCCTTGACCGACGTGTCGTAGCGGCGAGCGAAGTCGCCGCCGTCCCGGCGCTCGATCTTAATCACATCGGCGCCGAGGTCCGCCAGGTGCCGGGTGCAGAGCGGGCCGGCGACGGCCTGCTCCAGCGCCACCACCCGGATGCCGGCGAGCGGGCCTCGCGCGTTCGGAGTCTCGGTCATGCCTGGCCTCTCACCCCATGTCAGCTACGGACCCATCGTGACACCGATGCCGGTCCCGATCGCCCGCGTGGATTGGAGTCCACAGGATAACGGCTCCAGCCCGGTTCCGCTTGTCGTTCCGGTTCAATTGAACGCAACGAGTTGTCGTGCCAGAATAGGACGATGCTGGGTCATGGACGAGACGGTAGGTCCAGAAGCGAGGTTGGGCGATGGGCGAGCAGAAGCCAACGACACGAACGATGGAGGTCTCCGAGGTCAAAGATCAACTCTCCAGCCAAGTGGCCGCGGTCGCTCGGAGCGAAGCTCGAATTGTGGTGGAAGAATCGGGCGTCCCGGTGGCGGCCATCATCTCTCACCAGGATCTGATCTGGCTTCAGCAATTCGAGCAGTCCTGGGATGAAGGGACCCGGGCCTTGGAGCGGATCAGCGAGGCATTTGCTGATGTCCCGACGGCGGAGATGGAAGCCGAAATCGATCGCATCATCACCGAAAACCGACGACGAGCGAGGTTGGCCGCGGAGCGCCAGCCCGCGTGATTTTCGCCGTGTTTGATACCAATGTCCTGGCGTCCGGCACGCTTGGCTTGACCGAGCCGAAGAGCACGCCCGGTGAGCTGTTGCGACGCTGGCGAGCTCGGGCGTTTCAGCTCATTGTTTCGGATCCGATTTTGGTGGAGCTCACGGCCACGCTCGCTAGTCCCTACTTCATCCGCCGCCTCACTCCCGCCGAGATCGAAGACGGGCTGACCAGACTTCGCGTGGAAGCGCGCCGACAACCGATCATCACATACGTCGCTGGTGTCGCTGCCCACTCCGAGGACGATGTCATTATTGCGACCGCGCTGAGTGCGGGAGCGCCGTTTCTCGTGACCGGAGATAAGGCGTTGCTCAAACGCGACAGCTACCAAGGGACGCGGATCCTGACGCCTCGGCAGTTTCTGACGGTCCCGGACAGCGAACCAGGCCGTTCACAAAGGACGTCCGCGTGTCATGCATGAGTGAGATACGGGGCGCCGCCGCATCGCGGCCGGCGCCCCACTGGAACGCTATTCGACGACGAGCTCGGCGACCATGCCGCGGGCGACATGGGGGATGCCGTCCGGGATGTCGATGAAGCAGACCAAGGTGTAGGTGCCGGCCTCCAAACCGGTCAGGACGAGATCGGGCGCCGGCTCGCCGCCCTCGGAGAAGGTGAAGCCAATGAACATCACCTCGTCGAAATTGGTCGACTCGTCGAGGAGCTGCTCGGCGGTCATCCCCTCCGGCAGTTGGGCGATCACCACCTCGTGTGGGTACTCGCCCATGTTCGTCACGCTGAACACCAGCGGCGTGTTGGCGGGGGCGGTCGTTGCGCTCAGCTCAAACGCGTAGTCGACCATCGCCACGTCGATAGTGACCGCGCCCTCCGGGGCTTCCACCGGGAGCTCGGGCGAGCCGTCAACCAGCAGATAGTCGCCGGATTCGACCAAGAACCAGCGCTCACGATTCAACTGGGCGCTACCGAACGAGGAGAGCACGTCGGCACTGAACCGGCCATCGTCAAGGACTTGGACATTATCGACCGCGAGCAGCGCCAACGGGGGCCCGCCACTGAGAAAGAAATCGAGATCGTACGGGTTGGCGGTACCGAACTCGTCCATGAGCCCGGCCGGGGTGAAGAGGGCGCCGACCCCCAGGTAGTCACCGGCGTTGTAGCAGGCGATCGGATTGGCGATGGCCGCGGTCACGCGCTCCGCGGTCTCCTCATCGGCCGGCGTGCCTGCCGGCATCGGGGAGGCCTCGGCCATGGGCGGGCCGGCATCATCCCCGGTCGGGGTGGCATCACCATCCGGTGGGCCTCCCATCTCCATGTCTTCCATCGGAGTCGGGGTGCCGGGCGGCAGCTCCGGGGCGTCGCAGGTGCCGACGATGGGAGTAGCGTCCTGGGCCAGGGCCGTGCCCGCGCCCGAGACGAAGAACAGTAGCAGCACGAGAGCAAGTGAACACCACGAAACGATCCGCTTCACAGAAACCTCCCAGCAGGTTCGATCGACGCGACGGGCCACGAATTGGGTTGGAACACGGAGCCCATCGTATGCGAGGTGACGCCGATTGGCAACGAAAACGGGGATGCAACGGGTGAATTGATGCGGCAAAGCTCGTAGCGTTTCCTACTTTTCCACTGAATGATCGGCTACGGAGCGTCGCCACGCCGGATCTCGACCAGGTTCGAGTGGAAGGTGCTCTGCCCGGCGAGGTCGGCCAGAGCGTCCGAGGTGGTCCAGTTGATGTTGCGGCCGTCCGGCGAGAGCTTGGCCCAATAGCCCTTCGGCGCCGCCGCGACGCCGGGCCGGACGGTATCGGTGACGACGGCGCGGAGGGTACACCAGCCGCGGCCGTTCTCGACGATGACGGCGTCGCCAGCCTGGATGCCGCGGGCGGCCGCGTCCGTCGGGTTGATCTCGACGTGGGGGGTGCCCTCCTTGCCGAGCAGGGCAGGCTGGTTGGCCATGCTGGTCGTGACGAAGTGGTGCGCCGCGCCGGAGACGAGGATCAGCTTGCCGGCGCGATCCGGCCCCGAGGAGGCGGCAAACTCGGCGGGGACGACGTACTCCGGCAGCGGATCGAGCCCGCGCCCCGCCATTGCCGCCGAGTACAGCTCGACCTTGCCCGAGGGCGTGGGGAAGCGGCCATCGGCAAACGGCACGTCCTGGCCCGGCTCAAAGTGGTAGGGGACGGTCCCTTCGGCTTGCAACCGTTCGAGGGTGACGCCGGTGAGCAGCGGGTTGGTTGCCCTGGTCGCGTCGAGCACCTCGCGAATGGCATCCTCCGGGCTTTGGTGCAGCCAGGGCTCGGTGTAGCCCATGCCGGCCGCCAGCAGCCGCATCACGTCCCAGTTGCTCTTGGCCTCGGCCAGGGGGGCGATCGCCGCCTGGTTGTATTGCAAGTGGCGGTGGCCGTAGGGCTTGTGCAGGTCGGTCTGCTCCAACTGGGTCGTCGCCGGCAGCACGAGATCGGCGTAGCGGGCGGTATCGGTCAGAAACTGCTCATGGACCACGGTGAAGAGATCGGGCCGTCGCAAGCCTTCGACGATGAGGCCGGCGTTCGGGCTGGCGGCGGCCGGGTTGGCGCAGAAGACGAAGAGCGACTGGATCGGCGGGTCCTGAATTTCGCCGGTCAGGGCCGCGCCCAGGCGGTTCATGTTGATGCTTCGCGGTGTTGGCGGGGATTCCGCGGCGTGGCCGACCGCGGCCGCGTCCCAGGTGACATAACCGCTCGATGAATAGCCAAGGCCGCCGCCCCGTACCCCATACTGGCCGACCACGGCCGGCAGGCAGGCGAGGGCGCGGGCGGTTTGACCGCCATTGCCGTGCCGCTGCACCCCATCGGCGAACTTCAGCAGGGCCGGCTTGGTGCTGCCGTAGCGCCGGCCGAGGGCGACGATGGTCTCCTCGTCGATGCCGGTGATCGTCGCCACCCGGTCCGGCGGGTACTCCGCGGCGCGCTCGCGCAGCGCCTCCCAGCCGAGGGTGTGGGCGTTGAGCCAGGGCTCGTCGTGCAACCCTTCGGCGAAGATGACGTGCATCAGGCCCATGGCGAGCGCGGCGTCGGTGGCGGGGTGCGGTTGCACGTGCTCGTCGGCGGCGCGGGCGGTCAGGGTGCGGCGAGGGTCGATGACGACGACGTGGGCGCCCTGGCGTTGGGCATCACGCAGGAAGGGGATGAAATGCGGCCCGGTGCTGGCTGGGTTGTGGCCCCACAGGATGATTAATCGTGACCGCACCGCGTCGCGCATATCGACCGACCAGCGGGCGCCCAGGGTCGCGGTGACGGCGGCGTTGGCGGCGGCGTCGCAGATCGCGCGGTCCAGCCCGCTGGCGCCCATCCGGTTCCAGAGCCGGGCATTGGCAATGACGAGCTGCAACAGGCCGAGGGTGCCGCTATAGGAGTAGGGCAGGATCGCCGCCGCCCCATGCTCGGCGATGATCTCCCGCCAGCGCCCGGTGATCTCGGCAATGGCCTCGTCCCAGGTCGTTCGTTCCCAGCGATCGCCGCCCTTCGGCCCGACCCGGCGCATTGGGTATTCCAGTCGCTCCGTGGAGTAGACGCGATCGAGGTAGGGCCTCACCTTGGCGCAGAGCCAGCCCTTGGTGATCGGGTGCGCGGGATCGGCGCGGAAGCCGACCGCCTTCCCGTCGCGGACCTCGACCAGGGTGGCGCAGGTATCCGGGCAATCGTGCGGGCAGGCGCCGCGAACGATGGTGGAGGGCGAAGCAACCGTCATGGCCGTACCTTTCTCGGGCGGCGAATCGGGATCGTGGCTCGTCACGCTATGGTACGCGATGGGTCACGATTCGGGGCGGGGCGGGGCGGGGCGGGGCGGGGCGGGGCCGGCCGGCGCGGCAATGGTTGAGACCGCGGTGCGGGCGTAATCAGGTTGGCGCGGATGTCGAGACCCGGCCCGTCACTAGCGACGTGCCCACGCTCATCCTGGCCGGGGCGTACGATCAGCAGACGCCGGCGTCTTGGAATAAGCTCGCGTTCGTGAGCCTGCCGAACGCCTACTTTGTCGAGTTCCCGATGTCTGGGCATGGAGTGATTGGGTTCTCGCCCTGTGCGGCAGAGGTGGTCTCGGACTTTGTCGAGCAGCCTTCGACCGAACCCGATACCGCCCGCGTCGCTGACCTCAAGCCAGTCTGGGTCTTGCCTGGCAACGCGATCCCGGCGGCAACGCCGGTGGCCGAGCCACAATCGTAGATCGCTCGCCGGCGCATCGAGCCGCTGCTCCGCCTGCCCGCGTTCGCTATGGCTAGGATCGGGCGCCGGCAGCGAGTGGCGCGACCAGCACGGGGCCGATCGTACCGCGTTGCCGCGGTAGAGGAGTGTCCTGGATGAATGCTCGTAGCTCCCGCGCCAGGATGGCCGGCTGATCTTCGGGAATCAAGGTGTAGCTGTCCGCGACTTCGGCCAAACGGCCTTGCGGCAGGAGCGTGGCTAAACGGCGGCCGTGCGCCGGTGGCATGACGCGGTCTTCGGTCGCCCAGACCACCAGCGCCGGCCGGTCGAAATTGGGCAAGCGCTCAGCCGCGTCGAGCATGTCTCGCGGATCAACCGCCCGCAGATAGCGCTCGAGATCGCGTCTGATCGCGCGCTGGGTCAGCAGGGGACGCAGCCAGCGATCCATAATCTCGTCCGGGATGGGCCGCTTGGCCATCCACCCATAGGAGGCTGGGATGCGACGCGGGGGACGGAATCGTAGCGGCTGGACGAAGGCGTTCAAGCCTCCTGGCAGCTTCACGGCGAGCGCCAGCATCCGGCCGGGGAGACCGGGCGGGTAGTTCTCGAACGCCTCGGACGACACAATCACCAGCCGGCCAACGCGCTCCGGTCGATCGCCGGCCAGGGTTTGCGCCCGTCCGGTGTCATTCTCGACCAGCGTCACCTCGCGCAGGTCCAACCGGTCGAGAAATTCCGAGATGAGGCGGGCTACACCGGTTGGAGACAGATCAGCCTCCGGCCGCATCGGTCGGCGGTGCGCCCCCAGTGGCATGGTCGGCACGATACAGCGGTAATCCGGACGCAGCTCATGCACCACATGGCGCCAGACCGAGCTATCCATGGCGAGGCCGTGGAGGAAGACGATCACCGGGCCGCCGCCGCCCGTGTCTTCGTACTCGATCACACCGGCCGACAAGTTGATCTCTGGCATCGGACTTCTCCCATTCATGACGTCGAACTAGATAGATCACTCTACTGAGCGTGTAGTGTATCATGTCGCAATGGAACACGAATAGTGGTGAGGAGACCGCGTGCTGAGCACCAAAGATCGAATCCTGGACACCACGGCCGAGCTCTTTCGGCGCCAGGGCTACACCGGCACCGGCCTCAAGCAGATCGTGGCCGAAGCGAATGCCCCCTTTGGCTCGATCTACCACTTCTTCCCCCGTGGCAAGGAGCAGCTTGGGGCCGAGGTGATCCGGCGATCCGGCCGGCTCTATCTCCAGCTTATCGACGTCATCTTCGACGCCGCCCCGGATGTCGCCACCGGCGTTCACGACTTCTTCGCCGGCGCCGCTGAAACGGTGCGTGAGACCGGGTACGCGGACGCCTGCCCGATCGCCACTGTCGCCCTCGAAGTCGCCAGTACCAATGACACCCTGAGACAAGCCACCGCTGACGTTTTTGAGAGCTGGATCACCGCGGTGGCGGACCGCTTCACCGCCGCCGGGATTCCGACCGGGGCGGCCCGCGAGCTTGCCATCTCGACCCTTGCCATCCTGGAGGGAGCGTTCATGTTGAGCCGGGCGGCGCGAAGCACTGAGCCGATTGCCATCGCGGGACGCACCGTCAGCGGCATAGTCCGGGCCGCTCTTCCCGCCGGGTGATCGAAGCGCTTGGACGTTTGGGGTAGGAGGGGACGCGGTCCTGGGAAGCGTGAATTCAGGAGCCGCCGCGAAGCGACCGGCTCCTGGTCAACTGGCGATCGGCGACGGATGAAGCGAGTGTCGTGGCGCAGATGTGCGTCGCGGCCGCGTGGCCGTCCGTGCTGATCACCACATGCTTGACATCAACTGTGGCGAATCCTACAGTGCGGCCAGGCAAGGCCATCGAATTGGGCGATCGTATCGAATAGCTCATCGTCCGGAGGTGGTTCATGTCGGCAACTGTTCCAGTCGCTGCCTCGCCCGACGCGCTGGTGGAGCGTCTCTTCAGCGCCCTGGTCGGGGCGATGGACCTCTTTGCCGTCTACCTTGGCGACCGCCTCGGCTATTACCGGGCGCTGGCCGACGGCGGTTCGGCGACCAGTACCGAGCTGGCCCGGCGGACCGGCACCGCCGAGCGATACGCGCGCGAGTGGCTCGAACAGCAGGCGGTGACCGGCATCCTGCTGGTCGACAACCCGGAGGCAGCGCCGCTGGAGCGGCGATATCAGCTGCCGGATGGCTACGAGGCCGTGCTGGTCGATCCCGACAGCCTGAGCAGGATGACCCCGATGGCCCAGATCTTTGCCGGCTGCGTCAAGCCGTTGCCCCAAATCCTGGAAGCATTCCGCACCGGCGGGGGCGTCGACTTCGCCGACTACGGGGCTGATCTGGCCGAGGGCCAGGCCGGCGGCACCCGGCCCCAGTTCCGCCATCAATTGGCCCAGGATTGGCTGCCGTCAATGCCGGACATCCACTCCCGGCTGTTGGCCGATCCCGCGGCCCGGGTCGCCGATATTGGCATGGGGCTCGGCTGGTCGAGCATCGCCATCGCGCGAGCGTATCCGAATGTCAGGGTTGACGGCTTCGACCTCGATGAGGCGTCGGTCCGCGGGGCTCAGGCCAATGCTGATGCAGAAGGCGTGAGCGACCGCGTCCACTTCCACCTCCGGAACGCCGGCGATCCGGCCCTGGCCGGACGCTATGACTTCGCGCTGGCCATCGAATGCATCCATGACATGGCCGACCCGGTCCGGGTGCTGGGCGCGATGCGTCGCCTCGTTGGCGCCGGTGGCACCGTCCTCATCGTCGATGAGAAGGTAGCCGATCGCTTCACCGTCCCCGGCGACGACGTCGAGCGCTTCATGTATGGCTTCAGCATCCTGCACTGCCTCCCGGTCGGCATGGTCGCGCAACCCTCGGCCGCCACCGGCACCGTGATGCGGGCCGACACGATGCGCCGCTACGCGACGGAGGCCGGCTTTACCGCCGTCGAGGTGTTGCCGGTCGAGCACGATTTCTTCCGCTTCTACCGGCTGACCGCTTGATCCAGCTTGAACAGGATTGGCATAAGGCGAGTCTCGTCGTCACGACTGGCGAAATCCATCTCGGCGGAGTGAGAGTGGACAATTGACGGCAAGCGTCAAACATGTCAGGATGAACCATGGCCGAGATCACGGGCTTGCCGCCGAAGTATCGAGATCGGCGAACCGCGCGATTTGCGGCGGGTGAGCGCATTCGAGAGTTCCAGGTGTTCGAGCGGCAGGCTCTCCGACGTTTAGAGCTGCTTGAAGCCGCTCGCTCGAAGCAAGCCCTCGCGGCGATCAAGGGCAATCGATTCCACGCGCTAGGCGGGAGCCGGATCGGCCAGTACAGCATCGCAATCAATAGCCAGTGGCGAATCTGTTTTGAATGGCCGGAGGGTGCCGAGGCTCCGTTCAATATCGAGATTGTCGATTACCACTAGAGAGGGGGCCGTTATGGCTCGACCACCGATCCATCCAGGCGAAATCCTTGCCGACGAGCTCCAGGAGCGCGGCGTGAGTGGGGTCCAGCTCGCCAGAGAATTACACATTCCACACAACAGGGTGTACCAGATCCTCGCTGGCAAGCGTTCATTGACCGCTGACACCGCCTTGCGGCTTGGCCACTGGCTGGGGACGGGACCGGAGCTCTGGATGAATCTCCAAAGCTCGTACGACCTGCGCCGCACCGAGCAGGAAATTGGCGAGCAAGTTCGCGAGACGATCACGCGGCAAAGCCTGCCCGGAGAGGCAGCCTAGCACGGCTTTGGACGACTCCGATCGTTTGGTGACTTCCTTTCACTGAGTGAGTCCCTATGATGACCGCAATGCGGCCCGTCTACCCAATTCACCCGGGCGAGGTGCTGGCCGCGGAGCTAGCCGAGCTGAACATGACCGCCGCCAAGCTTGCGCGTGAGCTTCATGTCCCATCGAACCGGCTCTATCAACTGCTTGCCGGCAAACGGGCCATGACCGCGGACACGGCGTTGCGGTTGCAGCAGTGGCTTGGCGTCGAGGCCGAATTCTGGATGAACCTGCAACGGAGCTATGAGCTCGACCTTGCCATCGAGCGCAATGGCGACGAGATCCAGAGTGGAGCCCAGTGTCTTTGAGCCGGGAGGGCCGAAATTGGAAGCCCATGCCGGCTGACGCTACCGGAAACGCGGGGCCACCTCGCTCGCGAACAGGCGCATGCCGTCCGTGTTGGGGGCGTCCATGAACCAGAGCAGGAAGTGGCTGATCCCTTCGGCGATGTACTCCCGGAGCCGGTGCTCGATCTGATCGGGGCTGCCGATGAGCCAGTCGGCGGCCAGCTTCGCCGGCAGGTCGTCGGTCTCGCCCCGGATGAAGCGGAGCAGGTCGGCGTGCTCGGCATAGCGGTCGAGGAAGGGTTGGATGTCGTCCGGCAGCGGCTGGCCGCCGGTGGCCAGCTCGACCATCCAGCGGAGTTGCTGGCGCAAGCCGTCGAGGTCGAGGGCGATCAAGATTTGAGTCTCCAGGCTCAGCTCGAGCTCGGAGCGGGACCGGCCGGCCCGTTTGCAGGCGGCATCGAGCGCCGCGAGTCGGGTTCGCAACTCCGGGATCGAGACCGGGGTTGTGTTCCACCCCTGGCCGAAGGTGGCGCAGGCGTCGAGGATGCCCGGCGTCGCCTCGCCGAACCAGATCGGCGGGTGCGGTCGCTGCACCGGTTTTGGGTTCAAGATCGCGTGCTCGACATGATACGTCTGGCCCGAGTGGGTCACCGGGCCGTCGGTGGCCCAGAGGGCCAGGATCAGCTCGGTCGCCTCGACCAGGTCGGCAATGCGGCGGTCGAGGTCATCGTGCCAGGGCAGGCCGTAGTTGACATATTCGCGGCGCATGTAGCCGCAATCGAGGAAGTGGATCAGCCGCCCGCCCGAGATTTGATCGAGGGTGGCGCTCATCTTCGCCGCCAGGGCCGGGTGCCGGAAATAGTTGGCCTGGTGGATCATGCCGAGCTTGGCGCGGGCGGTCGCCCCGGCCAGGGCGGCGAGGACGGTCCAGCCCTCGAGGATGGCGTCGTCTTTGCCCAGCATCAGGTGGTCCGCCACCCAGAGCGAGTCGTAGCCCAGCTCGTCCGCCAGCCGCCCCAGCTCCATCGTCACCAGGGCGTCGAGCTCGGCGTAGCTCGGGGCGCGAAAGAGGTTGATGCCGGGACTGGCGAAGCTCGGCAGGCAAAATCCAAACTGAACCTCGGGCATGGCGGACGCTCCTCGCGGCTATTCCGGGACGAGGTGATGCACCGGCTCGCCCCGCAGCGAGCGGAGCACATTGTGCCAGAGCTGTTGGGAATCGCGGACCCAAGTCCAGGGGCTTTGCCAGCCGATGTGGGGAGTCAGCGTCACCCTTCCGTCCGGCCGCTCGTGCAAGGCGTGCAGTGGATCGTCGTACGGCAACGGCTCCTCGAAGAAGACGTCCAGCGCGGCGCCACCCAAGCGCCCTGATTGCAAGGCATCGGTTAGCGCCGCTTGGTCAACGAGCTTGCCGCGGGCGGTGTTGATGAAGAGGGCATCGGGCCGCATCAGCCCGATCTCGCGGGCACCGATGATGCCGGCGGTCCACTCGTTCAGCGCCAGTTGCACGCTGAGGATATCCGATTGCCGGAAAATCTCGTCCCATTCGACAAAGGTGACGCCGTGCTCCTTCTCCAGATCGGGAAAGCGCGCGACATCCCAGGAGATGACGGGCATCTCGAACGCGCGGGCGATCCGGGCGATGGGGCGGGCGATCTCGCCGAACCCGAGCAGGCCGAGTGTCTTGTCGCGGGCCAGCCCGATGTGGGGGATGGCGCTCCAATCGGCCCCGTACGTCTTGGCCTGGAGATGCCCGCGCAGGACGTGGAACCGCTTGAGATGATTGAGGATCAGGGCCCAGACATGCTCCGCTACCGCGATGTAATTGACGAGCGGCGTCGCCGCGACCGGGATGCCACGCTCCCGCGCCGCCGCCATCGGCACCCCTCGATAATCTTGGCCGAGGTGTTGGAGCAGCCGGAGGCGCCGGGCGCCGAGGACGGCGTCGGCGGGAAGCGTTTGCTTATGGATGACGACATAGTCGGCGTCCGCGATCGCGCCGGTGAGCTGGTCACTATCGGTCAGCTCGCGGACGGCGTGGGAAAAATCGTCAGCCAGCGAGCCGAAGATGCCGGGCCCGGACAGCTCACCGAGGAACCAGTGCAGCTCGACGTCGTGGCCGGCGAAGAGTTGCTCGAAGCTGGGCGCGTGGGCCTCGGCTTCAGGGTCTTCCGCGATCATCCATCGCTGAATCGACGGCAACCAGGACGCCCAGGGCCGCACGCCGAGCAGGGTGTTCCCGATGCTGTCCCAAACGACGATTTTTATCCGGTCCACGTCGCTCCCCTTCGTTGCCCGACAGCGCGTTAAAGCCCGCGGGATTGGGGTGGGGCCGTGACGACGGTATTCCGATTATCCCTGGATCGTACCCCAGCCCCCGCACAAACGCCGCGTTGATCCGGGCGCTCTCATACGGCGAAACGTCGCTGACGCTCTGCTCGATCACGACCCAACCCGCGTAGCGTTGCGCTTCCAGCTCGCGGAAGATGGCGGCGAAGTCGATCCCGATCGTGCCCCGCCCCATTTCGACGAATTTCCCTCGGGCCCAATCCTTCAAGTGGAGGTAGCCGGTGCGCGCCCGGTACTTGCGCAGATGCACCAGCGGGTCCTCGCCGACAAGGGCGATGTGCGAGGCGTCCAGACAGAGCGTCATCGTCTCCGTCCGATCCAGCAGGATGTCGATCTCGGCCTCCGTCTCGATGGTGCAGGCGACGTGCGGGTGATAGGCGACGACGACACCCCGCTCCGCCCCGTACCGGGCCAGGGCTTCGCAGAAATTGGCCAGGTCGGTGTATTCGTCGTCAGCCGGCGGCCGCCAGCGGAGGCGGTGGCCACCGACCAGGCCGAAGAGGCCGGCCCCCATCGCCGCCGCGTAGTCGATGTGCCGCATCAGCTTGGTCAGTTGCTTGTCGTCGGTGGGGAGCGCCACCGCGCCGAACAAGGACGCCGTTTGCAGGTCGCCCATATCCCGCGCCAGCGTTGCCGGCGGGCCGAGCCAGTCGAGCGAATGCCAGAACAGCTCGACCGCGCCCCAGCCCGCCTGCCGGATCTCGGCCAGCATTCGCGGCAGGTCCGGCGTTTCGCCCCAGTTGATCGTGCTGTAGGCGAATCGCGGCCGCCAATATTTCGGCTCGGTCACGAGACTATTTTCCCTTCATGCCGTCAGCCGGCTCACCCGGTTCTGATCATCAAAGGCCGTATCGGCCGATGCGGCCTCGTGTTCCGTCACGCCTGACGGAACATTAGGTTCTCAAGAAGGCCAACCCGGCACAGACTTTATAAGGCGGACCGCTAGGGTGGGGTGCGCCGGCGCGATGGGGACTCCTCGCTCATCCCCACAAGGGTGTCCATCCATTCCTTGAGAGGTTCGGCTCCGCGCCAAATATCGCGGACTCTGTCGATTGCCTCCGGGGTGCTCAGCCAGTCCGCTTTCGCATACTCCTTGACGACGGCCGCTCCCTGCCAACGGTGAAACATCGAGATCGGCGAGCAGTGCCTTCATTGGGTCGCGGACCTTCTCGGCCCATGTCGTCTGGGAACCCTTGGCAGGCACTCATCGTGCCTCCTTCTTCTGACGGTTACGGCTGCGCCTATCGGTCTCCATGCCGTTGTACTCCAGCGCCACGCTGATCCAGAAGTCGAAGCCGGGGTCAGTCGCGATGGCCTCTTCGCTAACCGAGATCCAGCCTTTGTTCATCGCTCGATTAGCACCCATCTCGGCCGGCCGCGCTCCCTTGGCCGTGAGCAGCTCGTCAGCCCGTTCAGGATCGGCGCGTACCAATAAATCGCCATCGCTTCGCGCGCTGACGACCATTCTTTCGTTCACCATGAAAGATAGGCCGCCGAACATCTTCACTTCACGGACCGCTGGCTTGGCCGCCAGCGCCCCCCGGATGCGATCCGCGAGTTCTCTACTATGAGCCACCACCAACAACCCCTCTCCGTGTTCACCGGACAGCACGGAACGAGCTCAAGACAATCGCCGCCATCCAGCCAGAGGCCGCATACCGGCAGAGCCGCCGCGACTCTACGGGAGCCCAGACGTGCCGCCTACTGCTCCGGTGTCGGAGCGAACGAGAGGCGATCAAAGACCAGAAGGCTTTCCACGATCCGCCCGTCACGGATCGTGAAGTGTTCGGCGGCGGGTGCGGTACTGGTCGTTGCCGTGTGTGGATAATAGAATAGCACCGCCCGCTCCTCGTCGCCGAATGACGCAACATCGGTCAAACCAGTCATGATGCGGACGAAGTCACGCAGGTAACCGTGGTACGCATCCTTCCCGGTGATGTCACCGCCGGGTGCGCGGCAAGTGATGTCGTCGGCAACGTACGCCATGGCGCCTTCGAGGTCGCCGCCGGTCCACGCCCGGTGGTACGCTAGGGCGGTCTCGAGGGCCGGGCTATCGCTCTCGGTCATGGTTGTCTCCTCCTCGACAAGGTCAGGTAACGTCCGTTGAGTATTGAGACACCGCCGAACCGACGAACGGAACGCTCCGGGCGGTTCAGGCTCGAACAGGCGCGAGCGGGAGACGAGCAGGCATTTCGAGTCCTTGTCGCTCCGCATCTTCGCGAGCTGCATGTCCACTGCTACCGGATGCTCGGCTCGCTGGCGGATGCCGAAGACCTCATGCAGGAGACGCTCACCGCCGCCTGGCGCGCGCTGGATGGCTTCGCCGGCCGCTCGTCGATTCGAACCTGGCTCTATCGCATCGCGACCAACCGCTGCCTGAATGCGATTCGCGACGCCAAGCGGCGGGCGCCGCCCGAGCCAGTCCCGCCGTTCGACCCGCCCGCTCCGTCACGCCGGGGTGAGGTCACCTGGCTCCAGCCCTATCCCGACGCCTGGCTGGAGCGGGCGCCGGACCGAACGCCGGGACCGGAGGCGACCTATCAGGCTCGCGAAACGGTCGAGCTGGCGTTCATCGTCGCCCTCCAGCGGCTTCCACCACGACAGACCGCGGCGCTGGTCCTCTGTGACGTGCTCGACTTTCCCACCACCGACGCCGCGACCATGCTGGACACCAGCCCCACCGCCATCAAGGGCCTCCTTCAGCGGGCCCGAGCTTCGATGGCGCGGCAACGCGGTCCGGCTGATAATCGCGAGCTTCCAACGTCCGGCTCCGCCCACGACCAGGATATTGCCCTACGCTTCGCCTCGGCCTTCGTCGCGGATGACCTAGACGCCGTGGTGGCTCTTCTCACCGACGATGCGTGGCTGGCCATGCCGCCCGCGCCCCACGAATACCACGGCCCCGAGGCAATCGCGGCCTTCTTACGGACCAGCGCCCGGTGGCGCGGGCGACGACAGGTCCGGCTTGTGCCTACCCGGGCCAACACCCAGCCTGCCTTCGGCCACTACCTCACCCAGCCCGACGGCTCAACGGCCCGGGCTATCGGCCTCTTGGTCCTCAGCCTGGCGAACGATCGGATCAGCGGCATGACGCGTTTCCTCGACCCCGGACTGCCCCTCATCTTCGGACTCGCCGATACGCTTGACTGATAGGACACCGTCATGGAGCGAAGGAGACATGGCCCTGGCGGCTGCTCAGATCGAGCGGTCGTCCCCTTCGCGAGCGACGCGGCCGGATGCGATTGGAGTGTGGTCAAAACTGAGGCAATCCGCGACTTGACACTATTCCCGGCGAGGGGATTGATACGTCCGTGGGATCGCTCCCGCGTCGTAGGGGCCACTACAGCACGCTGAGCGCCCAGGCGACGATCACCACCAGGACCGCCATCGAGATCGTGGCCTGGACCATGGTCAGGATTTTCATCCGGACCGAGAGGAGCGAGGTGTCGGTGGGGCCGAAGGTGGTGCTGGTGGTGAAGGCGACGAACAGGTAGTCGATAAAGTTGGGCTCCCACGGCTTTTCGCGAGCGCCGCCGGGGGCGATCGTGGACTGTGGGAACAGCAGGTCGGTGAGTTGGTAGCCATCGAGATGCCGGCTGGTCGGGCCGTTGCCGTCTATCTCCCAGTACCAGATCGCGAAGGTCAGGATGTTCATCAGCCAGACGAGCATCGCGTCACGCAGGAACATCTGCGCCACATGGGGCGAGACGTCGATCAGGCGGGACGAGGTGTCGAGGATGTCGGTCACGATGAGCGAGGTGACGCCCGCTTCCGCCACCGTAATCGCGCCGAGCAGAATGCTCGCCAGCTTACGCTCCAGCCGGTGATGGCCGCGCCAGGTGGCCATGAACCGCAGGAGGATCAGCGTGACCACGATGACCGGAATAAGGATGCCCGGCCCCAGCCCCGAGTCGCGGGCAATCAGGGTGTAGATGACGGCGATAGCGAGGATCGCCAGCAGGGCCGGACCCTAGTGGACCACCACCTCGCGGATGGCCAGCGGCGGGCCGTTGTCCAGCCGGGAGGCGGTGTCGCTCGATGTCAAGACCAGGCTCCGCCCCGCTGATCGTCGCCGCCAGGCCGCGCGGCAACCGCCATCAACAGCTTCCACAGTTTGCAATCCCGGCCAATCGTACCCTAAACCCGATCGGGTCGAGATCGCCCGAGCAATCGCCTCAACACGGAGCAACGACGACAACGACGGTCGCTTGGGAGACTGGCCGGCGTGGAGCCGACCGATGGTGCCAGGAGGCCCGGCATCGAGCCGCTCGCGGACGTTGACCGCATATCGTTTCGTCGACCGATTCCCGACTCGTCCGCAAACCGCTCTATGATGAGTGTTGCATCGCACTGCTTGCCGCCACGATGCGATCGACTAGCGTGGCCCACGGGCGCGACTCCAGGACCGGCATGCCATACCGGAGCGCCGTATCAGCAAGCCACTGCCCGTACGACCACTTCGCCATTGCGTGAGTTCGCAATTCCGCCGCGGTGAACTCGGTTATGCCCCGGCCTCGTGCGGCCATATTGGTTAGGATCGCATCCTCCTCTGGCTCGACTACGAAAACCGCGCGCACTCGCCCGCCAGTCGCAAACGCGCGCACGTCCGGTCGGGAGAGGAGCGACGGCAGGATGCCATCTCCCTCGAGCACGATCGGATCCGCGGTGGCGACATGGTTGGTGACCACTTTCGCAATGGCCGGGGACATTGCCTCCCCCACGCCGACAAAGGCATCGCGCAATCGCTGTGGCGGCAGTCGCCAGACCCCCGGCGTTTCGGCAAAGAAGTACAGAGCTGCCGTATCCTCCGGCCTCGGGAGCGTGACGCGACTCCACTCCAACGCCAGACGGAAATCGTCGACCTGTAGCCAGGGCACGCCAAATCGGAGGGCCATGCGCTTCGCGGCCGATGACTTGCCGACGCCCGATGGACCACCAATCAGCAGTACCTGCCAATCCGGCCGAGGAATCGCGGGGCAGATCTCGGTCATGGTCGGTTCATTCGTCTCCTGGCGCGTCGATTCAGACGATCTCTCTCTGCCCATGGCAGCAGAAGTGTACAAGTCTTGAGTGTCGACGATCGGGAAGGGTCAAGGATCGACACTCGCCATACCCCTACCGCGTTGTCACGCGCAAATCTGCCAGACTCAACTCGGCTGCCGCCTTGAAACGCTGGGCGACCTGATCGACGGCGTGCTGAGCCGCGACCTTAAGACCAGTGTGGTCCAATACTTCCGAGCCGGGGTTCCCGACGACCCGAGCGACCAATCGGTCGACTTCCCTTTCGAAATGGCGCGCCAGGGCGAAGTCTGGCCGTGATTCGGCTAGAATGCGGTTTACGATAGGCGCATCTCTAAAAAGTCAGGACTCGTGACGGCGGGGGACGTATGGCCCGGTATATCGTCGGCCGGTTGGTCGGGTTAGTCTTTGTCCTGATCGCGGTGTCGATGGTGACTTTCTTCCTCACCCGCGCCGTGCCGGGTGATCCCTTTGCCCAGGGGGAGCGCGGGCTGGCGGAGGCGACCCGGCAGGCCCGCAACGAGAAGTACGGCTTCGACCGGCCGCTCTGGGAGCAGTATCTGCTCTACATGGGCAACGCGGTGCGGGGCGATTTCGGCGTCCCCTTCCAGAGCCCGACCCAGACCGTGGTCGAGTTGATCCAGCAAACCTGGCCGGTGACGATCCGGATCGGGTTGCTGACCATCGCCGTCTCCTACCCGTTGGGCATCGCCATCGGCGTCATCGCGGCCTTGCATCGCAACAAGTTCCTCGACTATTTCCTGACCTTCGGCGTCACCCTGGGCCTGGTGCTGCCCAACTTCGTGGTCGCCATCTGGCTCATCTTGCTCTTTAGTGTCCGCCTCGATTGGCTACCAACCGGCGGCTGGGGCCGGCCCGAGCACTACATCATGCCGGTCCTGGCCTATTCGCTGGGGCCGACCGCGCTCGTCGCTCGCTACACCCGGACCAGCCTGTTGGAAACCTTCGCCGCCGACTATGTCCGCACCGCCAGGGCGAAGGGATTGCGCGAGCGCCGGGTGCTGACCTGGCACGTCGCCCGCAACGCGCTGATCCCGTTCGTGACGGTGATGCTGCCGGAGATCCCGAACATCCTCACTGGCTCGATCTTCATTGAGCAGGCGTTCCGCATCCCCGGCTTGGGCCGGTTCTTCGTCACCTCGACCTTCACCCGCGACTACCCGATGATCCTCGCCCTGGTCTTGCTGATCGCCGTGGTCTGGGGGCTGACCTACCTCTTCACCGACATCCTCTATACGCTGCTCGATCCCCGGATCCGGTTATGAGCGTCACGAGCGGGCGAGGCGATCGCCGGTGGGAGAGATCCTGAATGGAGATGGCGTCTGCCACGGAAGCGACCGCGCCGCGGTTGACGTTGCCGGCCCGGCGGCGCTCCAACCGGCGCCGTGCCCTGCGTCGGTTCTTCCGGCAGCGGTTGGCGGTGATCGGCCTGGCGATCACGGGGGTCCTGATCCTGATCGCGTTGCTGGCGCCGCTGCTGGCACCCACCGCCTATGACGCTTCCAACCTGATGGTGGCGAGCCAGTATCCGAGTAGCGACTATCCGTTCGGGACCGATGCGATCGGGCGCGACGTCCTCTCCCGGATCATGTATGGGCTGCAAACCTCGTTGACCGTGGCCTTCACCGCCGTCGCCATCGCCTGCTTGATCGGCATCCCGCTCGGCCTGCTGGCGGGGCTGCGAGGCGGCCTCGCCGACTTCGTGGTCCTCCGCCTGGTGGAGGTGATGACCGCTTTCCCCGGCATCCTGTTCGCCATCTTCCTCGTCTCAATCACCGGCGGCGGCATTCGCAACGTCATCCTGGTAATTGGGATCACGAGCTGGGTGGTTATCTGTCGGTTGGTCCGGGCCCAGCTGCTGACCCTGCGGGAGCAGGATTTCGTGCTGGCGGCGCGGAGCCTGGGGACGCCGGAGTGGCTGATCGCGGTCCGCCATCTGCTGCCAAACTCGATCGCGCCCTTGACCGTTGCCATCACGCTGGCGATCCCGACCGCGATCTTCACCGAGGCGGGGCTCAGCTTCCTCGGCATCGGCATCAACGAGCCGACCCCCAGCCTGGGCAAGATGGTGGCCGATAGCGCCCCGTACATCAGCGTCTACTGGTATCTGGGCCTCTTCCCGACGGCGGTGATCGCCCTGGCGATGCTCGGCTTCACCTTTGTCGGCGACGGATTGCGCGATGCGCTCGATCCGCGTCAGAATTAGCGGCTGCCGATGATGCCCGCGGCGGCGCGGGCACGCGCAACGTAAAGGAGAGACGGTCGATGTCGAACTTCGATCCCACGCTCGCGCGGCGGGTTGGCGCGGCCACCGGCACGAACCAGGGGCTCGGCCACCGTCGCCTGGCCCTGCTCGATCAGCGGCTTCGGCGGCGCGGCGTCCTCGGCGGCGCCCTCGGCTTGGCCGGGCTGTCCGCGGTGGGCGGCAC
>JALZJP010000087.1 GCA_030859715.1 Chloroflexota bacterium
CGATGATAGTGTTCTCGCTGGCCGCCTGAGGCCCGTTGCGGGCTAGGACGAGGGCCAAGGGAGCAAGCATCCGGCGCCAACCGGGCAGACAAAGCACCCGATCCATTTGGTGCGGTCATCACTCACATCCGGTTTTGAAGAGAGGGGCGTTTCGCCATGCGCGTCTTCTGGTCCACACTCGCGGTTCTCCTCATGCTGTTCGGCGCCACATTGCCGGCCGGACTCGTGCGGGCCCAAACCACGCCGGCCGACTATCTCCCGTCAACGCTCTACCTACCACATGCCGACTGCTTCCGGATCGATGGGGACGGGGTGCTGGACTTCGCTGGGCTGCTGACGCGGTTCCCCAACATCCCCGACGCCGCGACCGAGCTGAGTGCCCTTGGCTGGCAGGCCGGTGCCTACCGGCAATTTGGCTGCGATACCCCCCCGGCCGGCAGCGCTGGCTGGATCGATATCAGTGTTCACCGATTCGCCACGGAGGAGGGGGCGGCGGCGGCAGCGCCGTTCTTTGCCGACTCACGAGCATTGGGCACGTCACTCCAGATGGTGCCCGGTGCGATGGCCTTGACCGGTCCGGTGAGCAATGGGACCGAGTACACACGCTACGTAACCTATGGACCAATCCTTTTTCGAGTGACGGGGGTGGCGCCCGTCGGTAGCCCGCAACATGACGTTGAGCAAGTCGCGAACATGCAGATCGCCATCGCCGCCATCATCGCCGGGCGGGAGGCACGGGCGGCCCAGCAAACCACGACACAGGCTGAATCCGACGCCTATAGAGTGATCGATCTAGGCACTGGCAACGGCAATTGGAGCAGTGCTTGGCATATCAACAATCGCAGCCAGGTCCTCTGGACTTGGGCAACCGCGCCCGACCCATCAGCGATCGCGCCACGCACCACCGACAACCACGTCGTGCTGGCTTCGCCCGACGGCGCGACCGACCTGACGGACTTGGGCATCACGTCCGCGATCGGCATCAACGATCGCGGCGAGGTGCTGGGCCGCAACTTGGGTGACGTTTTCCTCTATCAATCGAGCATCGGAGACGTGCAGTCCTTGCCTGAGCTGGGGATGAACGCGACGTTGTCTGGCATCAATGATGCCGGCGCCATGGTCGGTACCGCCTTCGGTCAGGCGGTCGTGGTCGAGAACGGGCAATCGACCACGGTGTCACCCCCCGTTGGCTATGACAGACTGTGGACAGGAGCAATCGCCAACAGTGGGTCCATTGCCGCGACCGCTGTCATCGGCAATGGCCCGGGTGACCAACGAGCAGCGCTCATCGTGAACGGGCATGCGACGGTGCTTGGCAGCGCCCCTGCTGCTAACGGCAGCGTCGGCGTCGATGTGAACGAATTCAACCAGCTCATTGCGCAGCCAGAGCTCGCCGGCGCCCGCGGGCTGACCCAAGCCGGTGGCAGCTTCGTGTACGATCATGAAACCGGTCGCACAACGAACATCGGGAGGCTACCCGGCTATACCAACGTCGTGGCCAGCGCCATCAACAACAGCGGTCAAGTCGTGGGGTATGCGTGGCTGCCGGCCGATGATTCGCAGTCCTTTCATCGGGCGTTTCTCTACGATTACCGGACCGATGCCCTGACTGACCTCAATACCCTGATCGATCCAATGGCCGGCTTGGTGCTCTTCGCTGCCCTCGACATCAACGATGCGGGACAGATCGTCGGTCGCGGCCTTATCAATGGTGAGATGCATGCCTTCGTGCTGATGCCGAACTCATAGCGAAGTCCAATTCATTGGCTGCGATGCTTCAGCTCGACGGCGAGCAGGCGTTTCTCGTGCGCTTCCAACCCGGCTCGTATCTTATTCCAGACATGAAGTGCCAGAGTTTTGGGGTAAACGTAGGGGTAGAAACCAGAGATCGGCCGACGCATCAATACCTCGGCCGATCTCTTTTCCGCTTGGCGCTGAGGTTTTCTTTGGTGAGCCGCCAGGGACTCGAACCCCGAACCCACTGATTAAGAGTCAGTTGCTCTGCCAATTGAGCTAGCGGCCCCTCACCACGCGAAAGTCTAGCAAGGGTGGGAACGGAGTGTCAAACCGGGACGAACGCTCGTTTGGCGTCTGGCTCTGATTCGCGAGTGATCCGCGGACAACGGAACCGCGATGAGCTCGCCACGGTTCGCGACGAGTCATTCGGCCGTCGCTTTGAGCTCAGGGTGCCGCGTGTGCCAGGGCGTCGCCCGTTCGTAGGCGTCCGCGATGCGAAGGATGGTTGCTTCGTCGAAGGAGCGGCCGAGGATTTGCAGGCTGACGGGGAGACCCTGGCTGAAGCCGCAGGGGACGGCCAGGCCGGGAATGCCGGCCATGTTGGCTGGGATGGTAAAGATATCGGCCAGGTACATCTGGTATGGATCGTCGGTCCGGGAGCCAAGCGGAAAGGCGACGGTGGGGGAGGTGGGACCGACGATGGCGTCGACATGGCCGAAGGCGTCGTCGAAGTCGCGTTTGATCAGGGTGCGCACTTTCTGCGCCTTGACATAATATGCATCGTAGTAGCCGGAGCTGAGGGCGTAGGTGCCGAGCATGATCCGCCGTTTGACCTCCGGACCAAAGCCCTCGCCCCGGGTCCGTTCGTAGGTTTCGCGCAAGGTCGGCGCTTCGACCGCCAGTCCGTATTTGACCCCGTCGTAGCGTGACAGGTTCGCGCTCGCTTCGGCCGGCGCCGTGATGTAGTAGGTCGGCAGCGCGTACTCGGTGTGGGGCAGGCTCACCGGCACGAGCTTGGCCCCGAGATCGGCGAGTTGCTGGATCGCGCCGGCAACGGCGTCCTGGACCCCAACCTCCATGCCATCAACCGTGTACTCCCGCGCGATGCCGATCGTGGTGCCATGCAGATCACCGCCGAGCGCGGCGCGATAGTCCGGGACTGGCAGCGGCGAGGCGGTCGAATCGGCCGGATCATACCCCGCGACCGCCCCGAGCAGCAGGGCGGCATCCTCGACCGTCCGGGCGAACGGGCCGATCTGATCGAGACTGCTGGCAAATGCCAGCAGACCGTACCGGGAGACGCGGCCGTAGGTCGGTTTCAGGCCGACGACACCACAAAACCCGGCGGGTTGCCGGATCGAGCCGCCGGTATCGGTTCCGAGCGAGAGCGGGGCCAGCCCGGCCGCGACGGCCGCGGCCGGGCCGCCGCTGCTCCCTCCCGGCACCCGGTCGAGGACCCAAGGGTTCAGCACTGGTCCATAGGCGGAGTTCTCGTTCGACGAGCCCATGGCGAACTCGTCGGTGTTGGCCTTGCCGAGGAAGACCGCGCCTTGTTGCCGCAACCGGCTCACCACCGTCGCGTCGTACGGCGATCGGTAGCCGGCAAGGATCTTGGAAGCGGCGGTGGTCGGAGCGTCGACCGTGCAGAGGATATCCTTTAGCGCGATCGGGATCCCGGTCATCGAGTTCGCGTCGCCGGCCCGAATCCGCGCATCGGCGGCGAGCGCTTGCGAGCGAGCAACGTCGGCCATGACGTGCAGGAAGCAGTTGAGCGTGCCGTCAATCGCCGCGATGCGGCTGAGGTGGGCCTCGGCCAACTCGATCGCGGAGATTTCCCGGGTGTCCAGGAGCCGCCGGGCTTCGGTCGCGGTCAGCCAGGTAAGCTCGCTCATGCCGGATCGTCGTTCCCGGTCAGGATGGCATGGACCTCGAAGAAGCCGTCCCGCTGCCGGGGCGCATTGGCCAGGACCGCCTCGCGGGGCAATGAAGAGCGGACTTCATCCGCCCGCATGACGTTCGTCAGCTCGACGACCTGGGCCGTCGGCTCGATTGCCGCGGTGTCGAGTTGATTCAGGGCGGAGATGTGATCCAGGATCGACGATAGTTGCTCGCGAAGCCGCTCCCGCTCAGCCCCGGCCAGCCCGAGCCGGGCCAGCGTCGCCACGTGATCGACTTCCGCGAGCGAAAGGCGCATACGGGCTCCTCAGCAATCACGATCGAGAGTCGGCGGCGGAACGCCTCCGCCCGCCGGACCAGGCGAGTCTAGCATAGGGTCGATTGGGTGAACGTCCTGCATTTCTGGCGCCTCACCGGCGACGGCGTCTCGGCGATCGGTGCCGGCCGGCGACCGCACGGGCGGTCACACGGACCGCTTCGGCCGGCGGCTGGTATATACTGGACGGGCCGACGATCGCCGAAAACTCCGTGTCTGTCGTCAGCCAGGCCGATGCCCGCCCGGCCGCCGTTTGTCTGAATCAAAGCTCCGAGGCAATCATTCTGAGCGTGATACGAGTCAGGACGTTGATGGGTCGGCGTGGCGTGGGCGAAGTACAACAGCGATTGAGCGACTGGGCGCCTCGACGTTGCCCGCGGTTTCTCCTCGCTTTGGCTGGCTTGGTCATCTTGACCGGGTGTGTCGACGACGAGGCGGAACGCCAATTTGCCAATGACCCGCGGCAATCAGCGGCCCTCCCGACCACGATCCCGACCTGGCCGGTCCCGTCCCCGCCGGCCGCATCGCCGGCGGCGTCACCTGTTTCCGCCGAGCAATTGCTACGAACCCGAGGCGCCGCGGGCCGATTCTATTTCCTGGGGGCGGGGAACGTCTGGACGCTGGCGCCGAACGACGGTGGTCTGGGCTCAGTCTTTGAGCCGCCGGCGGAAGCATCGATTCGGGCGATCGCGTCGTCCCCCAGCGGCGATCGCGTGGCAGTGATCGTGGTCCGTCCGGTCGACGGGGCAGAGACGGCCGACCTGCTCGTCCTGACCCTGAGCGGGGAGGAGCTTCATCGGTTCGAGGGGATTGGCGGCCTGGCGCCAGGGTCGAACGCGGAGGTCGTTTCCCTTGACTGGTCGCCCCAGGGAGATAACCTGCTCGTGGCCCTGTCTCCCGGAGGACTGGTCGCGGTGTCCCTCGCGGAGGACGCTGAACCCGAGTTGATCGTGGCCGGAGGCGTCGCCGCTCGGCCTGAGCAGGCGGCCTGGTCACCGACTGGCGAGGAAGTGGGGTTTCTGGCGGAGACGGGGGACGATCGGACGAGCATCTACGTGGCCGCCGTGGCGACGCCAACCGACCCCGCGCCGCTCTTTCCCGACGACGTGGCGATGCACACGATCTTCGATTGGGCCTGGCTGCCCGATGGCCGGGCGCTGATTTTCTCTGAAGAACGCGGCTTGACCGCGACGGCCGATCTCTGGCGGATCAATAGCGATGGCAGCGATCGCGAGCTTGTCGCGAGCGCGGGCAGCGTGGCCCCGGTTGCCCGCATCGTGGGAGCGACTCCCTCCCGTGATGGCCGGTCGGTCGCCTACCGTGTGGTCATTCCCGGCGACGCCGGCGAAGCCTTCGATAGCCTTTGGGTGCGAGACCTGCTGACAAATCGCGGCTTCGAGCTCGAGGTGCCGGCCGGGCAGTCCGTGACCGATGTGTGGTGGACGGACGCCGGCCTGATGTTCCGAGTGGTGCCCAGCGCGGGCTACACCGGGGAGTATGTCGATGGACCGTTCGCCATCTACCAAGTGTCGGACGGGACAACCGCCACGGTGATCCACCAGGACGGCATGTCACCATCGGCGACGCCGGCGGCGACGCCACTTGACCCGCGACTCTGACGTTAGGTGATCGTGTCCCCGGGCTCGATCTCTTCGGCCCCGAACAGATTCTTCGCCGCTCGCAGCCGTTGCTGATGTGCCTCATCGTCCTCAGGCGCATGGTGACCGTTCGTCGGTTTCGTTGCGTCCGCCTCCGGTATCGCTGGCACCTCGGAGGCACTGCTCGGCGCTGCCGCTGTCACCGGCGCGGCGGGGGTTGGCTCAGGCGCATTGTCGCCGTGGTCGACGCCATTTGACGGAGGCAGGGTCGGCACGTCAGATCGCAGAACGCATTCAACTTTAATGGGACGGGCGGCCAAGCGGCCGATGACCGACTCCATCACGTCGCGGACCTCATCCGTGTTCATGCGGTCCCGGTGAAAGGGATAGGCCGCACCCAGTGTGACCATGTCACCATTGACCCGCACGGGATCGACCGACGCCAGCAATGCCTCGATCCGGCGATTGAGCGCCTTGACATCCATCCGGATCCGTGGCCAGAGATCGGCAAGCTGGTCCACGGTCAGTGAACCGTCGATCACCGGGTACGGGCTCGAAGGCTCCGGGCCGGGCGGCGGCGGACTCGGCGAATCCTGAATGACTCGCCGGGCGGTCGGATGTGGCGTGTCAGAGCCACGAACTCGATCGCGAAGCGAGGTTGTCAGGGACGATGGCTGGACAGGCGTCTCACGGGTGGACAGGCTGGCGGCGGAGGCAGATCGTGGTGCCGGCATGGCTGGCATTGGCAGCTCGGCCGGGGGCCGCGCGGTCAGCGTGGCCTCGACGAGCGTCACTTCGAGCGGAAGCTGGCTTACTGGCGAATGCTTGATCGCGAAGTCGATCTCGCCGAAGCGGCGCGCGAGGTCGGCCAACCGACCGAGCTCGAACCGGGCGGCCAGGGCCCGAGCTTGGTCGTCCGCGTCGATGGTGCCCCCCGCTCGCTGATGGAGCAAGACTCGGAGGTAGGCCACGAGCTGGCGGTTGATTTGACGGGGATCCTCACCCGCCTCCATGGCACTGTTGACGATCGCAAGCGCGGCGCCGGGATCGTCATCGGCCAGGGCGGAGACCAGCCCTGCCACGCGATCGTTCCGGCTGACGCCAAGCAGGACGCGCACCATGTCAGCTGAAATCGGCGGGGTTTGCTGCCCGTTGCCTTCCGGTTCCGCATAAAGGGAGACCTGGTCAAGGAGACTTAGGCCGTCCCGCAGGCTGCCGGTGCTATGCCGGGCAATGACCGCCAGCGCCTCATCATCGACGGCAAGCCCTTCCGCCCCGGCAACCGTTCGCAGCCGGTCGACACTGGCATCGAAGCCAATCCGGCGAAAATCGAAGCGCTGGCAGCGGGAGACGATCGTGGCCAGCAGCTCCTCCGGGTCGGTGGTGGCGAGAATGAACTTGGTATGGGCGGGCGGCTCCTCAAGGGTCTTGAGAAATGCATTGGCGGCGGCGCCGGTGATTTGATGCGCCTCGTCCACAATGTAGAACTTCGTTCGCAGTTGGACCGGAGCGTACTTGACCCGTTCGCGGAGATCCCGGATATCGTCGATCCCGCGGTTGCTCGCGGCGTCGATCTCGATCACATCGGTCGCGGACCCGACGGCGATCGCGTGGCAGCTCGCGCATTCGCCGCAGGGGCGCCGATCCGGATCGGGATGGAGGCAGTTGACCGCCTTTGCCAGCAAGCGGGCGGTGGTCGTTTTGCCGGTGCCGCGGGGGCCACAGAAGAGATAGGCGTGCGCGATGCGGTCCAGCCGAATGGCATTGCGCAGGATGCGGACGATGTGTTCTTGGCCAACGAGCTCGTTCGCCTCGAAGTTCCGCGGACGGTACTTCCGATACAATGACCGGGTCTGCTCCAGGCGTGAGGATGATGCCTGAACGGTAGGCTGTTCCGGGATCAGGGGTTCGTGGTCGGTCATGGCCGGGACGCCTCCGAGCGGCTGTGGCGCGCGACCGGAGCAGCCGCGGCAAGACATCTGTTCGTACACGAGTATAGCCGTGCCGGGCACTCCCTCTCAACCGGGGACCGCGATCTCCATGAAGGCGCACTCTCAAACCATGGGCACCCTCTACGTTGTGGCCACACCGATCGGAAACCTGGAGGACATGACGCCGCGGGCGGTCCGCGTGCTGCGTGAGGTTCAGGTGATCGCCGCCGAAGATACCCGCCACACGCGTGGGCTCTTGAACCATTTCTCGATTCAGACGCCGATGGTGAGCTATCACGAACACAATGAGCGGGCTCGGCTCGAGCGACTGTTGCGGACGCTGGACACTGGTGATGTCGCGCTGGTCAGTGACGCCGGGACGCCGGCGATTTCCGACCCCGGGGCGGCGCTGGTCGCGGCCGCGGCCGCGGCTGGACACCGCGTTTCTCCCATTCCAGGTCCCTCCGCGGTGACCGCCGCGGTGGCCGCCGCGGGTCTCGTGACGGGCCCGTTCCTGTCGCTAGGATTTCTGCCGCGGCGCGGATCGGAACGGAGACACCTGCTGGCGCGGGTCGGGGCGGCAGGATTTCCGGTGGTGCTCTTTGAATCGTCAAACCGGGTTGCCGCCACGCTCGAAGAGCTCGACCGGGCGTGGGGGAACCGGCGCGCCGTGGTGATGCGGGAGCTGACCAAGGTCCACGAGGAAACGATGTTCGGTACCTTGCGTGAGCTGACAACCCGCACGACCGAAGCCGAGCCGCGGGGGGAGATCGTGCTGGTCGTGGCGGGCCGCGCCGACGACGACCTCGCCGAACCTGGCGAGGCGACGGCGGTCCTGCGGCAGATGCGGCGCGCCGGTCTCTCGCCCAGCCAGGCGGCGCGCGAAGCGGCGACCATCACCGGAAAGCCGCGGTCCGAGCTGTACGAGATGATGCGGACGTTGGCGGATGAGCCGGGGGACGCTACTCCGGCTGAAAGCCGAGCTTCCGATGATGGACCAGGATCGACTGGAGGATTCCTTCGGCGAAAAGGAACGCCCAGAGCGAAGAAAGCCCCTGGCTGATGAATGGCAGCGGAATTCCCGCTACCGGGAGGAGGCCGACGTTCATGCCGATGTTGACGACGGCCTGGACAAAGAGAATGCCGGTGATTCCGGCCGCTAGGAGCTGGCCGAAGCTGTCACGGGCCATCTCGACCACGCAGAGGCAGCGCCAGAGCAAGATCACGATCGCGAGCAGCAGCGCCACCATGCCGATGAAGCCAAACATCGCGGCGGCGTGCGCAAACACGAAGTCCGACTCCCGCACCGCGAGGAAGTTGAAGACGCTCTGCGTACCCCCGGCGAGGCCGAACCCGGTCCACCCGGCGGACCCAATGCTGAGCTGGGCCTGGGTTGCCTGATAGCCGATCCCGAGCGGATCCTCGAGCAGGCCCAAGAACTGCAAGATGCGCTCCCGGTGGTATGGCTGGAGGACGAGGGCATAGGCAAGGATGGCGGCAATCGGGCCCACGATCGCGGCGCCCACCAGATAGATCCGCCGCGTGTGCGTGACCAGCATCATCGCGAGCCAGATCACACCGAGGATCAGAGCGGAGTCGAGATCCGGCTGGGCAACGATCAAGAGCATCGGCACGGCCACGATCACGATGGTCAGGAGAAAGCTGGAGAACTCTTTCATCACCGGACCACGGGAGGAGATGAAGGCGGCGAGGCCGATGATGGTCGTCAGTTTGGCAAATTCAGAAGGTTGAACCGTCGTGATGCCAAAGAGGTCGAACCAGCGCTGGGCGCCGCCGATCTCGGTCCCCACCCCCGGCACGAGGACGAGGCCAAGCATCGCCAAGCCGCTCCCGTACAGGAGCCACGCCACCGAGGCGAACAGCCGGTAGTCGATGCTGGCCAGGACCAGGAGCATCACGATCCCAATGACGCCAAAAGCCGCCTGCCGCACCCCCAGGTTCTCGAATGAAAGGGAGCCGCCCCCATCGGCGCTCCAGATCGCGAAGGCGCTGAAGATCATCAGGACGACCGTGGTGATGAGCATGAAGAAATCGAAGTCACGCCAGCGCCGGCCGTGGATGCGGCTGGTGGTCGGATGTGAGCGGGGGCCGCCCATCGCCAAGTTCAGCATGTCAGAGGACCACCACCTCGTTCATCACGATGTGAAACTCGCAGTCCAGCAACTCGGCCGCGTGCCGGCTCATCAGCATGCGGGGCAAGAAGATCTCAAAATAGTGCATCACCGGCGCGATCTCCGTGTCAATCGTCAGTTCCAGCGTAATGGTCTTAGCGCCGGCGTCGACGCGGAGGAATGACGATGTCGCGGCATAGTTCACCCGGTCATGTTGATCGAACGCGGCACGGTCGGTGTTGCGCACCCGCGATCGATGCACATCCGACTTGTCAGCCAAAATGACCGCCGCCGAAACCGGGTTGACCGCTTCACCAAGCCGGCCATGATCGTCGCCGTGAGAGCCAAGGGCGCCGAGGACGACCGCGATGTCGGCCCATGGCATTTCGAGCCGAACCAGAATCGAATGGGCGAGCATGGCGCTCGTCGTGGCGTGTCCGTGCCGGCTGACGACGTTGCCGATGTCGTGGAGATAGCCGGCAATGGCCGCGAGCTCCTGCTGCCGTTCGTCGTAGCCGAGGAGGCGAAGCACATTGCGGGCGATATTCGCGACGAGCCCGACGTGACGGAAACCATGTTCGGTGAATCCGAGAACGCCAAGATTTATGTTGGCTTGGCTAATGAGCGACTGGACTTCGGGATCGGCGCGAATCGTGTCCAGCATTAACGACGGCTCGGTCTCGGTCGCCGCCGAGGCGGCCTCCGGATCGACATCCGTCTTGCGATACCGGGGTTCCGAGCCGAGCGAATCGAGCGTCGTCGTGAGCCCGACCTCCGTGGTCAGCTCGTCCGTGGCGTCCGTATGGCTGTCGGGCATCGGGCTGCACCCCCTCGCTGGTTCGCTTCAGTTGAGTATAGAGATTGACCGCCGTGGGCGACAATCGAGAGTCCGGTTGGAATGGTACGCATTGTACTCGGGAACGCCGGGCACAATGGTCGGAGCGATACCGGGCCATCATGCTATCCTACCGTGAGTCAGGCCGTCTGATTTCGGGGCGGCCAAGCCGGCACCCGCGGGTCTGGTGATCAACCGGCGATCGCTTCGCGTTAAGGACCAATGGCGTTGGAGTTTGGGGCAAATTCCGACCTGGAGGCGCACCGTCTGCGGGTCGAGGCGATTGGTGAGCCGGGACAGCGGCGCTTTCGGCTCCTCGCCATCCTGACCGGCCACACTTACATTGTCTGGATGGAGAAGCAGCAGCTCCAGGCGCTCGGCTTGGCGTTGGAGCAGATGCTCGAGCAGCTCCCCGATTCGGGACCGGAGCTCGGGACGACGGCGGTGCCGGTTGAGTTCGACCTCGGCACGCGGCGCCAGTTCCGGGCTGGCCGGATGGAGCTGGGCTACGACGAAGGCACCGACACGTTGGTCATCGTCGCCCATGACATCAATGATGAGCCGGAGTCGGGTGACATCCCGCTCGAGGCGGTGCCGGCTTCCTTCGCCTGCCGGATCACGCGCGAGCAGGCGCGAGAGGTCAGCGCCGATGCGGCGGCGGTCGTGGCCGCCGGCCGGCCGCGATGCACGATGTGCGGGGCGCCGATGGGACCTGGCAACCATGTCTGCCCACAGCAGAACGGGCACTATCCAACCGGGCTGGCGGACCCTCACGAGGATCAGGATGCGGAGGAGTAAGCCGTGTATCACGCGTGCTCGTCAATGAAAAGACGGCACCTCGGTCCGAAAAACGCGGCGGAATGGGTTGACAGATTCCGTGTCGCTTCCGTACTATGGAATGGACGAACCATGGATTAGGTATCAGCGCCACCGTTTGGCACTGGGGCAACATCAGCGCGATGACTGTTCAGCCCACCGCTTCCCCCCTGATTACGATTGTAGAGCTCGTACTTATTGAGCTCCCGGAGGGGAGCGTACGACGCCGGGGAGGCTGAGCTGAACAAGGGTGCGCGAGCACAAACTGAAGATTCGACCAGACACGGTTGAGACGGCCTCCCAGAATCGGGAGGCTTTTTTGATGCACGCGGGTTGCATCGGACCACGACACACCGGAATCGCCAAGCGGGGCATTGGGGGGAACAGCGAATGGCCGCAACCGAGACGCGACGCCCGTTGGCAACGACCGACATGGACCGGCCGGAGCGGGCGATGGCTCAGCCCGAGCTTCTCACCGGAGCCGAGATCACCTGTCGGAGTCTCGACGACGAAGGGGTGACCACCGTGTTCGGCTATCCCGGCGGGGCGGTGATTCCCCTCTACGATGCGCTCCCTCGCTCCGGCTTTCATCACGTCCTGGTGCGGTTTGAGCAATGGGCGGCGCTGGCGGCGATCGGCTATGCCCGCGTCACCGGCAAGCCCGGGGTCTGCATGGCGACGTCCGGGCCTGGCGCCACGAACCTGGTGACGGGATTGGCCGACGCGATGCTCGACTCGGTGCCGCTGGTGGCGATCACCGGCCAGGTGGTGCAACCGATGATCGGCCGCGATGCCTTCCAGGAGGTTGACATCACCGGCATCACCTTGCCGGTGACGAAGCACAACTATCTTGTCCAGAGCGCGGCCGACATTGCGCCGACACTCAAGGAAGCCTTTTACCTCGCCACCTCGGGCCGGCCGGGCCCGGTGCTTGTTGATATTCCCAAAAGCGTTTTTCTTCAAAAGGCGGTCTATTCCTATCCCCAGGTCGCCGGCCGGCGCGGGTATCAACCGACCTCGATCCCAAACCTGCGCCAGGTCAGGCTAGCGGCCGATCTCATCAACCAGGCCGAAAAGCCGTTGATCATGGCCGGACACGGGATCCTGATCAGCGGCGCCACGGAAGAATTCGCCGCCTTTGTTGACCGTACCGGGATCCCAGTGATCTTTACCCTGCATGGGCTGGGCACGTTCCCGGAATCGCACCCCATGTCGCTTGGCTTGATGGGCATGCATGGACATAAGCACGTCAACGACGCGCTTGACCAAGCCGACGTCCTGGTAAATATCGGCGCTCGGTTCGACGACCGGGCCACCGGCCGGGTGAGCGACTTTGCTCGCAACGCCAAAATCGTCCATGTCGACATTGATCCGGCGGAGATCGGCAAGAACGTGCCGGCCGATGTGCCGGTGGTGGGCGACGCCCGCGAGGTGTTGAAAGCGCTGATCTCGGAGGTCCACGAGCGGCGGCATGGGCAGTGGCTGGGCTGGATCGACTCCCGGCGCAATCGTGGTCTGGAAGCTGCCTTGGCTGATCGTCCCGAAACACCGGAGCCGTACACCATTGTGAAGGCGATTGCCGCGGCCACCAACGGCGAAGCGATCGTCACCACGGACGTGGGTCAGCATCAGATGTGGACGGCCCAGCACTTCGGCTTCAATCATCCCGATCGCTGGGTGACATCCGGCGGGTTGGGCACCATGGGGTTTGGTCTGCCATCGGCGATTGGGGCGAAGATCGGCCGGCCCGACCTCGAGGTTTGGACCGTGGTCGGCGATGGCGGCATCCAGATGTCGCTGCCCGAGCTGGCGACGATGGTTCAGGAGCGCTTGAACATCAACATCGCCTGCATCAATAACGGCTACCTGGGGATGGTTCGCCAGTGGCAAGACCTCTTTCATGCGAAAAACTACTCGGAAGTTCGGATCACCGGACCTGATCTGGCAAAGCTGGCCGACGCGTATGGCATGACCGGGATCACGGTGCGATCGCGGGCGGAGGTCGAGCCGGCGATCGCCCGGGCGCGGTCAATCGACGGCCCCGTGCTGATTGACTTTGTGATTGAACCGGAGGCGAACGTCTGGCCGATCGTGCCGCCGGGCGCCTCGAATTCGGAGATGATGCACGAGGCCCGGTTCGCGGAGCTCGACTAGGCTGAGGGTGGCGGGTCGACGCCGCGAGGAGGCACCACGTGAAAAAGCGCCACACGCTCGTTGTCCAGGTGGAGAATCACCCTGGCATCTTGAACCGCGTAGCGTCACTGATGCGACGGCGATCGTTCAACATCGAGTCGATCACGGTCGGGCACTCCGAGCAGCCGGGTGTCTCCCGGATGACCATCGTGGTGGTTGGCGAAGGAAACGATGTCGAGCAGGCCGGCAAGCAGCTCTACAAGCTGATGGAGGTGTTGAAAGTCACCGATGTCACCGATCTTAGCGTCATCGCCCATGAGCTGGCCCTGGTGAAAGTGGCGGCGAAGGCCCAGACGCGGTCGGAGATCTTGCAAATCGCTCAAATCTTCGATGCTCGCGTGGTCGATGCCACACCGTCGACGTTGCTCATTGAAGCCACCGGTCCTGAAGAGCGCATCGATGGGCTGCTGACGATGCTGCGCGGTTTCGGGATTCGCGAGCTGGTCCGGACCGGGCCGGTGGCGATGATGCGGGGCGGCACGAGCGCCTCGACCAAGGGATCGGGCCGGATTGAACGGGTCACCGAGCAGGTAGTCACCGCGAGCGGGGTCGCGGTCATAGCAAATTGATCGAACCGGCGCCTCCAATG
>JALZJP010000093.1 GCA_030859715.1 Chloroflexota bacterium
CACGGAAATGGTGACCGAGCTGGCGCGGGGACGGGAGCCGCGCGAGCTGACCGCCGAGCACAGCCTCGATGGCGGCGAGGTGTTGCCTGGCTTCCAACTGCCGGTGCGCGACATCTTCGCGGTCTGAGCTTGGGTGGAATTAATCGGCTGGTGTCAGCATGATCGTTGGCTCGATCACGAACGTCAACCGGGCGTGCGCTTCGCGGAGGGCCGCTTCCGCCGCCGCCGGGCTTTCGCCTTGGGCGAAGATGAAGCCGAGATAGCTGGCGCCTTCCGGGAGCGGCGTGATGAGCTGGTTGAGCGGCGCCGTGATGTCCAGGCCGGTGATGCCCGGCACGGCCAGCGCGTCCGCCCGGCCATGGACCGCCCGGAGCATGCCGCCGCCGGGGATGGGGATCATCATCACCCCCGCCCCGCGTCCGGTTCGGGCCAGCGTCGGCAACGGCAGCCCGGCCGCGTGGCGCAAGATCACCTCTTCCAACCGAACCCCAAGCCCAAACTCCAGCACGCTCGAGCAGAGGCCGCCGATCGAGCGGCCGGCCAGCTCGATCACCCAGACGCCGTGCTCGTTGATCCGGAGCTCGGCATGGACCGGGCCGTGACGCAGGCCGAGCGCCCGGGCCGCCGCCGCCGTCGTCGCCGTGATGGCGGCTTGGGTGGTCTCCGCCAACCGGGATGGGGTGACGTAGATCGTCTCTTCGAAGAACGGGCCGTCGAGCGGGTCCGGCTTGTCGAAGATCGCCAGCGTCCGCAAGGTTCCCTCCGTCAACAATCCCTCCAACGCGACCTCGACTCCAGGAATAAAGGCCTCGATCAGGAGGTGGTCCGCGGCCGGGTCGGTCCCTGCCGCCAGGAGGAGGCGCCGGGTGCGGCGCCAGGCAACGACGAACGACGCCGGGTCATCGACCCGGATCACGCCGCGGCTGCCCGAGAGTTGGAGCGGCTTAATGACGCTGGGATAGGTGACAGACTTTGCCAGGACGACGGGGTCGGCGCCGAGGGGTTGCCGCTGGTAGACCGGAACCGGCACCCCGGCGGCGGCCAGACGCTCGCGCATCACGAACTTGTCGCGGGCCGCCAGCGCCGCCGCCGGGTCGTTGTGGGGGAGCCCGAGCCGGGCGTTCGCCGCCGCCGCGACCAGCGTTGCGCTATCGTCCAGCCCTAGGATCGCGGGGTTGGCATGCGCCCGAGCATAGGCGGCGACCCGCGCCGCCGCATCCTCGGAATGGGAAAAGTCGACCGCCAGCGGTCGCGGCCGGCGCTGCTCGAGCGCGGCCGGCGTATCGACGACGGGGATTACCTCGAGGCCGAGGCGAGCCGCCGCGGCGGCGAACGCCGCGGCCCGGTAGGTGGCGGGGCCGTACAGCAACAGCACCCCCGGCCTGGCCGGATAATCCGGTTCGCCGCCTCCTGGTTGGTCTGGGGATGGTCTCATCGCGGTACCGCGATCGTCGGGCCGCGCGGTCACGCTCGGGTTAGTCGTTCGGGTCCAGGGCGTCGGCCACCGTCTGGACCACCGACTCGCGCCGGCCCAGGCTGCAGACGATCGTGGTGTAGACGCCGCCCATGCCGTCGCTGCCGACGCTGATGTCGCGGACCCGGAGATCCGCGTAGGCGCCGCCGGACCGGTCCTTGCTCAGCCATTGGTTGACGGTATCCAGGGCGCCGCCGGGGTCGCTCGCGGCATTCGGGCTGTGAAACAGGAAGACCCGAGTATCGGCCGCGTGCAGATCGATCGCCATTACGCTCTCCTCATTCATCGTCAACGAAATCAACCGAGGAAAGTATACGCTGGCCATCGATCCGCGGCTGACCGGGCCGGTGATCGCGGACGGGGAGGGAGCCGCGAGGCGTGAATCGTCGGCGGCGCGGGCCATGGGGGTGGGCGATCGCCGCCCGTGGCTGATGTTTTGGATCTGGCCGCGCCCGGAATGGGGGGTTAACCGCAACCGCACCGCGCCAAGGGCTCATCCAGCAGCGGGGAACGCGCCGCGTCCGCGTGCCGCAACCGGCGCTCGTCCGCGACGAGTTGGTCAAGGACGCGGATTAGGGTCTCGGAGGAGATGTCTCGGCGCAGGACGGCCGCGGCCCCGGTCGCCGTGTCGCGGCCGTCCTCGTCCGGCTTAGGCGCGAGAAAAACGATGAGGGGCTTGGGGTGGCGCTGGCTGAGCCGCTCGGCGATCTGGAGGCCGCCCAAGTCCGCTCCTTGCATCCCAATGAGCATGAGATCGACCGCTTCGGACTGGCCCAATGTCGTCGCCTCTGAGCTACACCCGGTCTCGGCCACGACATGGTATTTGCCTGATTCCACCAACACGCCGCGGACCCCGACCCGGAACAGGGGCTGTGCCTCGACCAGCACGACGCGCGTTGGCTGCATACGTTCGATCCTCGATCTCGCCTCTCGCAAACGACCATAATCGTCCGGCTCGCGCCGCAACAACGGGACGACAGGCTATGGTACGGCCGTCTGGCGGTTAATTCCCGAAGCGGGTGACGGTGCGATTCGCATCGTGATCACCCAGCTCCCGGAGCGGCTTGGCGCACGGCGGCGCGTCCGGTCTGGCCGTCCCCAAAGGGGTTGGCGCGGGGGCGCCGAAC
>JALZJP010000114.1 GCA_030859715.1 Chloroflexota bacterium
GCACGGATGTGAGCCGGCTCTGCCTGGCTGGGCGGCCACTTGCGGACCCATCGGCCACGGGGTACGCTCCTGCACGACTCACGACTCACGACTCACGACTCACGACTCACGAGAGGAGACACCCATGAAGCGGGCGAATCTTGACCGGCGCGACCTGCTCCGGCTGCTCGGCGCCGGTGCCGGGGTCGCGGCCGGAGGCGCGATGATCGGGGACCGCGCCGCGGTTGGCCAGGAGGCGACGCCGACGACGGAGCGGGCGGGCAACCTACTGATCGGGAAGGCGCAAGAGGCCGTCGGGCTCGATCCGGCGTTGGTGACCGCCGCCTCCAGCTTCCAGATCATCGCCCCCGTCTATGAGCAACTGGTCGCCTTCGATGCCGAGAACCAGCCGTATCCCGAGCTGGCGGCGGAATGGGAAAGCCCGGACGACACGACCTTCATCTTCCACTTACGGGAGGGCGTCACCTTCCATGACGGCCGGCCGTTGACCGCGGCCGATGTTAAGTACAGCTTCGATCGGATTCTCGATCCGGACCTGGCCTCGCCGTGGCTGACCCAGTTCGAGCCGATCGCGAGCATCGAGGTGATCGACGATCGTACGGTGCGGCTCAATCTGAGCGAGGCCTACGGGCCGTTGCTGGCGACCCTCGGCGCGAACTACGCCGCCATCGTGCCGGCCGACGAGGCGATCGACCTGGCAACGACGATGATTGGCACCGGCCCCTTCGCCCTCGACACCTACACCCAGGATGTCGAAACCGCGATGCGCGCCAACCCGGACTATTGGGAGGACGGGCTGCCGCGCCTGGCGGAGCTGACCTATCGGATCATGCCGGACGAGGCGTCGCGCCTGGCCGCGATCCGGACCGGGGAGATCAACCTGACCTCGCTGGCCAACCCGACCGCGGTCAGCCTGGCCAGCCGCGAAGAAGGGGTACAGGTCGTCAGCCAGGAGACGACCGACTACTACCTGCTCGGGTTCAATACCCAACTGGCGCCGCTGGACGATGTCCGGGTCCGGCAGGCGATCAGCCTGGCCGTGGACCGTCAGGCCCTGCGCGACGCCGTCTTCTTCGGCGAGGGGAGCATGACCGGGCCGATCGTGCCGACGCTGGGCGATTGGGCGGTGCCGGTCGATCAGCTTCCGTTCGTGACGGCGGACCCGGCGCGGGCGATGGAGCTGCTGGCCGAGGCCGGGTTGGAATCGGGCTTCGAACTGTCCATTATGGCCTCCCCGCTCTACCCGGAGTTCATCAGTATCGCCCTGGTCTTGCAATCGCAGTTGCAGGCCGCCGGGATCACGGTGGTGCTTGACCAGGTCGAGTGGGGAACCTTCATCGAGCGCTGGCTGGATCGCGACTTCACCTCGTTCGTCAGCTTCAACGGCAGCGGCAACGACCCGGACCGGGCGCTCTACCCCGCGTTCTACACCGGCGGCTCGGTCAATGCCTTCCAGTTCAGCGATCCCGAGGTCGACCGGCTGCTGGACGAGGCCCGCTTCACCTTCGATGTCGAGCAACGGCGCGAGGTCTATCACCAGATCGAGGAGCTGGTGGCCGAGGCGGCGCCGGCATTGTTCCTCTCGACCCGGATGGCCTACTTCGCGCTCGGCACCAACGTCCAGGGCTTCGAGCCGACGCCGATCGATACCTGGGACACGCTGAAACGGACGACGCTGACGTAGTAGCCGGGGGAGCAAACTGGGGGCGTCGGTTGGCGCGGCAGCTCAATGAGCGGTGTGTCGAATGCGATCGCCGTGTTGGCGGCGCCGAAAGCTAAAGACATTCGGCTGCATCGACGAAAGCATCCTAAAGGAAGCTCGAACTGGCTTGGCGTGCGGCGTAGGGTCGTCCTCCAGCCCCTTGAGGCGGCTTTCGTAGGGTCAGCCAGATGTCTTTAGCTTCTGGCGACGCCACGACGGCGATCGTGTTCTATGACCCGCGAGGCAACGAATGCTGAGCTACCTCCTCCGTCGCCTGCTGACCGTCTTTTTGCCAACGTTGCTTGGGGTGTCGATCCTCGTGTTTGGCGCGATGCGCCTGATTCCGGGCAACTTCGTGGACATCATGCTTGGCTTGGGGGCCGACGTCAGCCCCGAGCAACGGGCCGCGATCGCCCGATCCCACGGGCTGGATCGACCGTTGCCGGTGCAGTACCTCATCTGGCTGGGGAACGCGGTCCGGGGTGACCTGGGGACGTCGTTGCGGACGGGCGAGCCGGTGGCGACCATCATCCGGCAGCGGCTGCCGGTGACGCTGGAGCTGGCGGCGCTGGCGACGCTGACCTCGCTGCTGGTGGCGATCCCGGCCGGCATCATCTCGGCCGTGCGGCGGGGCGGCGTGGTCGATGCCCTGGCGCGGGTGATTGCCTTGATCGGGCTATCGATCCCGAATTTTTTGCTGGGCACCCTGCTTATTCTGTTTATCTCGTTGCGCTGGCCGGTGCTGCCGACCACCGGCTTCGTGCCGATCGCCGACGGGTTGGGTGAGAACCTGCGCTCGCTGGCGTTGCCAACCATCTCGCTCGGCGCCTTGCTGGCCGCCTCGATCATGCGGATGACGCGCTCGGCATTGCTCGAAGAGCTGCGGCAGGAGTATCTGACGGTGGCCCGGGCCAAAGGGCTATCGGGCCGGGCGGTGGTGATGGGGCATGCCCTGCGGAACTCGCTGATCCCGGTCATCACGGTGGTCGGCATCCAGACCGGCTATCTGCTCGGCGGCACCGTGATCGTCGAGCAGCTCTTCGCCTTGCCGGGCGTGGGCCGGCTGGCGCTCGATGCCGTCCTCCAGCGCGACTACCCGTTGGTGCAAGGGACCACGCTCTTCATCGCCGCCACCTTCGTTCTCGTCAACCTGGCGACCGACCTCATCTATGGCGTCGTTGACCCCCGCATCCGGCGGGCATGAGCGCCCAGCCGGCGGACGCCCCGCTCCGCGCTCCGCGCCCGACCGGACCCCTGGTTCAGATCGCCCGATTCGGTCGCCAGAGCAAGGTGGGGTTGATCGCGGCGGTCGTCTTGCTGGCCATTGTCGGCGCCGCGATCGCGGCGCCGCTGATCGCGCCGGCCGACCCGATCGCGATGGCGCCTCAGGATCGGCTGCTGCCACCAGGTGACGGCGGGCCGCTCGGCACCGATATTTTCGGGCGCGACCTGCTCAGCCGCATTCTGTACGGGACGCGGATCTCGCTCCTGGTGGGCGTCAGCTCGGTGCTGGCCTCGGCCATGGCGGGGACGCTGCTGGGGTTGGTCGCCGGCTACGTGGGACGGTGGCCGGAGTACGTTATCACCCGGGGCATGGATGTCATCTTCGCCTTTCCCGGCGTGTTGCTGGCGATCCTCGTCATCTCGGTGGTGGGAGCCGGGTTCGCCAGCATCGTGATCGCGATCGCGACGGTCTACACCCCGATCTTCGCCCGTGTGGTGCGCGGCTCGACCCTGCCCTTGAAGCGGGTCGAGTTCGTGCAGGCGGCGGTGGCGGCGGGAGCGACCACGGGCCGGGTGCTCTGGCGGCACATCCTGCCCAACGTCGCCGCCCCGATCCTGGTCCAACTGGCGCTCAGCCTGTCCGGGGCGGTGGTGCTGGAAGCGGCGTTGAGCTATTTGGGCCTGGGCGCCGTGCCGCCGACGCCCTCCCTCGGCTCGATGTTGAGCGAGGCCCGGGCCTATATGGAGCTGGCCCCCTGGTCCGTCCTCTATCCGGGCCTGGCCCTGGGCCTGCTCGTGCTGGCGATCAACATCTTTGGCGACGCCGTGCGCGATCTGCTCGACCCCCGGTTCCGTGGCGCGGCCTAACCACCGGCGCCGCTCGGGGATCGGGCTGGCGGGATCACCCGGTCGGTGGTACTATCGGAGCCGAGCTAGTACACCGTGCGATCTTCCCCTCGTGATCTTCTCAAGTGACGGCGGGAACCAAGGAGCGATCCGTGAACGAGGCCAACATCGATGCCGTCGCCCGCGGCTTGGCGATCGCTGGACCACGGCGGCGGCTGCTGGGCGGCCTGTCCGGCGCCGTGCTCACGTTGCTGGGCGCGGGAACGGTTGACGAGACGGCCCTGGCGGGCAGGCGCCGCCGGCGGGGCTCCGCCCCCGGCCCCTGGTCGAGTGTGGCAAACGCTGCGTCCGGGTGAAGAACGATCGGCGCCATTGCGGCGGCTGCCGCCAACGCTGCGCCAAGGGCGAGATTTGCCGAAAGTGGCGGTGTCGGCCTCGCAAGCCGTAAGCGACCAGGTGTCGGGCGAGCATCGGCGCGGCGCTTGTCCCCGCGGCCGTGCGAGCCACATGCTCCTCACGACTCACGACTCACGTTTTTGAGCCCTTGTGTAGAGTTCGGGGCACCGCTATACTTAGCGGCGCTTTGCGGAACGGCTTGGCGCGGTTCGGAGTGCGCGTGGCATGCGCGGCGGCACGGGCAGGTGCCAGAGTGGCCAATTGGACCTGGCTGTAAACCAGGCGGCGGAAGCCTTCGGCGGTTCGAATCCGTCCCTGCCCACCGAATGAACCGGCCGGCGGCAAAGCGGCCGCGGCGATACGGGCCCACATAGCTCAGTTGGTAGAGCACATTCTTGGTAAGAATGAGGTCCCCGGTTCAAGTCCGGGTGTGGGCTCCAACGCGGTTCGGACTGAGGCGAGGCTCCCGCCACGGGGTCTCGCCGTGGTCTGTTTGACCCGGTCCGCCGGGCCTGACGTGTGGCAGCGGACCTGAACCAGCCGGTGGCAGGCGCACCGGGAGATGTGATTTCCATCCGTCATCCGGGTTGGATGGGCGGACGTAGTAAGAGGAGCGAGCCAGGTGGCCAAGCAGCGTTTTGAGCGGACCAAGCCGCACGTCAACGTGGGGACGATCGGGCATGTCGATCATGGCAAGACGAGCCTGACGGCGGCGATCACGAAAACCTTGGCCCTG
>JALZJP010000107.1 GCA_030859715.1 Chloroflexota bacterium
GTCGTTGCACCCGACTTTCGGGTTGGGTGGGGATTGAAACATCAGCAATCCGGCCCTGGCTGCCGCCTACGCCCGGGTTGCACCCGACTTTCGGGTTGGGTGGGGATTGAAACACCGCACCCGACCCGCTGGTGTCGGTGATCAGGTGTTGCACCCGACTTTCGGGTTGGGTGGGGATTGAAACCCATGCCAACCGTAGCAAGTTGCGGTCTAGTTTGTGTTGCACCCGACTTTCGGGTTGGGTGGGGATTGAAACATCTTCGCGAGTTCGCCGACGGCTCCGGTGTCGTGTTGCACCCGACTTTCGGGTTGGGTGGGGATTGAAACCTGTATACGTATTACCCTGGATGGATAGCGCCGCCGGTTGCACCCGACTTTCGGGTTGGGTGGGGATTGAAACTGCGAGTCAACCTACGTTTCCGCCAACCACCCCGACTGCTGGTTGCACCCGACTTTCGGGTTGGGTGGGGATTGAAACACCTTATGTTTGCGCTCGAAGACGCGCAAACGGAGAACGTTGCACCCGACTTTCGGGTTGGGTGGGGATTGAAACTACGACAAGCTGGAGGCGTTGGGGGTGAACATCCCACGTTGCACCCGACTTTCGGGTTGGGGAGATTGCAACCGGCGCAGAGTTCGGGCAGCCCCGTTGGGAGGTATCATTCCATCCAGCGATTGCGTTCGTTGGAAATTGACGAGAAACGGAAGAGCAGGATGGACCACTACTTCTGTGTCACCTGTGGCGCCCAGTTCCCGGGGTCGGCCGCGCCGCCGCCGGGCTGCCCGATTTGTGAGGATGACCGGCAGTACGTCGGCCATCAGGGGCAGCGGTGGACGACCCTGGCCGAGCTCCGGCGCGACCACCACAACCAGGTGCAGCCCATCGAGCCCGGGCTGACCGGGTTCACGACCGTGCCGCGCTTCGCCATCGGCCAGCAGGCTCACCTGATCGAAACGCCCGCCGGTAACGTGCTCTGGAGCTGCATCAGCTTCCTGGACGAGGCGACCGTCGACGAGATCGCGCACCGCGGCGGCCTGGCCGCGATCGTCGTCTCCCACCCGCATTTCAATACCGGCATCGTCGAGTGGAGCCGGGCCTTTGGCGACGTGCCAATCTTCCTCCACGCGGACGACCGCGCCTGGGTCACCCGGCCTGACGACGCGATCCACTTCTGGGAAGGCGACACGGCTGATCTGTTGCCGGACAGCGGCCTGACCGCGATCCGCTGTGGCGGCCACTTCGCCGGCAGTGCCGTCTTGCACTGGCCGGCGGGGGCCGATGGCCGGGGCGCCCTGCTCACCGGCGACACGATCACGGTGGCGTCCGATCGCCGCTGGGTCAGCTTTATGTACAGCTATCCCAACCTGGTCCCGCTCGCGGCCGATGCCGTGCGCCGGATCGTCGTCGCCGTCGAACCGTACCCGTTCGATCGCCTCTACGGCGGCTGGCACGAGAGTGTCGTCGCCACCGACGCCAAAGCGGCGGTCCGGCGCTCGGCGGATCGCTACCTGGCCCAGATCGCGGGCTGATCTGGCCGTCGGGTGATCGGTGGACACATCGGAGCTTGCTCGCGGCGGCGCGCTGGAATGAATTCCGCGCTGAGCCACCCGGAGGGTACCGGAAAGTCCTTGTATGTTTACGGAGTCTGTCCACGAGCGGTGGAGAGACCGGAGCGGCGGCGACAGCCAGCCAGTCCTGGGGTCGTCCGAGACCGTCTGCAAGCACCGGCGTCGCCGCCAGCCCCACCACCAGAATCCGGACGATGGCGCGGGTTGTCAAGCCCGGATCACAAGGCGGGATGGGTGTGGTGGGGAACGCCAGGAGGTCGTCATGAGCGCTGCCCCGTGTTTCGTGGGGATGGACGTCTCGGCCGCCACGCTCGATATCGCCCTGTTGCCGGGGGGACGCACCTGGCAGGTGCCGAACCAGGCGGCGGGGCACGCCGCCCGGGTGGCCGAGCTGGGGCCGCTGGCCCCGGCGCGGGTCGTGTTGGAGGCCACCGGCGGGGATGAGACGCCGGTGGTGGTCGCCCTGGCCGCGGCCGCGTTGCCGGTGGTCCGGCTCAACCCCCGCCAGGTCCGGGAGTTTGGCCGCTCCCTCGGCCACCTGGCGAAGACCGACCGGCTCGATGCCTTGGTGCTGGCCCGCTATGGCGAGCGGGCGCAGCCCCCCCTGCGGCCGCTGCCGGACGCGGCCGCCCGCGAGTGGACGGCGGTGGTGGGGCGACGGCGCGACTTGGTGACGATCCGCACGGCGGAGAAGCAGCGCCAGCGTCAGGCGACGGGGCTGGTGGCCCTGGTGGCCACTGATCTGGCCGCCCACATTGCCGAGTTGGACGCCCGGATCGACGCCCTGGAGGCCGAGCTGGACCGGCTGCTCGCCGCCGATTCGGCCTGGCAGGCGACGGCCGAGCTGGTGCGCTCGGTGCCGGGAGTGGGGCCGATCACGGCGGTGACGCTGGTCGCCGAGCTGCCGGAGCTGGGCCGGCTCCGTCACGGCGCGCTCGCCGTTCTGGTCGGGGTAGCGCCGCTCAACCGGGACCGCGGCGCCTATCGCGGCCGCCGCGGCACCTGGGGTGGGCGGGCCGCCCTGCGCGCGGTGCTCTCTATGGCCGCCGTCACCGCCGTCCAATACAACCCGGTGCTCGAAGCCTTTCACGACCGCTTGCGGGCGGCGGGCAAGGCACCCAAGGTCGCCCTGGTGGCCTGTCTGCACAAGCTGCTGACCCTCCTCAATGCGATGGTCCGCGACGGCCGCGCCTGGGCGCCGAGCCCTTGACGGGAGACACGATTGCTTTCAGGACTGCGCTTGCTTGGAGCGCCAGTAACACACGCATAATCACCTGAGGCTTGGATGCCAGCGATTTGCTGAAGGATTTACGGTTCGGCAGACGACCCGCGCTCAGTCCTGAAAGGACTTTTCCACGTTCAGCGCGGAATTCATTCCAGCGCCCCGCCGCCGCGTCAGTTGATTCCGGCCATTCTCCCGGATTCCGTCTTATTTCTTGCGAGGAGCGGCGGCGGGGGCGCCGCCTTTGCTCGGGGCGGCCGCGTCGGGGGACACCCAGCCCTCGGGCATGCGGGCGTCGGCGCCGAAGAAGAACTCCTCCATCTGTTCCCGCAGGATGCGGCGGGATTCGGGGTCGGCCGGGTTCAGGCCATAATGGTTGATCAGGATCGTCATCTGCGGTTGCCAGAGCGCGTACCCCTCGGCCGAGACCTCGTCGTAGATGCGCTGGCCCAACGCTCCCGGAAACGGAGGTTGCTCCAACCCCGGCAGCTCACGACCTAGCTTGACGCAGAACACCGTGCGCGACATTGTTGCTCTCCACCGCTCCGCCGCGCCCGCGCCGGGTCGGATCCCGAGCTTGCCCGGGCATGACTCGCGTGAACCGTAGAGGACATCCGGCCCGATCGTCAACTCGTCGCGGCAACGAGCCCCGATCGTCCGGTCCCGGCGAAAATCCCTGGGAGGGTGTGGTGCGCGTGCTCGGGCTCGGGATGCCCTGCGCCGAATCGGTCGCCGCCATGTCGGCGATGCTCCAGGCCGGCGTCAACCTGGTCGGGATCGTGGCGGCCCGCGCCGCGCCGCCCGCGGCCGGGGTCGCTCCTGGCGCGGGCTCCAGCCTCGATTCGCTGGCCAGCGCGCACGGGCTCCCCGTCATCACCGCCTCTCGGCTGAACCCCGAGGTCATCACGGCGATGCGGCGGCTCCGGCCGGAGGCGATCGTTGTCGCCTGCTTCCCCTGGCGCTTGCCGGCGGACCTGCTGGCCATGCCGCCGCTGGGGTGTTTCAACCTTCATCCGTCGTTGCTGCCCCGCGGCCGCGGCCCCGATCCGGTCTTCTGGACCTATCGCCGGGGTGAGCGCGACACCGGAGTCACGGTGCATCTGATGGACGCCGGGCTCGATGCCGGGCCGATCCTGGGCCAGCATCGCGTCGCGGTCCCGGCCGGCAGCCGGGCGCCGGACCTCGAGCGGGCGCTCATGGCGCGCGGCGGTCAACTGGTCGCCGAATTGCTGCCCGCCTTCGCCGCCGGGACAATTCGGCTCGTGCCGCAGGATGATGCGCTGGCGACAACCGCGCCGATCCCGGCCGCCCGCGATTACGTCATCTCGACCACGATGCCGGCGGCAGCGGCCTACGCGTTCGTGCGTGGAGTCGCCCCCCGGCACGGACCGCTGGTAGTGTTCAACGAGTTGACCGGGAACCGGCCGCGCGTCGCGGACACGATCGACTACGCGACGGACGATCCTGTCGCCAGCGCCATCTCGGACGAAGGCAACGGAATTGTGCGCGTGCGGTTTGGTCCGGGCTGGGTCCGCTTCGTCCGGGCTGGCGCCGGCCGTTATCCGCTCTCGCTCTCGCCCATCAGGGCGCGCGACATCCGGTAGCTGCCGGCGGTCAGGCCGCCATCGACCGGCAGCACCGCCCCGGTCACCCAGGCCGACTCCGCCGAGGCGAGGAAGACGGCGGCGTTGACCACGTCCTCGATCTCGCCGACCCGGCCCAATGGATACCACGCGGCCAACCGCTCGAACACGTCCGGTTGCTCGGCCAGGCGGTCGCCCCAGATCGGGGTGCGGATCGTGCCGGGGCAGATGACGTTGGCCCGGATCCCGTGGCGGCCATATTTCACCGCCACATTCTGGGTGAAGTTGATGACCCCTGCCTTGGCGGCGCTGTAGGGCTCTTCGCCGATCCCAAACAGGCCATTGACCGAGGCAATGTTGACGATGACGCCGCGCCGGTCCGCGATCATGTCCGGCAATACGGCCCTCGTACAGAGGAAGACGCTCCGCAGCACGACCGCCAGGTTGAGGTCCCACAGCTCGGGCTCGATCGTCTCGATGTCGTTTCCCCGCGAGATCGCCGCATTGTTCACCAAATGCGTGACGGGGCCAAACGCCGCCCGCGCCCGATCGACCATGCGTCGCACCGATTCGTCATCGGCGACGTCCGCTTCGAGGGCCAGCGCCTCGCCGCCGAGCTCGGTGATGTGCCGCGCGGTCTCCTCCGCCCCCGCCAGGTTGCGATCGGCGATGACGATCCGGCCCCCTTCCTGGGCGAATCGCTCGGCGATCCCCCGGCCAATGCCGGAGCCGCCGCCGGTCACCAACGCGACCGCTGCCGGCAGACGCATCCTTCGCTCCTCCCTCCGCGACTCATCGTATCGGGCCGGCGCCTTCCCGGCCGGTTATTGGGCGAGCAGCTTCCTGGCATTCGCCAACGAGGTCGCCACATCGGCAAACGGATCCTTTGGGAAATCCTGCTCGACGATGCCCCAGACCGTGCCCGCCGCGTTGGCGGCGTCGATCAGGCGCGGCCAGGGGAGGCTGCCGGTACCGACCGGGGCGGCCGATTCCGCCGTCGTCTCGCCGGTGAAGTCTTTGAGATGGACCAGGGGGACGCGCCCACTGAGGCGGGACAGCTCGGTCACGGGATCGACCCCGGCGACCTTGCTCCAGAAGAGATCCAGCTCGAAGGCGACGAGATCAGGATCGGTGTTGGCGATCAGGACGTCGAAAAAGGTCTCACCGGCGTGGCCGCCGGCCAACGGCTCATACTCGAAGGCGTGGTTGTGGTAGCACAGCACCAGACCGGCCCCTTTGGCGGCGGCGCCAACGTCGTTGAGGAGGGCGACGAGACCGGGCAGGTGCTCGCCGCCGCGGCGCTCCGCCGGCAGGTAGGGAACCACCACGTAGTTGCAACCAAGCGTCACCGCCTCGGCCAGCGCCTCGTCGCGCCGCTGCTCAAAGGCGGTGACGGGAATGTGGGCGCTGACCGCTTTCAGCCCGTACTCGTCCAGCGCCGCCCGCAGATCGGCGACCGGCAGGTCGCCATAGCCCGCGAATTCCACCGCCGGGTAGCCAATCTCCGCCACCCGGCGCACGGTGCCGAGGAAATCCTTCGCCGTTTCGGTCCGCAACGTGTACATCTGGAGCGCGATGCTCTCCGGTGTCAGCACAAGTCATTCCTCCTGTCGTCTGCTCAGCCCCCTAACCCCCAATCTTGGTGGACGCGATCATTTCGTCAAGACTGGAGGTTTGGGAGTTGGCTCCGTCACCTAAAACGTGGTCTCCAGCGTCACCGCCCGCCCTTCGCGGACCGAGGCGCCGGCGCTCAAGATGATGTCGAGGACATGGGTGGCATGCTCCGCCGTCAGGATCGGCGTTTCAGTTCCCTCCAGACAGCCGACGAGATGCGCCGGGCCGACTTGGATCAGCGACAGATCGGTGCGCTCGGGCGGGGCGGCTTGCTCCCACTCCTCGTAGAGATCCGGCTTGTGCTGGAGCCGCAGGAGGTCGATTGGGGCGTTGGTGTCGTACCAGCTGCCCAGCGTGATGCTGACGCTGCCGCCGCTGCCGTGCAGCTCCAGGGCGGGCGCCTTGCTGCGCGGCACGGCGAAGCTGGCCAGCACCTGGGCAAAGACGTTGTCGCCAAAATCGAGCTGGATCATCATCACGTCATTGGACCGCACCGTGACCGTGCCGCCGGTCCAGCCGGAGATCAGCACCTCCCGTTCCGAGATCGTGATGCCGCCGAACGCCTGCACCCGGTGCGCCGGGCCAAACAGCGCGGTGATGCCATGCAGCAGGTAGACACCGAGATCGAGCACCGGCCCAACATGCTCCGAATAGAAGACGGTGGGATCCCCCTTGTAGTCGCGCCAGCCGGCCGGGCCGAGGTTGGCCATCTGGGCCGTGGCGACGGTCGGCGTGCCCAGCTCGCCGGCGTCCAGCAGCCGCCGCAGCCAGCGGAAGCGGTTGGTCGCCGCCACCGCCGGCGCCACCAGCAGCAGCCGGTCCCGCTCCTTGGCCAGCGTGATCAAGCCTTGGGCCTCGGCCACGGTGCCGGCGAGCGGCTTCTCGGTGAAGAGATGGAGGTCGGCGTTGAGGATCGCGGTGTTGGTGCCGAGATGGTACGGGGCCGGGGTCAGGTTGATGACGGCGTCGAGACCGGGTTGGGCCAGCATCTCGTCCAGGCTGGTATGCACCCGCGCGTCGCCCCCGGCGGTGGCGGCGAACCGCTCACCCCGCTCCCGCATCGGGTCGGCGCAGGCAACCACCCGCGCCCGATCGCCGATGAGCTGCAAACCGGGCAGATACGTCCGAAAAGCGACATCGCCGCACCCCAGAACTCCAAGCCGAATCATGCTCCGTGGACTCCTCATTGCCGGTCCGGCGGCGCCCGGCGGACGGCGCGTCGCGGCAGGGTAGCATACGCCCGGCAACATGTTCCGGCGCGGGACGACCCTCGCCCCGCTATCTTCCAAACTTCGGAGAATACGAGCCAGCTCCCGCGGAATTGGAGGCGGAGGGAGCGTCGGGCCGAGTCTTTTGCATCCAGAGGCCGGACCGGCCGCGGCCGTAATAGTAGGCCGCGGCGCCGACCGAGACGTAGCCCTCGCGCCGGTACAGGGCCTGGGCGGCGACGTTCTCTTCCTCGACCATCAGCATCAAATCACCCCGCGGCAGCGCCGCTTCCAAGGCACGCAGGAGCGCGGTGCCGACGCCGCGGCGGCGGGCCACGGGGTCGACCGCCAGGTTGATGATCCGGGTTTGGCCCTGATGCCGGTCGCCGATGCCGCAGCCAAGCACCCGCCCGCCCTGGCCGAGGGGAGCGCGGGCAATCAGGAACCGAACGTTGGGCAACAGCTTGAGCACGATCAGCGTGCTCAGCCCATAGGCCAGGTGCGGCCGGAAGGCACGCCGTTGCAACCCCGCGACCTCAAGCAGCGACCGCCAGCCCGCGGGCTCGAGGCGAAGCCCGGCCGGGCTCGGCGACACGGCCGGCACGCCGGCCGGCGGGATCGCTGCCCGATGGCGGATGTCGCGCTTGGAAATCACCGTGGCACGCTCGACCACCCGCGAGACGAGACGGCCGCCCGTTGTCGCGTCCATCGCGCGTATGGTACACGAGGCACTAGTGAACGAGACCGCGCTCGCGCGGCGGATCGGTGCGGAAGAGTAGAATGGCGGCGGAGATAGTCGAAGCCGCGAAGTTGGGGCGGGAGGTCACATGAGTCGCCTAAAGATCCTCTTGAACTTGGTCATCCTCGTGATCGGCGCCGCGATCGCCTGGCATGAATATCATCATCCGCCGGAGGCGAAGCCGAAACCGTCGCCCGAACCCGCGCCAAAACCCAAGCCCAGCCGCCAGGAGCAAGACGCTCCGGCCACCGGCCGTGCCGCCCCCGCCGTTCCCCCCGCCGCGCCGGCCGCCAACGCCGCGCCAACCGAGGCGCCGGTTGGCGACGGCAAGCGGGCAGAGCCGGACCGCGCTAAGGCGGACAGCGCGGCGGAACCCGCGTCAACGCCGGCCGACAAGGACACTCACGAGCCCTCGGTCCCGAACAACGCGGTCCGCGGCGACGGCTCGGGCGACTGCCCCGATGACTATCCGATCAAGGGCAACGCCTCGTCCCGGATCTATCATGTGCCGGCCACGCAGTCGTATGAGCGCACGATCCCGGAGTTTTGCTTTCCCACGACCGAGGCGGCGGAGGCGGCCGGGTTCCGCGCCCCGCGCAACTAAAGCGGCCGGAAAGGAGCGCCGATGACAACCACGGCGACGGCGGCCGTGCTCCGCGCCTTCAACCAACCGCTCGCCTTCGAGCGAGCAACGGTGCCGGAACCGGCGGCGGGCGCGGTGGTGGCGCGGGTGGCCTTCGGCGGCGTCTGTGGCACCGATGTCCACTTGCACCATGGCAACCTGCCGATCCCGTTGCCCCTGATCCTGGGGCACGAGGGGGTCGGCCACGTCGCGCGCTTGGGCGAAGGAGTCACGACCGATTTCACCGGCCTGCCCTTGGGCGAGGGCGACGCCATCGCTTGGATGTCCAATATCACCTGCGGCCGGTGTCACTGGTGCGTGGTGGCCGGGGAGCGGACGCTTTGCGAACAACGCAAGGTCTACGGCGTCAATCAACGCTTCGATCAGTTCCCCGGCCTTTCCGGAAGCTGGGCCGACACGATGTATCTCCAACCTGGCTCGGCCATCTTCCGGCTGACCGACGGGGTGACGCCGCAACAGGCGATCGCGCTCGGCTGCGCCGGGCCGACCGCGGTCCATGGCGTGCTCGACATCACCAGGGTCGAGGTCGGTGACACGGTCGTGGTCCAGGGCAGCGGGCCGGTCGGTATCGCCGCCGCGATGTACGCCCACCTGGCCGGGGCGGCGAAGGTCATCCTGGTCGGGGCGCCGGCGAGCCGCTTGGCCCTGGCGAAGGAACTGGGGGTCGGCGACGTCCATCTCGACATTGAAGAAACGCCGGACCCGGCGGAGCGGATCCGTTGGGTGCGCGACGAGACGCCGGGCGGCCGCGGCGCCACCGTCGTCCTCGAATGCGCCGGGGTGCCGGCGGCGGTGCCGGAGGGGTTCGAGATGGCGGCGCCGGGCGCCCGCTATCTGGTCCTCGGCCAATACACCGATCGCGGCCCGGTCCCAATCAACCCCCATGTCATCACCCGCAAGCAGTTGCAAGTGCTCGGCTCCTGGGGCTTCGCCGAGAAGCACTACCAGAGCCACATCCAGGCCCTGCCGAACCTGAAGCGGCGCTTCGACCTCGACCGCCTGGTGACGTTGTACCCGCTCTCCCAAGCAAACCAGGCGCTGGCCGACATGGCGGCCGGCCGGGTGATGAAGCCGCTGCTGGTGCCGGAAGAGCGAGTGCCTGAATCGAGTCGCTGATTGGTCGATGGCGGAGATCACCGATGCGCGCCCGTCAGGCGAAGCATGTCCTGGCGGTTGGATGGATACTTTCGCCGCGGGCTCCGTCGTCCCGCGCGCTGACGGCATCGGCAGCAGAAAACGCGGGGGCGGATTGACGAAAGGGGTAGCGAGAGCGTCTAATCAGCAAGAATCCAGAGGCGCGCGGTGACAGGGACGGACGTGACGGATGTATCCCGGGCAATCGTGGATTCAGGCAGCGAGTCATGAAGATCAAGGAGGTCAACAATGGATCGATCGGTTGAGGTCGCGCGGTCGCTTGCCAGCACGAGCGGCAATCGACGGACGTTGCTCAAGGGAGCGGCCGGAGCCGGCGTGGCCGGCGCCTTCGGGGTCGGCGTGTTCGGCGGCGTCCGCCCGGCGACGGCCCAGGCGGGGACGCCGGTCGCGGGCGGCCAGTTCGTCACGCTCGGGCACCAGGAAATCGCCAGCCTGAGCCCAGATGACTCCGGACCGTCGGTGCATTACGCCATTGTCTCGAATATTCACAACGCGCTGATCCAGCTCGACCAGAACTTCGAGCCCCAACCCGTGCTCGCCACGGCGATGCCCGAGGTCTCCGAGGACGGCATGACCTTCACCTTCACCTTGCATGAAGGGGTCCTCTTCCACGATGGCGAAGAGTTCACCTCGGAGGACGTGAAGTACACCTACGAGTGGTACATGAACCCCGACAACGCCGCCGTCAGCGCCAACAACTTCGCCTCGGTCGAGTCGGTCGAGGCGCCCGATCCCTACACGGTGATCGTCAACCTATCGGAGCCGAACGCGGCCTTCTTCGCCCTGGTGGCCAGCACCTTCATCGTGCCCGCCCACTACCACGCCGAGATCGGCGAGGACGCCTACAAGTCCGCCCCGATCGGCACCGGCGCCTTCCAATTGGACGAGTGGCGGGCGGCGGAGTTCACCCAACTCGTGGCCTTCGAGGATCACTTCCGGGGCCGGCCGAACCTGGATGGCTACCGGCTGAACGTGGTGCCGGAGGCGTCGGTCCGCGCCATCGCCCTCGAGACCGGGGACGCCGACAACTCCGTCTGGCCGTTGGTGACGGAAGACGACCTGCGGCTGACCGATAGCGGCCAGTTCACGACCTTCGTCACCTCCTCCCTGGCGGTCAACCATTTCCCGTTGAACAACACGCACCCCATCTTGTCGGACAAGCGGGTGCGGCAGGCGATGATGTTCGCGCTCGACCGCCAGGCGGTGATCGACGACATCTTCAGCGGCGCCGCCACCCTGGCCACCGCCAACCTGTCGCCGGCGATGGGCGATTTCTACACGGCCGATGTCGCCGAGTACCCGTACGAAACGGAGCGGGCGGCGGCATTGCTGGAAGAAGCCGGCTGGACCATGGGCGGCGACGGCATCCGCGAGAAGGACGGCGAGCGCCTCTCCTTCGTCTGCACCGTCATTACCGGCGACCAGGCGCGCCGGCCGGAAGCCGAGGTCGTCCAGTCCTACCTGCTCGAGGTCGGCATCGACATGCAGATCGAGGAAGCGCCGGTGGCGACGATCCTTGAGCGGATGCCGGCCGGGGAGATGGACGCCTCGCTCTTCAACTGGACCTACGGCGGCGATGGCGCCGACCCGGACGCCTCGACCGTCCTCGCCTCGGACGCGAACAACAACTTCTCCCAGTTCACCAACGAGCGGGTCGACGAGCTGCTGGCCCTCGGCCTGACCGAGCTCGATCCCACCGCCCGGGCGGCGATCTACCACGAGATTCAGCAGATCGTGGCCGAGGAAGTGCCGTTCCTGTTCATGATGTACTGGGATCTTTTCACCCACTTCAGCAACCGGGTCCAGGGCCTGCCGGAATCGGCTCTGAGCAGCGACAACATCAATCCCCTGGCCAACCAGTGGTGGATTGACGAGAGCGGCAGCTAGCCGTCGGCCCCCGAACCCCCAATCCCGCGGGTTCGGGGGCCGAAACCGAGGGACAGCCCATGTTGCGATACGTCGGTCTCCGCTTGCTCCAAGGCATCTTGGTGATCTTCCTGGTCAGCGTGGCGACGTTCGTCATCATGCACCTCGCCCCCGGCAACCCGGTCGATATCATGGTCGGCGAGGCGCAAATCACCCAGGAGCAGATCGACGCCATCATGCGCAAATGGGGCTTTGACCGGCCCCTGCATGAGCAGTACCTGACCTGGTTGTCGAATATCGTGCGCGGTGATTTCGGGCAGTCGGTGATCCGGACCGGCACCCCGGTCAGCCAGATGTTGCAAGAGGCGGCGCCGGCCACGGTGCAGCTCAATATCCTGGCCCTCTCGCTGGCCGTGATGGTCGCCATCCCGGCCGGCATCTTCGCCGCCACCAAGCGCAACTCACCGTTCGATTTCGCGACCATGATCGGCTCCACCCTCGGCGTCGCGCTGCCGAACTACTGGGTGGGCTTGATGCTGATTATTCTCTTCTCGCTCAACCTGGGCTGGCTGCCGCCCTTCGGCGCCACCACCTGGCAGGGCTACGTGCTGCCGGTGGCGGTGCTGGCCTTGGGCGAGATGGCCGTCCTGGCCCGGATGTCGCGCGGGGCGACGATGGAGGTCCTCAACCAGGATTACGTCACCACGGCGCGGGCGAAGGGGCTGACCGGGCGGGCGGTCCTGGTTCGCCATGTGGTGCGCAATGCCCTGTTGCCGGTGGTGACGATGCTCGGCTACCGGTTGGCCTTCGTCCTGAGCGGGACGATCGTGGTCGAAACGATCTTTGCCTGGCCGGGCATCGGCCGCTTGTTCATCGACTCGGTCTACCGGCTCGATTACCAGGTGGTGCAGGCGATCGTCCTGGTGCTCTCGACCCTCGTCGTGGTCGGCAACTTGCTGACCGATCTCACCTACGCCTACATCGATCCCCGGATCCGGATTCGCTAGCGGAACGAGCGACGGCATGGCGACACGGCAACAGGCGCTCTCCACCACCGCCCCGCTGGCGCTCAGCGCCGCCGAGCGGGACCACACGACCCGCCGCTCCCGCGGCTGGCGACGGTTTCGCCGCTACCGGCCCGGCCTGGTCGGCCTGGCCTTCATCGGGCTGTTGCTGTTGGTGGCGGTCTTCGCGCCGCTAATCGCCCCCTACTCGCCGACCGAGGTGGCGACCCGGCTGCGAGGCGATCCGCCATCGGCGGCGTACGTGCTGGGCAACGACGCGGTCGGCCGCGACATCCTGAGCCGGCTCATTTACGGCACCCGGGTGGCCCTGATGGTTGGCTTGGGCGCGACCGCGATCGCGGTCACGATCGGGGTCACGGTGGGGGCCACGGCCGGCTATTTCGGCGGCTGGGTCGATGCCGCGCTCTCCCGCCTGGTCGATACCCTGATGGCGTTCCCGACCCTGGCCCTGCTGATCACCCTGGCGGCGGTGCTGGGGCCGAGCCTGATCACGGTCATCGTCGCGATCGGGACCACCGTCTGGGCCTCGTACGCCCGGGTGGTCCGGGCCGACATGCTCAGCTTGCGCGAGCGCGACTACGTGCTGGCGGCCCGCGCCGCCGGCGCCCGCGACGGCCGGATTATCTTCGGCCACATGCTGCCGAACGTGCTGGGACCGATCGTGGTCCTGGGCAGCCTCTCGGTCGGCAGCATCATCATCCTCGAATCGGCCCTCTCCTTTTTGGGCCTCGGGATTCAGCCGCCGAACCCCTCCTGGGGCGGCATGCTCTCGGATGGCCGGGCCTATATCCGGCAGTTCCCCCACATCGCGGTCGCCCCCGGCGTCCTGATCACGGTGACGGTGCTCGCCTTCAACCTGATCGGCGACGGCTTGCGCGACGCGCTCGACCCCCGGCAACGCGAGTAGCCCCTCGTCGCCCTCGACAATCCAACCCTCACCCCGCGATGACGCGCTCGCTACCGAGCGCGATCGCGCTTCATTGACGACCTGTCGGCCCCATGCTAGGGTGCGCTTCCTACCTCGTCGGACGGTGACGGCATTGAGATGACCATGTTATCCGTGACCTCGGCCCCCCTGAAAGCGGAGATGAGTCCCCGAGATGTCCGCTTGGCGATCCGGGCCGGCGAGATTTCTGAGCCGACCAGCGGCTACGCGACGGCCCACGTCCAGGCCAACCTGGTCGCCCTGCCTCGGGCCGTGGCGGACGATTTTCTCCTCTTTTGCCAACGAAACCCGAAACCGTGCCCGCTGCTCGAGGTCACCGCGCCTGGATCGTCCGCGCCGGTGAACATTGCCCCCGGCGCCGATTTGCGGACGGATATCCCACGCTATCGGGTCTATCGTGACGGCGAGGTGATAGCCGAGCCAACCGACGTCATCGATGCCTGGCGGGATGACCTGGTTGCCTTCTTGCTTGGTTGCTCATACACCTTCGAGGGCCCCTTACTCGCGGCCGGGGTGCCGGTGCGGCATCTGACCGGCGGCCGGAACGTGCCGATGTACCGCACCAACCAGCCATGTATCCCGGCCGGGGCGTTCCACGGCCCGCTCGTCGTCTCCTTTCGCTCAATCCCGGCGGCGCGGGTCGAGACGGCGATCGCGGTCACCAGACGCCTGCCGGCGGTGCATGGGGCGCCGGTCCATGTCGGCGATCCGGCCGCGCTCGGCATTACCGACTTGAGCCAACCCGACTGGGGCGATCCGCCGCTGATCGAGCCGGGCGATGTGCCGGTGTTCTGGGCCTGTGGGGTGACGCCACAGGCGGTGGCGATGGCGTCCAAGCCCGATTTCATGATTACCCACGCTCCCGGTCACATGTTGGTGACGGACCTGACCGTCGCCTCGCTGGTTACGGAGTCGTGAGTCGTAGGTCGTAAGTCGTAAGACCGCGGCTGCCGGAGGCTTGACGAGTTGGAGACCACGGGGTTCACTCTCCACGACTCACGACTCACGACTCACGACTCACGACTCACGACTACTGCGTGATCGTCCGCACGATCAGGCTGACCGCTCGGACTCGG
>JALZJP010000179.1 GCA_030859715.1 Chloroflexota bacterium
GTACCCGAACGTCTGGGGCGGCCTCCTTCAATATGACGAGATGGGACGGGTCTCGGAGAACCTTGCCGAGAGTTACGCCGTCAGCGATGACGGGCTCACCTACACCTTCAAGATCCGCCCCGATGCCCGCTACGCGCACGGTGGCCAGGTGGTGGCGGGGCACTTCATTCAGTCATGGGCGCGGGCGCTCGATCCGGCCAACCCGTCGCCAATGGCCTCCTTCATGCAGCACGTCGCGGGCTACCAGGAGTTTCTCGACGGGGCGGAGGGCGCCCAATTGGGATTCCGTGCCGTCGACGACGCCACGGTTGAGATCCGATTGAGCGAGCCGCACAGCTTCTTCCCATCCTACCTGGCGTCGTTTGTCTGGAGCGTTGCCGATCCACAAGTCATTCAAGAGACGCAAGAGAACTTCGTGCTGAACGGAGCCGGGACGGGACCCTGGCAGTTCGCCGAGTACGAGCTGGATGTCCAGTTCGTGATGGAGCCGAATCCGAACTATTTCGGTGGCGCCTCCCCCTCGTTGGCACGGATCGTCTGGCCGATCCTGACCGGGCCGACCGCCGCCGCCTCCGCCCTGGAACGATACAAGGCGGACGAAGTCATCTCGGCCGATGTGCCGCTGTCGCTGAAGGCTGAGGTCGAAGGGGATCCTGTGCTGTCGCAAGAGCTGCGCCGGATCGAACCGGCGTCAACGGTGCGCTCCCTGGCGATGGACTTCAACCAAGCGCCGTTTGACGATGTGCGGGTGCGTCGCGCCTTCGCCCTCGCGGTCGACCGCGATCGCTACGCGGAGATCTACGAGGGAACCTGGACCCCGACCACCAGCTTCTCGCCGCCCGTTTTGCGCGAGCTCGCCGGCTACGAGCCGCCGGACGGGCTTGGCTTCGATGCCGACGCGGCGCGGGCGCTACTGGAGGAGGCTGGGTACCCAGGTGGCGAAGGCTTGCCCGAGATCATCTACTCCCATCCGGCTGGCGAATCGGAGGCCGAGCTCGGCCGGGTCCAAGCGGTGCTCGACATGCTGCAAGAAAATCTGGGGATCGCGATCACGCTCGATGACACGAAGACGCAGCAGCAGATCAGCGATCTCCAAACCGACAATGGGGGACGGCAATTCGACATCATTTGGTGGCAGAACGTGGCGGAAACGCCCTACCTGCTAAGTGAGGTCTTCCGGCCTGACTCCCCCTACATGCAAGGCGTCTTCAACTGGAGTCCCGACGCGGCGGACTCTGGCGAGTTCACGCCGGGGGCGGATGCGACCGCGTTTGCCGACCTGATCGGGCAAGCCGATGCCGAGCAAGACGAAGCGACGCGCAACGACCTCTACCGGCAAGCCGAGGAGCTCGCGCTGAAGAACGCGGTCTACGTGCCGATTGCCAACTGGATTCCGATGTTCGTGCAGAAGCCGTGGGTTCAGGGGACCCGGCAAGGACCGTGGACCGGGCGCTTACCCGTCCTCTTCGACCAAGCCGTGGTTGTGACCCCGCGCTAGAGCGGCTCGCACAACTTGCGCCGGTATGGCATGCTCTGGGGATGAAGCATCGGGTTCCCGCCGACCTCCGTGAACGGGCCGTGGCCGCGGTTGATGCCGGGCAGCGACGGGCTGAGGTCGTCCGTGCCTACGGCATTGATCCCCGGACGCTGGAGCGCTGGCTGGCGCGGGCCCGGCGCGGGGAGGCGTTGGCCGACCGGCCGCGCTCGGGGCGGCCACCCAAGATCGCCCCAGCCGCCTACCCGGCGCTGCGCCAGCAGATCGCGCAGCAGGCGGATGCGACGTTGGAGGCGCACTGTCAGCGCTGGACGACGCGCACCGGCGTGCGGGTCAGCCCGACGACGATGGGGCGGCTGCTGGCGACACTGGGCTTGCCGCTCAAAAAAAATGGTCATCGCCACCGAACGGGATGAGGGCGCGCGCGCGGCGTGGCGGAGCGCGATGGCCGGGATCGCGCCGGACCGGCTCGTCTTTCTGGATGAGACCCACACGCCGACCACCTTGACGCCGCCGCGGGCGCGAGCACCGCGGGGGGAACGGGCCATCGGCCGGGTGCCACGTGGCCGCTGGGAGACCTGCTCCTGGCTGGCGACGCTGACGCCGGATGGCATCGGGCCGAGTGTGGTGGTGCCCGGTCCGGTCGCCGGTCTCGTCTTCGACACCTTCGTGGCGCACGAACTCGCCCCGACCTTGCGGCCCGGGCAGATCGTGATCTGGGACAATCTCAGCGTCCACAAGAGCCCACGTGCCCGCGCCGCCATTGAAGCCGTGGGCTGCCAGGTGGCCTTCCTGCCCACCTATTCGCCGGACCTCAATCCGATTGAGCTGGCCTTCGCCAAATCCAAGCCGCACCTGCGCCGGGCCGAGCCCCGCGCCTTCGACGCCGTGGTGGCGGCACTGGGAGCCGCGCTGGCAACCATCACGCCAGCCGATGCGCGGGCCTTCTATCGTGCCGCGGGCTACCCGTTGCGCCCGACATGACTTCTGCGAGCCGCTCTAG
>JALZJP010000201.1 GCA_030859715.1 Chloroflexota bacterium
AGCCGAAGAAAGTGGTGCTGATTGCCTGTGTCCACAAACTGCTCACGATCCTCAACGCGATGGTCCGGGCGGGTCACGTCTGGACCACTCCGGCTTGACACCGCAACACGATTGCTTTCAGGACTGAGCACGGATGTTGCGGCGATCGCCGCGAGCATTTGGATTTGAGTCCAGCCGGAGCGGTTTATGCGGGTTGCTATTGCCGAGCTGAAGCAAGAGACGAACACCTTTGTCCCGCGGCCGACGACGCTGGCCGATTTCGAAGCCTGGCATCGCTGGAGCGGGGAGGAGCTCATTGCCGGGCTGGGGGAGACCAACTCCGAGGTGGCGGGCTTTCTCGACGTGCTGGCGGAGGCCGGGATCGAGGCGGTGCCGTTGCTGGCGACGTTCGCCATCTCCGGCGGCCCGGTCACGAGCGAGACGTTCCAGACCTTGCTCGATGACTTGCTGGCCAGGCTCGACGCGGCGGCCCCGGTCGATGGCGTCTTGCTCGCGCTGCACGGGGCGATGGTTACCGCCGACGAGGATGATCCGGATGGGGTCATCATCGGCGCGGTCCGGGCCGCGATCGGCGCTGATATGCCGCTGGTGGTCTCGCTGGATCTGCACGCCAACCTGACCCGGCGCTGTTGCGACGAGTCGGATGCGATCGTCGGCTTCCGAACCTCGCCCCATGTCGATCAGCGGGACACCGGGCAACGCGCCGCTCGCATCATGGTCCGCATGCTGCGCGATGGGCTCCGTCCCGTCCAGGCATTTGTGAAAATCCCGATGGTGGTGCCCGCTTCGCCCCACATGCACCACCTGCCGGGACCGTTTCAACGCCTGATGCGGGCGGCGGCGGCGGCCGAAACGGGCGATGTGCTGTCGGCGAGCGTCTTTACCGTGCAGCCTTGGCTCGATATCGCCGAGATGGGATTCGCCACGGTCGCGGTCACCAACGGTGACCCCGAGCTGGCGGCGGCCGTCGCCCGCGATCTCGCGGCCCGCGCCTGGGCGGAACGCGAAGCGTTCCTGGAGTTAGAGCTGGTGCCGATTGACGAAGCGATTGCTCGCGCCGTCGCCGCGCCGGCCGGGCCGGTCGTCTTGTCCGATCTGGCGGATGGCACGGGAGCGGGCTCGCCGGGCGATGCGACGGCGGTCATCGCCGGCCTGCTGGCGGCTGATCTGAACGGGCCGGCCTATGTCTGCGTCCGCGATCCCGAGGCGGCGGAGACGGCGATCGCGGCCGGGCTCGGGGCGGCGGTGAGCCTCAGCGTGGGCGCCAAGCTGGATACCGTCTACAACCAGCCGGTGCGGCTGGATGGGGTCGTCACCTTCGCCGGGCCCGCTCGCTTCCGGTTCGGCGGCGGTGGCTACACCGGGGTCGAGATGGACATGGGCCGCTGCGCCGTGGTGCGGGCGGGCCAGGTATCGGTGCTGATCCTGGGCAACGCGGTGATGACGGTCGACCCCGCGATGTATCGGGCAGTCGGCCTCGAACCAGCCGAGGCCCGGATCGTGGTGGTCAAATCCCACATCCAGTTCCGGGCCGGATATGACGAGATCGCCCGCGAGATCATCCTCCTGGACAGTCCCGGCATGAGTAGCGACCATCTCGACACGTTGCCCTTTGGCCGCATCCCGCGCCCGATGTTCCCGTTCGACCGCGAGCTGGAATTCGACCCGGCCGCGGGGTGAGGCGGCAACCCCCGTCCTCGATCGGCAAAGCCGCGCCACTTGCCGATCATTTGTTCTAATCATATACTGGACGCAACAAGACGCGAGTCTGGGCCGGACGAGCAGACGCCGGCAACGGCCGGGAGTAGGGCGCCATGACCGACGACGACCAGCAGCGACACGTCAACGACACCGCCAGCGCCGGTCCCGGCACCGATGATGCCGCCGGGGCGGCCACCCCGCCGGAGGAGGGACCGGCCAGCCGGCGCGGGTCCAGCTTCGATCCGACGCCGCATCTGCGCCAGCTCCGGGGGCGGGGCGGCAATGGCGAGTACCTCGATGTGAAGTGGAGCCTGGTCTGGCTGCGGCGCGAGCACCCCGATGCCCAGATCGTGACCGAGCATGTCCAGATCGACTCCACGCTCGCCATCTTCAAAGCCACGGTCTCGTTGCCGACCGGCGGCATCGCCACCGGCTATGGCAGCGAGACGACCGCCGACTTTCGCGATTACATCGAGAAAGCCGAGACCAAGGCGATCGGCCGCGCCCTGCGCGCGCTCGGGTTTGGCGCGCCGAATAACGAAGGGGAAGACGAGGTCGAAACCGTGACGCCGGCAGCGGAGCCGGCGTCACCCATGGCGAGTTCCCAGCGGCAACCGGCCGCGACCGGCACTCCTCGGCCGCGGCCGGCACCGGTGGAGCGGCCAGCGCCGGCGGCCGGTGCCGAGACCACCCAGCGGACACCAAGCGCCCGGCCGGCGCCCGCCGCTTCACCCCGGCCCCGGCCTATCCCGGCTGAGCAACCAGCCGCTGCCGGGCCCGCGGCCAGCGCCGGGGAGGACCCGGATCTGGCTGATTACTCATGGACCGCGTTCTGGCCCTGGGCGCGGGGCATTGGCCTGCCCGATAAGAAAGCAATCGAAGATCTGGTCGGGCGCTCAACCGACGGGGTGATGCCGGCCGAGCTGCGGGGCTTGATCCTGGCGGCACGCGGCGAGGGATAGTCCCGCGTCCGGCCGATCGCGAGCGTCGCGGAAAGCCCTCACCCTCAGCCGCCGCCACGCCGGGTGTCCTCAGGCGTGGCACCCGGCCAACCCTGGGAGAGGGGAGCCAGTGGTCAGCCAAAGTCTGGACAAGTGGTGTGCCAAGCATCAATCGGCGGCTAGAGCCGGCGGAGCTTGGTGCGGGCGTCGGCTGTGGGGAACTGCCACTGGATGGTCGTCATGGCAGCGCCGTCCACGCCGCGACCGCCTGGGTCATGGTGGCGTGGACGCCGAGCCGGTGGCGTAGACATTGGCTTCATCTAGCCGCCGCATCTGCCCAGGCCAGCTTTGCTGGCGCCGCGGATCCCGTTGCACCTTACGGGAGCCGTACTGGGACAGGCGCAGAGGCGCAGGTGGCGATGCCGCTCAGAAGGGCCGTGCCGGCCGCGCGGAGGGCGCCGACGGCCGCCCCTGGTCATGGTGGACAGCCGGGATCCTTCACGCCACATCTCCCACCCGTCCTGTATCCGCAGCCGCTCAGCCCATCGGCGCGGACCACCACATAGTCATGGCAGCAGCAACCGTCGAACGTGCAGACTGTTGTTTGACCGTTACACTGGCCCGAGCAGCCGGGGGCACCGCACGTCTGGCAGCATGGCTCGCAGGACGCGTTGTTGAGGGCGCTGCCCCCGCTGACCCCGCCGCAGCCACACACCTCGCAGTCTGGGTCCAGGGCTGCCTTGCCGGCGTCGGTCTGGTGGAACTCGCGAACTTTTGCTTCGAACTGGTCCTCCAAGTCCTTGACCGTGGGCGCCGCCTTGATCGCCGCCGCGACCAAGTTCTTGACTTTCTGCCTGGCCTGCTTGGTGGTGGCGGCGCACGCCGCGTAGACCTTTGGCTTCGCCGCGTCATTTCGGTCGGCGCCGGCCAGAATCTCCTTGGCGTCGTCCACGTGCCGGCACTCGTGCCCCTCGACCTGGGCGACCCACGCGGCTATCTTGTCCTGGCACGCCTGGGAGGTCGGTTGGGACGGCTGCCCATCGAGGCGGTAGACCTTCGGGAACCCTGCCTTGAATCGGTACTTCACGGCGATCTTCGTCTTCGTTGCCGCGCAGCGCCTCCCGCCCTTCCGCTTCACCTCGAAGTCGTAGCTGGGCAAAACCATCTCAAACTCGACCCTGGTCGCGCCCGTCCAGGTAGGGTGCGACCGGCCGTCCTCCTCCTTCACCCCTGTCGTTTCGCGGTGGCGGGACAGATCCTGGCACGAACCGGTGAGCACGTTGTCCGGAACGGGCGTGACCGGCACCCCGCACGGCGTCGCGCTCGCGGTCGCTTGCCGGCGGACGAACGACCCGCTGACCGCGGCGGCGACCAGCAACCGGAGCACCCACCGCCGCGAGGAGGTGGCCAGCGTGCGCGCGATCTGATCGAAGTGGTGGCTATCCATGGTGGTCCCCGCGCGTGTCCCAGATGCCGTCCTGACTACACCCGCGGATGGTGCGCATCCGTGGGTCACGACGACAATCGCAAGCAACGTTTGGCGCCCTCCAGACGGAGGTAGCAGAGTTGGAAACGGCGCCCGGGCGGCGGCCGACTGGCAGTTCACGACCGTCGAGTTCCACCGTTGTCTCCTTTGCCGTCGGCGTCACCATCCTGATCGAGCAGGCGGAGTTGGCCCCCATTGTCAGCATTCGTAAGATGAGTTGCGGCGGGGCTGTCCATCTCAGGTTTCCTCTCCTTTCAATCGTTTGTGACCACCGCTGCCGCGGATCCGGCCCGATGCCACCTCCCGACCCCAGGGCGACCAGCGGGTGCCGACCCGGACCCTGGTGCCCGGTCCCGGCCACGCCTGGATGGCGGCGGGCGTGGCCTTCAATCATCGGGACGTGCGCCGCGCCGCCACCCTGATCGTCGTCTAGGAGACGGGCCAGACCGAGTCCTGGCTGGTGCTGACCGACCTGCCACCCGAGGCGGTCGGCCCCTGCTGGTACCGGCTGCGGACCTGGGTCGAGCTCGGCTTCCGGGCCCTCAAATTGCTGGGCTGGCACTGGGAGCGGACGCGGCGCAGCGACCCCGACCGCGTGGCCTGGCACTGGTTGGTGCTGTCGGTGGCCACCCTGTGGGTGGTCGCCACCGGCACCCGCGAGGAGGACGCGGTGGACCGGGGCCGGGCACCGCCCGCGGGGCGGCGACTCACTATCAGCGTCGTCGCCCGCGGGCTGGTGCGGGTGCGCTGGCAGTTGCTGCGGATGCGGCGGCTGTGGACCCGGCTCTGGCCAGA
>JALZJP010000202.1 GCA_030859715.1 Chloroflexota bacterium
GTGCATCTCCGCCAGCCACGAGGCGATGACCGCGACCCGCGTCATGCCACCCGCCTTCGCCATGAGCGAAGCCGCCGGCACCGCCGCCGCCATCGCCACCGAGCACCGCGTCTCGCCCCGCCACGTCGATGTCAGCCGCGTGCAGCGGGCGCTCGTCCGACAGGGGGCCTATTTGAGCGAACGGCTCCCTGTCGGCGCCGGTACGGCGCTCTGACACACCTTGTTGGGGGACGTCGAACAACGGCGGCGTGCGCTGGCGACCCTCCAGCACCATGGCCGAAAAGCTCTGATGCCCGAACGCTGCTATGGCGTGGTCTCACATCGGGAAGGTGAGCCCATGTTCTTCACATAGCCGTTGGATGCTGGCGTAGTCCACTTCGAGACCGTATCGGGCATCGGTCGCCTCGGCCAGCTCACCGGCCATCATTTCGGGATCCGCCGCCATCTCATCGAAACAGCGCTCGAACCCGGCCGGCGAAATGATCTCTAGGATCCGGCATGGCGTATCGCCGGCGTTCCAAAACGTGTGCCACTGGTGACGCGGCTTGAAGACGAGGTCGCCGGCTCCGGCGTAGACGACCTGGTCGCCAAGCAGCGCCCCCAGGCGACCTTCGAGGACGTAGCTATACTCATCCTCACGGGAATGTCGATGGCGCGGCGCGGCGAGGGACCGGGGCGGGATGGGATGCTCAATCAGCGAGAAGCCGCCCCCCGATTCCTCGCCGCGGACCATGAACCGGGCTCCCAGCGATCCCAGGTCGACCATCTTGCCATCCGTCGGGCCAACGATCCGGGGCCCCCGGGAAGCATCGAATCGAGCGAATTCGCCAGTATCCGCGCTTTGCGCCGACGACATATCACCACTCCTTCCCAGGCACCACGGACATTGCCGCGACCTGATCCGTTCTCGGCCAACTCCAGCGGGCCGTATCATCGATCCGAGTCATGACCGGCTCGGGTCAGCATCGACGATCTGTTGCACCCCACGCAAGAGGAGATGCAGCGCGGCCTTGGTCGCGGCCGCAATCACGGCCGCCCGATCACCCACGAAGCGGTGCTCGTGCGCTTCAATCCCGAACGGGGTAGCGAGCGCGAGGTAGACGAGCCCCACCGGCTTCCGCCCCGTCGCCCCGGCGGGACCGGCGATCCCGGTGGTGGAGACCGCGACATCGGCCCCGAAGGCGTTGCGAGCGCCCTCGGCCATCGCCCGCGCGCACTCGGCGCTGACCGCCCCCCGGGTCGATAGCGTCTCCGCCGGGACATTGAGCAGCCGCTGCTTCGCCGCGTTCGAATAGGCGACGATGCCGCCCAAGAAATAGTCCGAGCTGCCGGACACCGCAACAATCCGCGCCGCCACCGCCCCCCCGGTGCAGGACTCGGCGACGGCGACCGTCATCATCGCGGCCGGCGACAACAAGCGATTGAGCGCCCGCTCGGGTGCCTGATTTCGATCAGTTTCAGACGGTTCATGGATCACTGAGGTACACATGCCGTGTCAGCCACGATCCGCCCCCATCGCCAAGGGCCATTTAACAAAGCTACCATCAAGGATAAGCCCCCGCGAGGTGGTCGAACCGACTCGCCGAGTCGCTTTCCACGATTGCCATGCCCAATATCACCCGTTCGGATAATCGGATTTAATCTTCAGTCATTGTGGATCGGACTTCCAGCGCCGATAATAGGGTGGCGCGCGATACCAAAACGTCCGTCACTTCTATCGTCAATCAGCACCCGGACGGAGGCGCCTGATGCCCGCATTGACCGTCGCCACCTTCAACATCGAGTGGATGAATCGTTGGTTTACGACCGATGATGATCCGGTCGCCTTCCGCACCGCGTTCGATGACGAGGGGGTGAGCAACGATCCCCGGGTCACGGCCGGTCGCGCCGCCGCCGTCATCCGCGCCATCGATCCCGACGTACTCGCCATCCAGGAAGGCCCCAGCCGCGACGCCGAGCTGCGCCTCTTCGTCGAGGAGTTTCTCTCGGACGCGGGCGTGCCCCGGTACGAGTGGTTCCTGGGCGACGGCGGCCAGCAGAAGCTGGCCCTCCTCTATAAACCCGGCGTGGTGACCGCCACCCTACCGGCGCCAGCCGACATCACCCTGCTGACCGATCCGTTCCCGGCCGACGTCGATTGCAACGCCGAGCTGGAGGACTACTCGTTCACCCGGACCCCGCTGGTGGTCAATCTGCAAGTGGGCGGCGCCTCGTTGCAGGTGATCGTCCTGCACACCAAATCGAGCTTCGTCAACCGGGGCGAGGAGCTGTGGCAAAACCCGGCCACGCGACAGGAATACGTGGTCGCCTCCCTGCTCGCCCGGCGCCGCAACGCCGCCGAGGGGATGCGCCTGCGCACCTACCTCGACAGTCTCCTGGCCGCCCAACCGGACGTACCCGTCATCGTGGTCGGCGACCTCAACGACGGGCCCGGCGCCGACTACTTCGAGGAGCGGTATCTGGCCCGCGGCGTCGTCGATGCCATTATCGGCACCGCCTTCATCCCCGAGTGGCAATTCGTCCACGCCCTCTACGACATGGACCCCGCGCTCCGCTTCACCGCGATCTTCAGCGATTTCGTGACGGGCGAGGTCGACAAGCTCCTGCTGCTCGACCACGTTCTCCTCTCCCCCGCCCTCCGCCGGGAGTTGGGCTCCGGCACGATCCACCACGCCGCCCACGAGGCCCAGCTCGTCAACAGCGGCGTCCGCCGCCAGGACCGCCCCAGCGACCACCGTCCGGCCAGCGTCAAGCTGCTACTCTGAAACGGTGCGATGATGATGTCCATCGTGAACGTCGATGCCCTCGCGCGGGGCGCGAAAGACACCCCGCTGGCCCAGCGGAAGCATCCTGAAGGAAACTAACATTGGCTTCCTGACGCCAAATATACGAGCCCAAGATCGTCCTCCAGCCCCTTTAGGAGGCTTTCGTGAAGGCAGCCGGATGGCTTTAGCTTCCGGCGAAATGGAGACGGCGATCGCGAACTCCAACCGCGGACCGTCTACCATGCCAATCGTATCGCCCACTTGAGGCTCCCTCGCATTGGACAATCGAACGCCGCTCCAATATGAAAAAACTTGCACGTCATGCACGTTCGACCAGCTCATGGCATGATGTTCGCTACGAAGTGGCGCGATGATCGCGATCGCGACGGAACCGTTGTTGCGATGCCGGCACGCGGCCGTGTGTGCCCGCGCGGCAGCCTCTAAGCATCGGTAAGGAGAGGAAACGCAATGTCCACCAAGCATGACCACCACACTCGTACCCACTTGATGCCGGGCGGGCTCAGCCGTCGTCGCCTGCTCCAGTCCGGGGCGGGCGCGGCGCTGGCCGGCGGTCTCATCGTGCCGGCCTCGGTCGCGGCCTCCACCGGCGGCCGGATCACCTTTCCCACGGTTCGGACGCAATCGGCGGACCCAACCCCGGGCGGCATCCTCCGCTATGGGCTGTCGACCGACCCCTCGAACTTCGAGCCGCATATCTCGACCGGCGCCGCCTCGGGCGTGATCAAGGTGATGGTCTACGCCCAACTGCTGACCTATGACAACGACGCCAACCTGATCGGCAACCTGGCCGAGGAGTTCGGCTGGGCCGACGACACCACCTATGAGGTCACCCTGCGCGAGGGCGTCACCTGGCACGACGGCAGCCCGGTTACGGTCGAGGACGTGATCTTCAGCTTCAACCGGATCATGGAGCCGGACACCGCCGCCACCCTGGCGACGCGCCTGGCCGATGTCGAAGCGGTCGAGGCCGGTGACGGCAACGTCGTCCGCTTCATCCTGTCGCAACCGAACGTCACCCTCCCCTACGTGCTGGCCGATCACTCCTCGATGATCGTCTCGCAAGCCTGGATCGAGGGCGGCGCCGACCCCCAAACCGAGATGATGGGCTGCGGCCCGTTCCGCTTTGTCGAGCGCCAGCCCGGCATCGTCATCCGGGTCGAGAAAAACCCGGACTACTTCATCACCGGGCAGCCGTACCTGGACGGCATTGACTTTCAGCCGATGCCGGACGACAACGCCCGCGTCACCGCCCTCCGCTCCGGCGCCGTCGATTTCATCGACTACGTGCCCTACACCCAAATGACCACGCTGATGGAGGACCCGAACTTCGTCTTCGCCTCGGATTCGCTCCTCGGCTTCGGCTGGCTCGCGTTCGTGCATGACATGGCCCCGGTCGACAACCTCGCGGTGCGGCAGGCGTTCGCCTACGGCATGGACCGCGAGCGGATGGTCCAAACCGCGTTCAGCGGCCACGGCGCCCCGATCACCGGCGGCGTCATCCCCGAGGGCTGGGTCGGCTACGCCCCCGACCTCGAAGGGACCTTCGCCCCCGACTACGAGCGGTCGCAATCGCTGCTGGCGGAGGCCGGGCTCAGCCCGCTCAACATCGACATCCTGAGCACCTCGACCTACTCGGTGATCGCCCGCCCGGCGGAAGCGGCCCAGGCCGAGCTGCAACAGGCATCGATCAACGGCACGCTGCAAATGCAGGAATGGCTGACCTTCCGCCAGACGGTGGCCGACGCCACCTACCCGGTCCACGTCTGGGGCTCGTCGCCCGCCTTCAACGATCCCGACTTCCTCAGCGAGTACGTCGGCAGCAACGGCTTCTTTGCCAAGCAGATCCACTTCTCGGACGAGCGGTTCGATCCGCTGCTGACCGAGGGCCGGCAGACGCTCGACGAGGGCCTGCGCAACGAGATCTACCAGGAGGTGCAGGCCCTGATCGCCGAGGTGTTGCCGTGGGTCTACTTGATCCGCCGCACCCAGGGCGAGGCCCACGCCAACCACGTCCAGGGCTACGCGCACATCGCCGGCGGCGGCTGGACCCAGATCAACCTGCGCCAAGTCTGGCTGGATCAGTAATCAGTGGGCCGGTACGTCTCGCGCCGCCTGCTCCTGCTCGTCGTCCAGGTCATCCTGGTGGCGACGGTGGTCTTTCTCCTGATCCGGCTGGTGCCGGGCGATCCGGCCCGCGCCATCCTGGGAGAGACGGCCAGCGAGGAGCAGGTGGCCCGGGTCCGCTCCCAGCTCGGGATCGACCGCCCGATCCACGAGCAATACGTCTCCTGGATCGGGCGCGTGGCGCGGGGGGATTTCGGCACCTCAGTCATCAGCGGCCGGCCGGTGATGCTCGACATCCAGCAGCGGATCGGCAACACGGTCGAGCTGATCGTGCTCTCGACCATCGCCCCATTGCTGATCGGCATCCCGCTCGGCATCGTCGCCGCCTTGCGGGCCAACCGGGCGACCGACTACGCGCTGAGCAGCTTCGCCATGCTGGGGCTGTCGCTCCCCAGCTTCGTCGTCGGCACCATCATGCTGCTGGTCTTCGGCCTGATGTTGCGCTGGCTGCCGCCGGCCCAGTTCGTCCCCTGGTACGTCGATCCCGGCCAGCACCTGCGGGTCATCATCCTGCCGGTGATCGCGCTCTCCCTGAGCAGCGTGGCGGTGGTGCTGCGGATGACCCGCTCCTCGATGCTCGAGGTGATCCGGCAGGACTACATCCGGACGGCGCGAGCGAAGGGGCTCAGCGGCCGCCTCGTCATCCTGCGCCACGCCCTGCGGAACTCACTGAACCCGGTGGTCAGCATCGTCGGCCTGGAGCTGGCGGCGCTGCTCGGCGGCACCGTCATCGTCGAATCGATCTTCAACTGGCCGGGCCTCAGCTCGCTCCTGATCGCCGGCGTCCGCTCCCGCGACTATCCCGTGGTGCAGGGGGTCGTCCTCCTGATCGCGGTGCTGACCGTCTTAATCAACCTGCTGGTGGACCTCGTCTATGGCTGGCTCGACCCCCGCATCTCCTACTCATAAGCTGACCGCCACCCAAGCGGCCGCCCCCACCGCGATCGCGAGCGAGGGCTGGCGCCGCGGCTCCGAGCCGGCGGCGGGGGAATCCGCCTGGCGGCGGGCCCTGCGCAACCCGCGGGTCTCGATCTCCGCCGTCATCCTGCTGCTGATTGCCGCGGTCTCGTTCGGCGCCCCCGTGCTGGCGCCGTACAGCCCGACGACCCTGACCGACATGCCGCTGCTCCCCCCCAGCTCACAATACTTGTTGGGAACGGATGACTTCGGCCGCGACGCCCTCAGCCGGCTCCTCTACGCCGGCCAGATCTCGCTCGGCGTCTCCATCGCTTCGGTCCTGATCGCGACCGTCATCGGGGTCTGGCTCGGCCTCCTGGCCGGCTACTACCGGGGGTGGGGAGAAACGATCATCATGCGGGCCATGGACCTGCTGCTGAGCTTCCCCACCATCGTGCTGGCGATCGCGATCGTCTCCGCCCTCGGCATCAGCCTGCAAAATGTCATCATCGTGATCGCCATCGTCTACATCCCGCGCTTCGTGCGCGTCGTCTTCGGCGCCACCCTGGCGGTCCGCCAGAGCGAGTACGTCCAATCGGCCCGCGTCATCGGCGCTGGCGACGGCCGCATCCTCCGCACCGCGATCCTGCCCAACGTCGCCGCCCCGATCCTGGTCCAGACCTCGCTCAGCCTCGGCTTCGCGATCCTGGTGGAGACGGGCTTGTCGTTCCTCGGCCTGGGCGCCCAGCCGCCCACCCCATCGTGGGGCAACATGGTCTCCGCCGCCCGCAACGTGATGGAGCTGAACCCCTGGCTGCTCATCGCGCCGTCAGCCGCCATCGGGATCACGATCCTGGCCCTCAACACCCTGGGCGACGGCCTGCGCGACGCCCTCGACCCGCGGCTGCGGAGTTGAATATTCTCAACCCCCTACCCCCAATCTTGGGGGACTCGCTCGTACTCCCGTGGGATTGGGGCCGCGGGCTCGAATGACGCATCAAGGAGGATCGATGTCGAACCAACGCACCGTCGAACTCGGCCGCCTGAGCTGGGCGGAGGTGGCGGAAGCAATGCCGCGACGACCGATCATCCTCCTCCCGATTGGGACGGTCGAGCAGCATGGGCCACACCTCCCGGTCAACGCCGACAACATGGTCGCCAGTTATGTCGCGTTGCGGGCGGCCGAACAGACCAATGCCCTGGTGGCGCCGAACATCAACTATGGCAACTCCGCCGTCTTCGCCGCCTTTCCCGGCACGATCCACGTCCGGCCGGAAACGCTCGCCAACGTCGTGCGCGATGTCTGTCAATCGCTCATCGCCCAGGGCTTTCGCCGGATCATCTTCGTCGATAACCACGGCGGCAACGAGGCGGTCTGCGAGCAGGTCGCCCGCGAGCTCAAAGCCGAGCACGGCGTCGTCATCGGTAACATCTACCCCTGGGGCCTCGGCTACCAACTGATGCGCGACACCTACGACGATGTCGCCGCCGCCTACGGCCACGGTGCCGAGCCCGAGACCTCGGCCATGCTCGGCATGTACCCGGAGGACGTGGTCGCCGCCCGCCGCGAATCGGGCACGGTGCAACCCTTCGCCGGCTGGAACCCATCGGCCTACTCGAAAGTGGAAATCCCCGGCCAGGCCGCGCCCGGCACCGTCTACCTCGATAGCGACGAGCTGACCGCCAACGGCGTCACCGGCGACGGCAGCGTCGCCACCCCGGAGCGCGGCCAAGTCTGGATCGAGCGCGTCGTCGGCTTCGCCGTCGCCTTCATCGACCACTACGACACCGTCACCCGCGACGCGGCCTGGGCCACGAAGCCGCCGTCGCGCCACCTGGTCGGCGTGAAATCGGCCCCGTGACGCTCAATCCGGCGGGGAATTCTCGTGTTCCCGCCGGATTGGGGGCTTGGGGGTCTCGTTTAAGGAACAAGGACACCACATGAACACCGAAACCACGCTCCGTATCTCACGCGATCTGGCAATGGGCGGCCGCCAGATGGTCGCCGCCAAGCACCCCTGGGCGGTGCGGGCCGGGAATGACATGCTCGACCAGGGCGGCAACGCGGTCGATGCCGCCGTCGCCACCGCCTTTGCCATCAGCGTCGTCGAGCCCTGGATGAGCGGGCTGGGCGGCGTCGGCTTCATGACGATCCAGCGGGCCAGCGGCGAGCGGGCGGTGATCGACTACTTTGGCCAGGCGCCGGCCGCGGCCCGGCCCGACATGTACGAGCTGACCGCCGAGCTCGGCCACTCCACGGTCGGCTTCGGCGGGGTCAAGGACCAGGCCAACGCCTACGGGCCACTCTCGGTCGCGGTGCCGGGCATGGTGCGCGGGATGGAGCTGGCGCTGGACCGGTTCGGCACCAAATCGATGCGGGAGGTGACCGCCCCGGCCATCGGCTTCGCGGCCGAGGGGTTCGAGGTCGATTGGTATCGCGGCATGTTGATCTCGTCGCAACAAGATACCATCCGCCGCGACCCCGAGACGGAGCGCATCTTCCTCCAGCACGGCAAGCCGCCGGCCCCCCTCTTCGGCCAGCCGGCGCCAAGGATCGTCCAGACCGACCTCGCCGCCACCCTCCGCACGATCGGGGACCAGGGCGCCGACGGCTTCTACCGGGGCGAGGTCGCGGCTCGGATCGCCGCCCACCTGCGACAACTGGGCGGCATCATGACCGGGGCCGACCTCGCCAACTATCAGGCGAAAGTGGTCGAGCCGCTGGTCCTGCCCTACCGCGACGTCGAATTGGTCCTGCTGCCGTACCAGGCCGGCGGGATCACGATCGGCGAGGCGCTCAACATCCTCAATGGCTTCGACCTCGGGGCGACCGGGCTCAATACCGCCACCACCCTGCACCTGATCGCCGAAGCGAGCCGCCGCGGCTACGCCGATCGCTTCGCCTACGTCGGCGATCCCGAGTTCGTCACCACCAACTGGACCCGGCTGGCGTCGGCCGAGTACGCGACGGAACGCCGGTCCGAGATTGACCATCACCGCGCCTCGACCCCGGAACCAGGCAGCAACATCGCCAAGACAGCCGCCAATCTCGCCGCGGTCGGCGCCGATGAGGGCTGCACCACCCATTTCTCCGTGGTCGATAGCGAGGGAACCATCGTCTCGGTGACGCAGACATTGACCCTGATCTTTGGCTCCGCCATCACCGTGCCGGGCACCGGGGTGCTGATGAATGACAGCATGAACCTGTTCGACCCGCGACCGGGCGGCGCCAACGAAATTCAACCCGGCAAACGGCCGGCCTCGAGCATGGCCCACGTCGTCGCGGTGCGCGACGGGGTGCCGGTCCTCGGCGTCGGCGCCCCTGGCGGCCGCCGGATCATGGATACCTGCCTCCAAATGACGATCGACGTCATCGACTTCGGGCTCGATATCCAAGCCGCCTGCGCCGCGCCCCTGATCGACTGCGCCGGTCCCGAGTTGCTGGTGGACGACCGGATCCCGGCCGCCACCCGCGATCGCCTGCGGGAGAGGGGTCACGACGTGGTCGATGTCGAGGTCTCGTTCTCGCCCCGCGGCTTCGCCAGCCCGACCGGGGTCGCCGTCGACCCGAAGACCGGCATCCGTTACGGCGGGGCCGATCCCTTCGGCGCCGGCATCGCCGCCGGCCGGTAAGCCGCTAGCCGAGGACGTTTGGCTGGTCGATGATCCAGAGCCAAGTGCCGTCCGGCTGGCGCCGCGCCACTTCCACCGAGGCCCCACCTCCGGCGAGCCGAGTCGAGGTGAGCGCCAGGTCGCCGGCTTGGAGCGCCGGTTGCTGCTCGCCCGGTGTCAGGGTTGGCCTGCCGGCGAGAAACTGCTCGAAGACCTGTCGGATCGCCTGGCTTCCGGTCGTCACCTGGCCGGGCGGAAAGGCGAGCACCGCGTCCGGCTCGTAGAGTGCCACCAACCCTTCGACATCGCCGGCATTCGCCCGTTCCACGAAGAACCGGCCAAGGTCGTTCGGCTGTTCGGCCCGTTCACGCTCGGCAGTTCCACCCATCGTCCGCACCTCCAGTCGATAAGGCGTGGTATCGCGCCTGAAGTATAGAACGTATGATCGCACACATCGACTCCGCATCGCAACTGATCCGACGGACGAATTGAGCTGGAAGAATCCATGATTGAACGCGAAGGGCGGCGACAGCATGCGAATTCATCTCGACACCGACTTTGGCGGCGATCCGGACGATGCCTGTGCCCTGGCGATGCTGCTGGGCTGGCCCGGCGTGGAGCTGACCGGCATCACCACCACGATTGATCCCGGCGGGCGGCGCGCCGCCTATGTCGGCCATTGCCTGGATCTGGTGGGGCGGAGCGACATCCCGGTGAGCGCCGGGGCCGGGGCCTCTCTCACGACGCGGCGGGTGGCCGAGCCATACGTCGATGACGAACGTTTCTGGCCCGGCACCCTCACCGGCCGCCCCTCGCCGCCGGGCGCCGCCCTGGACCTGCTCCAGCAGAGCGTCAACGCGGGCGCCACGATCGTCGCCATCGGTCCGTACACGAACCTCGCCCTCCTCGAAGTGATGCGTCCAGGCATCCTGGTCCATGTGCCGATCGTGGTCATGGGCGGCTGGGTCCAGCCGCCCGCGCCCGGCCTCCCCGCCTGGGGACCAGACATGGACTTCAACGTTCAGTGGGATACGCGGGCGGCCGCGATCGTCGCCGCCTCCGCCAGCAATCTGACCCTTTCCACGCTCCCCGCCACGCTCACCGCCCCGCTCCGTGCCGCCGACCTGCCGCGGCCGCGGGCCGCGGGACCGCTCGGCGCCTTGCTCGCCCGCCAGAGCGAAGCCTATGCGCAAGACCGAGGCATGGCCGCTCTCGGTCGCGCTCATGCCGGCCTGCCGGACGATCTGCTGAATTTCCACTGGGATCCCGTCGCCTGCGCCGTCGCCCTGGGCTGGCCCGGCGCCGCCATCGAGGAGATGCGCCTGCAACCCGTGATGACGGGCGAGGTCTTGCGCTTTCAACCCCATCCCGAGGGCCGGCCGGTCCGCGTTGTCGTCGATGTTGATGGGGCGAGTTTTCGCGAAGTCTGGCTGGCTGCCGTGGAAGCAGCCCAATCGCGGAGCAGTTCGCAAGGCAATAATCTGATGCTGTCGCCGCCTCAGCAAGGCGCTGGAATAATGGAACGCGCCTAAATAATCTACTACTTTACGGGACACCGCTGGTCGTCGTGTGGGCATCGCCCGCGTCCCGGAAGGAGTCCCGCATGCTGCGCCTCGACCTGACGCCGGACCAACAGACCGAATT
>JALZJP010000203.1 GCA_030859715.1 Chloroflexota bacterium
TCCCCACCCAACCCGAAAGTCGGGTGCAACCCGGCAGTGGATGCGGATCGTCCCAGCCCAGCACCTGTTTCAATCCCCACCCAACCCGAAAGTCGGGTGCAACCTGGTCTGGGCCGGGGCCTGGCCGAAGGCGGAAAGGGGTTTCAATCCCCACCCAACCCGAAAGTCGGGTGCAACCGCGCGAAATCTGGGTAAACCTCCTTTCGGGTTGGGTGGGGGAGCGATGGGACGGCGCGCCTCCGCTCATCACCTGGTTCGATTCTATGCAATTCGCGCCATTTTGTCACGACGTGTGCGCGAACCTCGTGCCTGGAGCAGGGGAACGCCGGGTTCGCGACGCCTTCGGATCATGACGCGCGATCAGGGTCGCTCAGGGCGTCGGCGGCGGGGTGAGGCGGGACGAACTGCCCCGCGATGGGCTCCGCTCAGCAGAACCAATCTTCGGTCAGCCGGGGCGGCCGGCGGCGGTAGGCGACCGGCTCCGGCAAGGGGGGCAGGGGCAGGCCGGCGATCGCGTGGGCGGCGTCCCAGATCCGGCCGAAGGTCTCGCGGGCGGGCGCACGCGCTATCGAGCCATTCGTGACGATGCTCGCCACCTCGCGTTGCAGGCGGTCGAGCCGTTCGTCCGGGCTGCGCCACCGATAGGTGAAGTTCGCGGCGTCGAGCTCGCCCACCCATTCGACGCTGGTCGGATCGGCCAACAACGAGGAGCCGGGCGGCACCAGCAAGCGGATCGAGAAGTGAACGGGATCGACATGGTCGAACAAGTCCTGCCGGGCGATGAACCGCATCAGCTCGCGGTACTCCTCCAGCGTGGTCCAGGGGGTGAAAGGTAGAAGCGACGGCCGCATCGGCAGGTCGACCGTGTCGAGGAGCCGCAGCGCGGTCTCGACATCTGCCCGGGTATGACCCTTGTCGAGCTTGGTCAAGACGTGATCGCTGAGTGATTCGACGGCGGAGACGATGAAGACGCAGCCCAGCTCGACCAGCTCCGGCAAGCGCCGCTGATGCTCGATCACATGCTCGACCTTGATCGTGACGTCGAAGGTGAGATCGGGATGATCGGCCCGCAGCTCGCGCATGATGCGCAGGCCGTGGCTGGGGCCGTTGAAGAAATCGGGGTCGCCGAAGGTGAGATGGCGGGCGCCGGCGGCGATCTGGGCCCGGGCATCGGCGACCACGACCGGCCGGGGCACGACCACGAACGTGCCGCCGTAGACCGGGGGAATCGGGCAATGCCGGCAGGTATGGCGGCAGCCACGGGTCGCCTCGACCGCGCCGGCCAGCCACACCTTGCCGTCCCGCTCCAGTCCGGCGTAACGCCAGAGCGACGGCAGCCCGCGCCGGTCCGGCGGTAGCAGCCGCAAGCTTGGCGGCACCGGATCGAGGACGGCGGGCGCCGCCAAGCCGCGGGTGCCCACGCCATCGACCGTGACGGCATCCATCCCCTCGTTCAGGGCCGTGACCAGCGCCGTCAGCGGGCCGTCGACCTCGCCCCCGATCACGCTGTCGGCCAGACCGTCGCGCAGCAGATGATCGGCGTTGAGGGTGGCATAGAGGCCGCAGAAGCTGATGTGGGCGGCGGGATTGCACGCCCGCGCCCGCCGGGCGACGGCCGTCCCCAGTCGTAAGGCGGTGTGCATCGGCACCATGATCGCCACGAACCGGGCCGGCCGAATGGCCTCGTCCGCCAGCGGCTCGACCGCGGTATCGACGGCGGTAGGGGCAAACCCCGCCTGGCGCAAGCACGCCAACGGCGTGGCCAGGCTCAGCGGCTGGCGCCCCAGCTCGTAGCAGGAGATGAGCAGCACCGCGCCGGGCGCCGCCAGCGGTCCGGCCAGCGGGGGAGCGAGGTTGGTTGGGAGCGTGGCCAGTTGCATGCGGTTTCCAGCGATGATCGACGTGATCCCGGGGAAGTATAGGCGTTGGAGGGGTGTCCGGTGCGATCGCCATGGGGGCGCCGCCGGGCGCTAAAGACACCCGGCTGCCCCGATGCAAGCATCCTGAAGGAAGCTGAGATTGGCTTGGGTTCGCTAATTATCCGGATGCGGGCTTGATCTTCAGCTTCCTTCAGGATGCTTCCGTTGATGCAGCCGAATGTCTTTAGCTTTCGGCGCCGCCCCCACGGCGATCTCGCCGGATACGGTGTTCCCGGCCCCAATCCCGTCGTCCTCGCCTCATGCCGGCAGCGCGATTGCCAGGGTCGATACGAGACGCGCCCTCCCCGTGCCGGGGCCATCAGCCTCGGTTTCGGCCATTGGATCACACCGGAGCAATCCGAAACTGAATTCTGTCCGTACACGTTATTAAGACGAAGATGTGACTGCTTGGCACGAAGGTTGCATTGTCCCGCTCGACCCGTACCCCGGCCGTCCCGCGGACCACGCCGCGTTTGCAACGAGGAGACCAAATCATGACAGAGCTCGCGGTAGAGTACGACACCCTGGTACGGGAAGAGACGGTCGCCGGCCCGGCTGGCGATTCGTGGCCCGATGACGAGATTGTCGACCAGGTGCTGCGCCTGGTGGCGAACCAACACCAGACCCTCGGCGCCGCGATCGGGCGCCGGGCGTTCTCACCCACCATCGCCGAATTGCGGCAGACCCCGCTGGGGCGCGACCTGCGGCTGCTTGCCCACGCCGCCCACGAGGACGCCACCCCGGACGCCATTCACAGCGCCGCCACCCGGATCCAAGATCTCTTGCTGCGACCTCTCGCCGCCGACGAGTACGCGACGCCGGTCTGGTTCTGGGAGTCGGGATTGGGGCAACTGCTGGCCCGCGCCGAACGGGTCGCCTTCGGCCGTAACGGCCTCCTCTCCGTGGCCCAAACCGCGCGGCTCCTCGGCGTGGCGCCGGGGGTCGTCGCCGAATGGATCGAGTCCGAGATGCTGCCCTCGCTGCCCGACGAAAAAGGTCGGCCCCAAGTTCCCCGCCTCGTGGTCAACCACCGGCGGGAGGCGGCGAAACTGCTCGCCGCCGAAGATGGCGAGGACGAAGAACGGCTCGCCTCGTAGTTGGCGGTGACCACCGCATTGCCTCACGCGGCTCGCGCGCCGGCATGGCGCCGCGCCGGATGCTGGTGCCAATGGCAGACCACGGGCAATTCGGTGACGGGGGCGGCGGGGCTCGGTTCACTTGAACCATGGTCCGGGCCGTGGGGGAAACAGGATTGGGTCTGCCCGCCCGGCCAGGCGGTCTGAGCGGCGAAGCTCTTTCCCGACGCGGACGTCCACTGGTGCGAGCGCCACGGCCACTTTCTCACCCCGATTCGGCGGAGGAGATCACGGCGCTGATCCACGACCGCACGGGCCAGTCGGTCTGGCCTGGTCATGCCGGACGGGACACTGCCCATTGCTCCCGCTCACGTTCCCCGGATCGGTGCAAAATCAGGCCCCTCGCGCTATTGCCGGGACGCGGCGGCGGCGGTTTACTGTCGCTGACACCAGCGCGGAGTGGTCGCGCCGGGCGCGGCCGGCCGGCGCGGGTAGGGAGAAGGGACGATGGTACAGACGACCGAGCGGACAGCCGAGCTCTGGGTCGATGACGGGATTGACGATCCCACGATCGACCTCTACCGGACCGATGCGGTGGCCGCGGGGATCGCCGGCTTCGACGCGATCACCGACGAGCACATCACGCGATTCCACGAGCGAGGGTTCCTCGTGGTCGACGACGCCTTTAGCCCGGCCGAGGTGCAATCCGCGCTGGACGGCCTGCTCGATCTCATTGATGGCGCCTATCCGGCCTTCACCGGCATCCAGTTCGAGGCCAAAGCAGCCGCCAAGCTGCCGTCGATGGCGCGCGAGGACAAGCAGGACGCGGTCCGCAAGCTGATGAGCTTTGTCGAGCACGACCCCCGGCTCAGCGCCCTCTCAGATCACCCCCGGCTGATCGCGACCCTGGTCCGGATGATGGGCGAGCAACCAGCGCTGTTCCAGGATCAAGCCCTGCTCAAACCGCCGCTGATCGGACGCGAAAAGCCCTGGCACCAGGACAACGCGTTCTTCACGGTGCATCCGGAGGCGACCATCATCGGGGTCTGGATCGCGCTCGACGAGGCGGTGCCGGCGAACGGCTGCATGCACATCCTCCCCGGCACCCACCGGGCCGGGCCGGTGCCCCATTTTCAGCGGCGGGATTGGCAGCTCTGCGATACCGATATCGACGTGGCGAAGGTGGTCGCGGTGCCGCTGGCGCCGGGCGGCGCGCTCTTCTTCCACGGCCTGCTGCACCACGGGACGCCGCCCAGCCGGTCGCCCCGCCGCCGCCGCGCCCTTCAATTCCATTACAAGCCGCTGAGTGTCGGCCGGGTCAGCGACGACGAGCGCTTGCGCGTCTTTGGCGCCGACGGTAAAGGCAAGACGTGCTAAGCGTGAGGGCTCTCGTCGAGCGCGAGTCGCAGGTCGTGAGTCGTGAGTAAAACCCGCGCTATCCGCGGGATGCCGGGTCTGGCGCCGGGATCGAGGTAACGTCGGGGTGACGATCGCGGATCCGGGACGGCGCCACCCCGAAGCCCGCTTTGAACTGCCGGCTGAACAGGAAGACATCAGGATAGCCGAGGGCCTCGGCGACCTCGCCCACGGTCAGCGTCGTCTCCTCCAAGAGGTGCCGGGCCCGGGTCAGGCGGGCGTGGACCGCGTACCGCCGGAAGGAGCTGCCGGTGGTGGCCCGAAAGAGGCGGCTAAAATGGTCGGGCGACAGGCTGGCCAGGGCGGCGGCCTCCGCCAGCGAGAGCCGGTGAGCGGGGCGCCGGTGCAGATGCGTCAGCACGGCGGCGATCCGGAGGTCGGGTTGGACGGTGGTCACGCCATGATTGAGCGCATCCTGCCGGTAGACCTCCAGCAACGCCTGTTGCAGCAGCAACCGCGCTTCGACCGCGCCCAGGGGGACCGGCATTTGGATCAGGCGGACGATCCGGGCCAGCAACATCTCGAGCCGGCCGGGATCGCGCAAGGGGACGTGGGGCGCCGGCAGCAGCTCGGGGGCGATCGTCACCGGCCGCGCCGCCGTCCGATCGAAGAAGTTGAAGTGCGCGTAGATCACGGTCAGCGGCGAGGCCGGGTCCTGGGTGGCCATCCCTTCGAAACCGGGCCGCAGCCAGAAGAGCGTCCCCGGTTGGATCGGGATCACCTCGCCTTCGAGCTCGAACCGGCCGTGGCCGGCGACGGCCAGCCACAGGTCGTGGTCGGTGAGGTCGACCCGCCAATCCCACCCCGGCTCGCAGCGGACGTTGCCGCAGCGGGCCGCCGGTCGAATGTCGGTGGTCTCCAGCACCGCCGACACCCGTTGCCAGGTGTCGGCGGCGGTGTAGCTCAGGTGGGCGGTCATCCCGGCATTGTAGCGACCGGCGGCGGCCGTCGCCATCCGCCGGGGAGCGCGGAGCCGGGCGCGGCCGGAGCGGCGGGGAGCGGGGTGTGAGGACGACGGTGCGGGTTTGCGTGGTTGGCGGCGGCAGCTACCATTGGGGCCCGGTCCTGCTGCAAGACCTGGCGGCGACGCCCGAGCTGGCTGGAACCATCGTCCTCCACGACCTCGACCCCGGCGCCGCCGCGGACATGTGCCGGCTGGGGGAGCGGCTGCTGGCGGCGGCCGGGTCCAGGTTGACGGTGGAGACGAGCCCCGATGTGCGTGAGGCGCTGCGCGACGCTGATTTCGTCGTGGTTACGATCACCACCGGCGGGCTGGCGGCAATGCGCCACGACCTGGACATCCCCCGCCGCCACGGCATCGTGCAGACCGTGGGTGACACCGTGGGGCCGGGCGGGCTCAGTCGCGCCTTGCGCAACGTGCCGGTGATGGCGGCGCTGGCGCGAACGATGACGGAGGTGTGCCCGGACGCCTGGCTGATCAATCTCTCGAACCCGATGGCGGCAATGACGCGGGCCGTGACCAAGACCTCGGCGATCAAGACGGTCGGTCTCTGCCATGAGCTGTTCGGCATCCGCCGCGTCTTCTGCCAGCTCTTCGCCGCCACCCCGGACGAGGTTGGCCTGCAAGTGGCCGGCACGAACCATTTGACCTGGCTCTTGGCGGCGTCGGTGCGCGGCCAGGATGGGATGGACCTGCTCCGGCAGCATCTCGCCGGCGGTGGGACCATCCCGGTCCGTCCGCCGGCCGAGGCGCACCTGGCGCCGTTCGTCGATCACTGGCGGGTGAAACTGGCGCTGCTCGATCGCCACGGCTACCTGCCGGCGGCGGGCGATCGCCACGTCGCCGAATTCTTCCCCCCCTTCCTCCAAGCGAACAAGGACGACACGGCGGGATCATGGGTGCAGCCGACCCACGTTGAGCACCGGCAGCAGATGGCGGCGGCGGCGCGGGCCAAGGTCCGGGCCTGGCTGGATGGGTCGGCCCCCTTGCCAACCGGACGCTCGGACGAAGAGGTCGCCGACGTGATCCGGGCCCTCGCCACCGGCCGGTCGCACACGATCGTCGCCAACCTGCCCAACCGCGGCCAGATCGATAACCTGCCGCGGGAGGCCGTGGTCGAGACCCGCGCCGTCGTCATGGCGGGCGGGATCCAGCCGCTCACCGCCGGTGCCTTGCCGCCCGGTTTGCTGGCGACCGTCCAGGACCACGTCGCGAACCAAGAGCTGATCGTGGAGGCGGCGCTCAGCGGCGACCGGGCGCTGGCAATCCAAGCCTTTCTCGGCGATCCGCTGACCCGAGATGCTCGCTCGGTGCCGGACCTGGTTGACGAGCTGATCGCGGCGAACCGGGCCTTCCTGCCGCGATTCCCCGCGTAGGGACCTGGGGAGGAGATGGGTGACGGTTGATCCGGGCGCGTTCTCACTCAAGGCGTACTACGATCGGGCGTGGGAGGAGCGGCGCCCCGCCCTGACCTGCCGGGCAACCACGGTTGACGAGTGGCGCCACTGGCGGGCGGCGCTCCGAGCCCGTCTGGCTGATCTCCTGGGACCCTTCCCGAATGAGCCAGGCTCGCCGCGTCCCACCGGGCTTGACCGGGTGGAGACCGATCGCTACGTCCGCCAGAAGATCACCTTCGACAGTGAGCCGGGGATGACGATCCCGGCCTATCTGTTCACGCCCAGGGATGCGGCGCCGGGCGAGCGCCTGCCGGCGCTGCTCTGCCTGCACGGTCACGGCCGGGGCAAGGACGACGTGGCGGGCATTGCCTCGTCGCCGAAAGAGCGACAGCAACGGATCCGCGCCCTCAACTACGATTACGGCCATCGCCTGGCCGAGCAAGGGTATGTGGTGCTGGCGCCCGATGCCCGCGGCTTCGGCGAGCTGGCGGCCGATGGGATGACCTGCGCCTGGGCGATGACGGCCGGTCTCCTGCTGGGCAAGGTGCTGGTTGGCCTGCGGGCCTGGGACGCGATGCGGGCCATCGACTACCTGCAAACCCTGCCCCACGTCGATCCGGCTCGGATCGGCTGCATCGGATTTTCGTGGGGCGGCACCCACACGATGTACACGGCGGCGCTGGATGACCGGGTCCGGGTCGCCGTGATCAGCGGCGCCTTTGGCAGCTTCAAGGACGCCCTCATCGATGCCCCGGAATGCCCCTGTCAGTACGTGCCAAACCTCCTCCAATGGGCGGACCTGGCCGATATCGTCGCCCTGATCGCGCCCCGGCCGTTGCTGATCGAACAGGGTGCCGACGATCCCCACTACACCCGTGAGGTCGCCCATGCCGAGTATGAGCGGGTGCGGCGCCTCTACGCCCTGCTGGGCCACGCGGAGCGGGTCGCGTTCGACCCGCTCCCAGGCAATCACCGCTTCGGCGGAGACACGGCCGGCGCCTGGCTGGCGCGGTGGCTCTAACTCGGATTCGTCGCGAGCCCGCTTGCGATGGCGGCGATCGGTGCCCTTGCGCGGCGTCACGTTCCCCGGTTCGGTGCAAAAAAGCGCGACTCGCGCTATGGCTACCCTTCGCGCCAGACGCGATAACAACAGACAGCCACCTCCGGCAACGAAGCCAGCCCGCTCCGAGGGGATGAGAGGAGTCAGTCGATGATGAACGAACGCGACGCGACGGAACGGCGGCAGCACGAGACGAACGAACCCAGGCTGAAGCCACGGTGGCGCCCCGATCGCCGGGCGCTGCTCCGGGGCGGCGCCGGCACCGCCGCCGGGATGGCGGCGTTGGGCATCTTCGGCGGCGTTGTCGCGATCGGCGACCGGCCGGCGCGGAGCGTCGCCCACCGTCGCGCGGCCCAGACCAATGGGGCGAACGCGGCGGCGCCGGAACGGCAGGTGTTCGCCGTGCCGTCCGACCCGACCGTTTCGCTGGTGCTCGATTTCTACGAGAATGTCTACCAGCGCCCCAGCTACGCGGTCGATCTCTTCAGCGACCCGCTGGTCCGCGTCGACAAGAACTTTCAGATCGTGCCCGGCGCCGCCACCGAATGGGCCGTCGGCGACGATGGGCTGACCTGGACCTTCCAACTTGACCCGAACCTGGTCTGGAGCGACGGCAACCCGGTCACCGCCAACGACTGGGTGACCACCTTTCGCTACGCCGCCGACCCCGAGCATGCTTGGGACTTCACCTGGTTCTGGCAAGGGGTTATCGGCAACTGGGACGAGGCGATCAGCGGCGATGTGCCGCTGGAGGAGCTTGGCGTGCGGCTCGGCGACGACGAGCACACGCTGCTGATCGTGACGCGGGAGCCGGCGCCCTACCTGCCGGCGATGCTGCTCTACTCGTTGCCGCTGTCGGCGGCGGCGCTGGAAACACATGGCCCGCTCTACAACACCGACCCGGCGACGGCGGTCTCGGCCGGGCCGTTCATCCTGACCGAGTGGGTGTTCGACCAGCAGATCGTCTACGAACGCAATGACAGCTATCGCGGCTCGCTCGACGTGGCGATCGAGCGGGTGATCGTCAAGCTGGCGACGCCGACCGCGCACTTCACGCTCTACCAAGACGACGAGGTCGACTACATGGAGGGGCTGGCCCCGGCCGAGCTCCAGATCGCGCAGGAGCAGTTCCCCGACCAGATCTATTCCTCCGTCGGCGACTTCCGGACCTTTTATCTCTTCTTCGACGTGACCCAAGCACCGTTTGACGACATCAAGGTGCGGCAGGCGTTCAGCCATGTCATCGACCGCGACGCGATCGCGCAAGCGATCCTCGGTCCGGTCGGCAGCCCGGCCTACTCCTGGCTGGCGCCCGGGTTTCCCGCCTCCGAGCAGGAGGGGCTGCGAGAGATTCAGGCGTATGATCCCGAGCTGGGGCGGCAATTGCTGGCCGAGGCCGGGTATCCCGGCGGCGACGGGTTCCCCGCCCAGGAGCTCTGGCTGCGCAACGAGAACCCGATCAATCAGCAGGTGGCGAACGCGGCGGCGGCGATGATCGCGGAGCAACTGGGGATCACGATCGAGGTGGCGAACCGGGATCAGCAGCTCTTCATGGACAGCCTGACCGCGAAGCCGACCGAGATCCTCTTCGGCTACGTCTCCTACGGCATGGACTTCCTCGACCCGACGAATATGCTCGGCGTCTGGCTGTCGGGCGGCCGCCACTCGTGGGTGAGCGACGAGTTCGACGAGAAAGTCCTGGCCGCCGCCTCCTTCCTGGGCCCGACCGAGGAGCGGCTGGCGTTGTTCAAGGAAGCGGAGCGGATCCTGGTGGAAGACGTGCCGGGCGTCTTTATCTACCACGAGACCCCGGTCCAGCTCATCAAGCCGTGGGTCCGGGGCGACGCCCTGGAGCCGGACGAGAGCGGCAATACCAGCATCCACTGGCCACGCTACACGACGATGAGCACGGTCCCCGGCGGCCTCTACATCACCGACGAGGTGCCGGAGCGGTAGCGTTGACTCAGGGTGATATGGGTGGCCGGGTGCCGGCAACGCGCTGGAATGAATTCCGCGCTGAACATCACGAAGTCCCTTCAGGACTGCACACGATATTGCCTCCGTGTATAAGGAGGTAATTGGAGATCATCGTCATCCATGATAGCAAGTGAGCGGTCGTCCTTAGTCCTGAAAGGACTTCTCGGTGCTTAGCGCGGAATTCATTCCAGCGCCGGTAGACACACACGGTGGGCTGGAGAACCCACTTGACCGGATTTCACGTCATGGTGATCGCCGTGGAGAGGAGTTGCTGCCGATCGGCGCTAGCCCTCGTCGTTCGCTTCACGAATCGCGGCCAGCACCTCGGTCGGGGACGGCGCCCCGGCCTGGCGGAAGATGACCTTGCCGTCCTTGCCGACCACCACCACGGTCCGGTTGATGCGGTCCCCCTCGGGATGGACCGCGCCGTAGGCCGTGGCGACCCGGAGCCCATCGTCGACCAGCAGATCGAATGGGAAGTCGTAGGCATCGATGAAGGCTTGATGGCTGGCGGCGTCCCCGTGGTTGACGCCATAGGGCTCGGTGTCGAGCGCCCGGAACTCGTCGATGGTGTCGCGGATGGCGTTGAGCTGGTTGGTGCAGCCGCTGGTCCGGTCCTTGGGGTAGAAGACCAGGACCGCCCGCCGCTGGCCGCGAATGTCCGCTAAGTTGAGCCCTTCGCCGGTGGTGCCTCGCAAATTGAACGCGGGGGCGACGTCTCCGACCTCGGCCATGATGTCTCCTGCTCCTGGTGACTCGCGATGGACGGCGCCCGGCCGTCCCGCTCAGGTGGAGATTATACCGTGACCCCGGTGGCGGATCACGGCGATACCGGAAAGCCAATTTCGGATTGATCCTTGGCGACATGCTCCCGCCCGCTGTGCCACGAGACTCGGGGCGAGCGTCCGCTGTGCCCGATTTGACAGCGCTGGGGTTGCCGGCTTGGCGGCGACGACGCCCAATTGCCGCTGTACTGGAGGCACGCCTAGGCGGGCGTCTGGTTCGGTCGCACTCCCCGGAGGATCGTCATGATCGACATTGGGTTGCAGCACTTGGTCCTCATGGTCCTGCTCGTCCTCTTCTATTTCCTGCCCACCGAGTCGTTGCCACGGCGGTCACGGCGCGGTGATGAAGGAGACCGCCTGCCGTGACCGGACGCCGGGGCCGGCGCGGCCGGGCCGAGACGGTTCCCCTTTGGGCGCTGATTCGCTACACTGGAGCGGCGGGTCGGGTTGCCGCCGTGGTGCAGGGGCCAGCGAAGCGCGGCTCAACCCCCGGCTGGGAAAGGGAACAGCGGTGCAAGGTGCTAGCGGTGGATCACTCGTTGACCGGATGATCGGGTTCGCCCGGCTCGACGCGCGGACGATCGAAGACGTCGAGAAGGATGTCAATGCGACCGGCCAGGCGCTGATCGTCGTCGTGCTGGCGGTGGTGGCTTCCGCGATCGGCACCCTGGGCGGTGACCGCGGCGTGGTGGAGGCGATCCTGCTCGGCGCGATCTCGGCCGTGCTAGGCTGGATCGTCTTCTCGGTGATCGCCTATTTCGTCGGCTCGACGCTCTTCGCGACGGCGCAAACCTCGGTCACGATCGGCCAAACATTGCGGGTGGTCGGTTTTGCCCAGACGCCGAAGCTGCTGGCGATCCTCGGCTTCATCCCGGTCATCGGCTGGGTGGCCTGGATCCTCGCCTACATCTGGTTCGTGGTCGTCGCCATCGTGGCGATTCGCCAAGCCTTCGAGTTCAGCACCGAGCGCGCGGTGGGGACCGCGATCGTGGCCCTGATCGTGAACGTGGTGGTCGATCTGATCATCGCCTTGATCATCGGCATCCCGATTTGGATCATGCGCTCGATCACGTAGCTGCTGGCGGCTTCATCTTCGCCATGGCCTACACCACCCGGCGACGGCGGGGGTTGGCCAGCTCGTCCAGGCCGGAGGAGATCGAGAAGAGGCCGATGAAGAGGATGATGATGATGACCACCGGCGGCATGAACCACCACCACATGCCGTGCAACAGCGCCGAGTAGTACCCAACCCAGTAGAGCGTGACGCCGAGGGTGTTGGCCTCGATGGGCCCCAGCCCGATCACCTCCAGGCCGATCGCGGCCAGGATCGCGGCGGCGACCGAGCCGACGAAGGTCGCCGCCAGGTACGGCAACAGGTTGGGCAGGATCTCGGTGAAGATGATCCGCAAGGGGCCGGCCCCGGAGAGCCGCGCCACCTGAATATAGGCCCGCTCCTTGATCGTCAGCACCTGGGAGCGGATCGTACGGGCCGGCCAGAGCCACGAGAGCGAGGCCACGACCAGGGCCATTTGGCTGACGTTGAGCCCGCCCTGAACCGAGATCGCGACCAGGATCAGGATCAGCAACGGCGGTAAGGTGAGCCCGACATCGACGACGCCGCGGATCGCGGTGTCGACGCCACCCCCGTAGTAGGCGCCGAACAGAGCCAGGGCGGTGCCGATCGCGACGCCGATGAACCCGGCCAGCAACCCGATGTAGAGGGTCGAGGGGGTGGCTTCGATCATCACCGCCAGCAGGTCCCGGCCCTGGCGGTCGGTGCCCAGCGGATGTTCCGCCGTGGGCGGCTGGTTGGCCGGCGCCGCCAGCGGGCTGGCCAGGTCGACGTCCCAGACGAGGCGGCCGACCAGGGCAAACACGAGCAACGACGAGATCAAGAGGACGCCGACGACGAGGCTGATGTTGCGCCGGAGGTAGCTGAGCATCATGACGCCCTTTCGTCAGGACCGGCTGTAGGAGATACGGGGATCGAGCAGGGGGTAGATGAAGTCGAGGATCAACGTCGCCAGCGTCACCGCCAGCACGATGGTGAAGACGATGCCCTGGATCACGAAGTAATCGAACTGCCGGATCGAGTGATAGAGGACCGAGCCGATGCCGGGGTAGGAGAAGATCACTTCGACCAGCAAGGCGCCGGAGAGGACGGTGCCCAGCGACAACCCAAGGGCGGTGGCCTGCGGCAGCAGCGCGTTGCGCATCGCGTAGCCGAAGAAGAGGGTCTTGTTCTTGAGCCCGGCGGCCTCGGCGAAGGTCATATAGTCCTCGCCCTCGATCGTCACCACCATGCCCCGCATGCCGAGCGCCCAGGAGCCAAGCGAGGCCAGCAGGATGGAGAGGGCGGGCAGCACCGAGTGCTTGGCCACATCCAAGGCGAACGAGAGGTTGAAGCCGGGAAAGGTGCCGGGCGAATAGCCGCCGAAGAGGGGAAAGATCGGGTTCTGAAAGGCCAGGAAATAGAGGAGCAGCAGACCGAGGAGGAAAAACGGGATCGCCGACAGGGAGAGCAGGGGCGGAAAGAGAAACTGGATGAATTTCGGCGCCCGCGGCCAGGCGAGTAAGGCGCCGAGGATCGTCCCGATCGAGAAGCCGAGGACCGTGGTCATCGTCAGCAGGCCGATGGTCCAGGGCAGAGCGTCCTGCATCATGCTCATCACGGTGCGTGGATAGTTGGCGATCGACTGGCCGAAATCAAGCCGGGCGACATCACCCAGATAGATGAAATATTGCTGCCAGAGCGGCTTATCGAGGCCGAATTTCTTCTCATACTCGGCGACCATCGCATCCATCCCGGAATGGACATAGCCGCCGGAGACCGATTGCTGAAGCAGCTTTTCACGGATCGCGTTCTGGTCCGAGAGCCGGGGCATAAAGAAATTCAGGGTGGCCGCCGCCCAGATCACGGCGAAGAACAAGAGCAGCCGTTTGATCACATAGTCGCGACGCATGATGGGAGCTCCGGGTAGTTGATCGACCCCCAGCCCCCAATCCCGCGGGAGCACGATCGTGTCCCGCCAAGATTGGGGGGTTAGGGGGTTGAAGCGCGGCGAGCCAGGCGACCGAGCTTACTGGGCCGGGGTCAGCCGGTTGAGGATGAGTTGGAAGGTAAGGTGCCAGAAGGCGCCGTTGACGTACGGGTCTTCTTCGGTCGGCCAGCCCTGCCAGTAGGTCGTGTTCATCGGGATCCGGTGGTACCACTCCTGGATTTGGATATCCGGCAGCTCCGGCAGCCAGATCTCCATGGTGCGGCGGAACTGGTCGAGCAGGGCCTCCTGGTCCTCGGGCGGCGTCACCGCCATCTCATCGACGATCTCGTCGTACTCGGCGTTCTGCCACTTCGAGAAGTTGACCAGGTGGCCGCCGGGGACGGCAAGGGTCCGTGATTGATAGAGGCGTAAGGTGTAGTAGGGATCGGCACTGACGCTGCCGCCGTGGCCGAAGAGGGCGGCGTTGTACTCGCCTTGCTCGAAGCGGCTGAGGAAATCCGGGGGGATCGCGAACTCGGCCTGGATGCCTTGCAGCCGGAGCTGCTCGGCGACGACCGGCCCGATGTCGGACATCACGTTGAAGCTTTCGATCGTCACCGCCAGCGGCGTGCCGTCCTTGGCCCAGGCGCCCTCGCCGTCCTTGGTCCAGCCCGATTCCTCGAGCAGGGCGTTGCCCTTCTCCGGGTTATGCTCCAGCGTTGGATACTCTTCGAGTAGATCGGCCACTTCCTCGAAGAAGGGGATCAGGCCGGGGTAGGTCGGCATCGGCAGCGGAGCCGAGCTGCCGGCCCCGGCCAGCGCCACGTCGATGATCTGCTCACGATTGATGAAGTAGCTGAGCGCCCAGCGAACATTGGGATCGTTGAACGGCTCGACCGCGTTGTTGACATAGAGCGAGGTCGGCCACCAGTCCACGTAGCCGAAGGGGGACTCTTTCAAGGTGTGCGTCACTACCGCCGGGTTCTGGACCAGGATCGTTTCCATTGTCAGCGGCCGGAGATCGAGCGAGCAGTCGATCTGGTTGCTGATGACCTGCTGGGCGACCTGCGTCTCCTGGGTGAAGGGCAGGTAGATGACCCGTTCGACCGCCGGCATCGCCTCGACCAGCCCCTGCTCGACCGCCCACCAGCTTTCGGCCCGATCCAGGACTTTCTGATCGGGCGAGGAGAAGACGACCCGCCAGGGGCCGGTGCTGACCGGCCAGCCCTGCTCAAGATCAAAGGCGGTGAAGCTGGTCCAATCTTGGCCCTCGTAGATGTGCCGCGGCACGATGTAGAGGCCGATGTCGTATTTGTAGGTCATGAAGTAGAAGAAGCGAGGGGAGGGCACCTTGAAGGTGACGACCGCCTCATACTCGCTGACGGCTTCCGCCGACGCGACGAACTGCTCGACATCGACGCCCCAGCGGACCTGGGGACCGAGCTCGACCAGGCTGTTGAGGGTGAACGCCACGTCTTCGGCGTCGAAGGCTTCGCCGTCGCTCCAGGTGATCCCTTCCCGCAGCTTGATCCGCAGCTCCAGCAGGTCGTCGGAGAACTCCCAGCTCTCGGCCAACCAGGGAATCATCTCGTCGGCGAAGGCGCTGTAGAAGGCCAGCGGCTCATAGATCAGGACCAGGCCGTTCTGGTGGTTGGCGCCGATGGCGTAGCCGTTCCAGAGCTCGGCGTCGACGTGGCGGCCCTCGACCCCGCCCCAGCGCAGGATAAGCGTCCGGTTGCGGTCGATGGTGGGAATGTCCTGGGCATTGGCCTGCCCCGTGAAGAGGAACGGGGTCGTCGCCAGCGCCGCGCCGGCGGCGCCGGCCTGCACGACGGCGCGTCGCGAGATGCGGCTGGTCGTCAGCTCGTCCATGAGCACACCTCCATCTGATGCCGGTCCCCGTCCGTGGGGCCGGACGCCTGCTGGTCATCCCTCGGCTGCCGGGTTGCCCGGGTTGCCGGCAACTCGGGCGTCGCGTCGTGGCGAGGGGTTGGGGCGGATCATACACCGTGGCGGGGGCGTGTCAAGCGCGATGCGGCGTTCGTTTCAGCACCTCACGCCGGGTCGATGGCGGACGGGTCACCGGCGGCCCGTGAGCTGAGCTCGTCCGCGCCTGGCCCACTCGGCTTGGTGTTCCCCTCCGCGGTGCCCCGCTCGCGCTGCCAATCCCGCACGCGCCCCAGCGCGACCGCTTCCGCCTCTTCGTGGATGCCTTCTTCGTTTAGAAACTCGTCAAAGGACGATCCTCGGTTCAGATGATTCATGATGCTACCTCGAACTGAAGCGTGCGCATGGGCTACCCTCGCAATCGCCGTCGTCATCTCGCCGGGCGCTAAAGCCACCCGGCTGACCTCTCGAAAGCATCCTGATGGAACGCGCCTAAATAATCTACTACTTTACGGGACACCGCTGGTCGTCGTGTGGGCATCGCCCGCGTCCCGGAAGGAGTCCCGCATGCTGCGCCTCGACCTGACGCCGGACCAACAGACCGAATT
>JALZJP010000216.1 GCA_030859715.1 Chloroflexota bacterium
CTCCCCGACTCCCGACTCCCGACTCCCGACTCCCGACTCCCGACTTCAGAAGGCGCCGCCGAGCAACGGCATGAGCAGACTCTGCCAGCGGGCGGCGAAGGCGTCACGGTAGGGGGCGGCGGTGACGATCCGGATCAGGCGGCGATGCTCTTCGTACCGCTTGAAATCATCGGTGGTGAGGCCGACCACGTCGCGCCAGGGCATCAGCGGCTGAAACCCGACCGGGGGCCGGTCGAAGGCGACCCAGACATCGGTCCGCCACCGTTCCGGCTTCGGGATGTCGATCAAGATCGCCTCCGGCTCCACCTCGATCCCCAATTCGTCGCCCAGCTTGGCCGCCAGTTGGACCTCGACCGCGCGCCGCGTCGCCGGGTCGAAGTAGAGGTTGCCAAGCCGGGCGTACAGCTCGAAGGCGCGGGCGCTGATCTCGACCGCCCGCTTGTGGATCCTTCGATCTCGCAGCGCCAGCGTCAAGCGTCGCACTGGCGCCGGCATTGTGTTGTCGCCGAGGAGAGCCAGCAGCGAGGCATCGTCGTGATTGGTCAAGGTGTCGGGCTGGACCGCGCCGGCGAGCTGGGCCTCCTGGACCGCGCGCAGCAGCATTGCCATACAGGCCCGGTTGGTGTGGTGCCAGTAGACGTTGTCGAACATCTCCTGCCGGGCGTTGATCAGCGAATGCAATGGGCTGACGCCTTTGGCCCCGACCACGATCCGCGTTCGGTGGGTGAGCCCGTCCGGCACCTCCGCCAGCCGCAACGAATCGATCAACCGGGCGGAATCAACGCCGCCGTAAGGGACGTTGCAGGCGCCAGCGTCACGCGGCAGGTAGTCGAGCTTGTCCATATCGAGCGGGCCGGAGAGCAGCCCGCGCAGCACCCGGTCCGGCGCCGGCAGCTCGCGGCCGGCGGGGTCGATCATCGCGGCGACCCGTTGGGGATCGATCCGCCACTCGCGACGGAGGATGCCGCTGATCTCCGCGCTCTCGATCAGGCGCCGGCCGACGGTCTCATGCGCGGCGATGGGCGGCCCCAGCTCTTCGATCGCGTGCGAAAACGGGTAGTGCCCGATATCGTGGAGCAGGGCGGCGGCGGCGACGACGCGGGCGTCGGTATCAGTGATCCAGCGACCGGCTTCGGTCGCGCGCAGATGGGCAATCGCCAGCCGGGTGAGGTGCAAGACGCCGAGCGAGTGATCGTAGCGGGCATGCTTCGCCCCCGGCCAGACCCGGGAGACGAACCCCAACTGCTGAATCCGGTCCAGCCGTAGAAAGGCGGGGCTGCCAATGATCGCCAGCTCCGGCGCCGAAAGCGGGATCCGGTCATACAGGGCGTCCCGGATCATCGTCGCCACCGGGAAGCCGATCCCCGGCACCTTTTCGCGAACACTCGATCCGTTGCTGGTCGTCATCTTGCTCCTTTGCCCATACCGCGAAGCATAGGCGACACGGCATCACTTTGGCCGCACTTGACCTTGCTGCCGCGATCGGCGGGCGACCCGGGTGCGGTGAACCTTTTGCAGCCGCCGTTGTTGTTCGATCAGTCGCGCTTCGGCGCCGCCAAGACGACTCGACGCTCGGTCCGGACCACGGTCGGCAAGATAGGCTTTGAAGAGCGCCAGCCAAGCCGAGAACGGGAAGCGACTCGGTGCTTGATCCAGATTCAGTCTCGTCTGGTGCGCCAAGCCGCGGACCGTGCCCTGGTCTTCGATCCGGCCCAGCCCGGCGCTCACCGTTGGTTGCCAAGACGTCATTACCACCGTCACGAAGTCTCGATAGGCTTGCCTTTGATGAGCGGAGATGAGCGGCGGGCCGCGCTTCTTTAGGCGCAGCATGACGACGTCGACGTGAGGCGCCGGCATGAAGTCGCCGCGCTTAAATCTGTGCATGATCGCTGGCTCGAACCAAGGTTTGAGCAGCAAGGCGGCGAGCGTTTCGCGAGGTTGACCGAGAAAGCGCGCCGCCGCCTCGGCCTGAACAATGACGAACGTATCGTCTGGAGCCGATCCGCCGCTGGTCAACCGGGTGATGATGGCGGCCGTCGCATTGAACGGGATGTTGGCAAAGATTTTATAGGGCGAGATCGGCAGCGGAAAGTCGAGGACATCAGCGGCAAAGAGCGTGACGTTCTCGATCGGCGCGAGGCGCCGCCGGAGGGCAAGGGCCAGCGCCGGATCCTTCTCGATTGCCAGTACCTGCCGGCAGCTGGCGGCCAGTTGCTCGGTGATGATGCCCTTGCCCGGTCCGATCTCGACCACGAGATCATCGGGACCGATGGCCGAGCGTTGCACCAGCCGGCGGACGAGCGCCGGGCTGCGGAGAAAATTCTGCGAGATGCCGAGATCTGAGTGGCGGGAAGATGGCATGTCGATCCTCCAGGTTGAGCTCCAGGGCACAGCAAAACGCCGTTCGGCTGGCAATAGCCGACGACGTGAGCGGAACCTGGACTCGACCGGAAGAATGTACGCTACATCGCCAGAACGACGGGTGACCGGGTCAACCGGTCATCTCGCTCGTGGTGAGCAAACCCTCAACCGCGGAACGGCTCCGCTCAGGCTTGTCGTAGTCGAATTGTCACGCAACAACAGCAGTTTCCCATAGTTATCGTACTGTACTGGCCCGAGTTCGCGATCGTCAACCGAAGCTCGGTATCCAGAGAGCGTCGACGTGTCTGAGCCAGTTGGCCATTTCCGCCGCGTCTCACCTACCGCATCAGGGTCCGATGTTCCGCCTGACATTGGCTTTCAATGTGGCCCATTCTCCAGCAGAATGAGCACCACGAAAACGCTGAGTTATCGTGCGCGGTGACGATCCGATGCTGGTCGAAAACGAACCGAGCCAGATTGAGCGCCGTGGCCCGGCCATGAGCGACGGCGACAACGGACCGCGTAGCGGCGGTGTGGCCGATAATCTGGTGACTCATCGATCCGCGCCACGGCGTTTGAAGCCGATGTTGCCGTTGCCGCTCACCCTGGCCGTGCTCGGGCTGACCTACTGGTGTGTCGATATCGCGTCGCCGACGCTGCCGGTCATCCAGACCGACCTGGGGCTCTCCGGCGCCGGCACCGGCCTGCTGATGTCGATCTTCTTCTTCGGCCGGCTCCTCACCAACGTTCCCGCCGCCTGGCTGATCGAGCGGATCGGCCCCCGCGGCTGCGCCCTGATCGGGGCGATCGTCCTTGGCCTGGCATCGGCCGGCGCGGCACTGGCGCCGGCGGAGCTGCCGTTGCTCGTCGCCCGCGGGCTCCAGGGCGGGGGCGTCGCCCTCCTGGCCACGGCCGGGTTGCTCTCCGTCCTGCGGGCCCGGCCGGGCGATGGCGCGGCGATGACCGCGTTCAACGTTGCCGCCGGCGTCGGTGGCAGCTTCGGGCTCTTCACCGGCGGCCTGGTGACGACGGAGCTTGGCTGGCGGAGCGTGTTCTGGCTCTGTGCCGGTCTGGCGTTGGTGATGCTGCTCGGCACCCTGCTGGCGCGGACGGCGCGGGCCGGACGCCGGTCCGACGATCAGGCGCTCACCGGCGAGGCCGAGCCGCCGGCGCCACCGGCGATGAGCCGCGGGCTGTTCGCCGCGCTCGCGGCAAATCTTCTGGTGTACGGGAACTATGGCATCTGGGTGGTGGCGCTGGCGCTCTTCGCGGCGGGGCGCTTTGGCGCCGGTCCGGCCGAGCTGGGGACGCTGCTGCTGGTGGTCAATCTCATTCACCTCCTGGCGGCGCTGCCGGTGGGGCGGGCGATTCGCCGGGTGGGGGCGGCGCCGGCGCTGGCGGTCGGGTTCGCGGTCGCCGCCGCCGGCATCGGGGCGGCGCTGCTGACGCCGTCGTTTGGCTGGCTCTTGCCGCCGATGGCGCTGTACGCGGTTGGCCAGATCACGAGCAATAGCGCCGCCGGCGATCTCGTGTTGCGCCTCGGCGGGGGCGGCGGCCGGGCGGTCGGCCTGCTCCGGTTCACCAGTGATGTTGGTCTCGTCGTGGGACCGTTGCTGATTGGGTTGCTGGCCGACCTGGCGGGGGTGGGCGCTCCCTTCCTCGTCCTCTGCGGCCTGACCGCCACCGGGGCGATCACGACCTGGTGGCTTGGCCGGCGATCGCATCGGGGTCAGGTCACCATGCCGTAGGTGGGCGGCGTCCCGGTGCGGTACGCTACGGCGAACTTGGCGTCGGTGGCGGTGTCACCGCCGAACGGTTCGGCCGGTGGAGAGAGGTTCATGCAACGCCTATATCGGGGCCTCGCTCTGGCCGTGGCTGACCGCGATCTGGTGCGTCGGGTCGTCGGCGACGGACGGCTCGGGCGACGTTTGGTGAAGCGCTTCATCGCGGGCGAAACGCTGGCCGAGGCGCTGGCGGCGGCCCGGGCGATCGCCCGCCAGGGGATGACGATAACGCTCGACCAGCTCGGTGAGAGCGTCGAGGACGCAGTCTCGGTCCGCGCCGCGCGAAACACCGCGATCGCCTCCTTGGAGGAGCTGCACCGGGCCGGGTTGGAACCGAACATTTCGATCAAGCTGACGATGTTCGGGCTGGACCTGGATGAACAATTAGCGGTAGAGCAGGTGGCGGCGGTGCTCGCCGTGGCGCATCGCGTTGGCGGCTTCGTTCGGATCGACATGGAGGGGTCGGCCTACACCGAACGGACCATCGACATCACCGAGCGCCTGTACGAGCGTTTCCCCGACGAGATCGGTACGGTCATCCAGAGCTACCTGTACCGCTCGCCGGAGGATGTGGAACGCTTGCTGCGGCGCGGGATCCGGATCCGGCTGGTGAAGGGCGCCTACGCCGAGCCGGCCACCGTCGCCTACACGAACGGCGACGACATTGATGCCGCCTACGGGACGCTGATGCGCAGCTTGCTCGATGCCGGTACCTATCCGGCGCTGGCGACGCACGACCCGGCGCTGATCGCGGCGACCCGCGCCCACGCCAAGCGGCACGAGATTGGGCCGGACCGCTTCGAGTTCCAGATGCTGTATGGAGTTCGCCGCGATGCCCAAGCGGCGCTGACGCGCCAGGGTTACCGGGTGCGAGTGTACGTACCGTACGGCACCGAGTGGTATGCCTACTTTTCGCGCCGGATCGCGGAGCGTCCAGGCAACGCGCTCTTCGTCGCTCGCCAACTGCTCGATGATCTGCCTCGGCCGGGCCGGCGGGGGGAGAGCGGGGATTCATAGGGGCTCGACCGGACCGCATCAGGTATACTGCACCTCATCTGGGAACCAAGATTGGGCATTGGCTCCCGGTATGACGGACCGAAGGCGTGGTCTGTCATCACCTCGATCTCCGTCCCGGCGCCGTCATGCTCGCTTGTTGGAAGGAAGCGGCACGATCGCGCGAAGGCGTTTCGGCAGGGCCGAGGCGGCGGATGGAGGTTGCCCAGAGAGGGGTTATCAGACATGAGCCGCGAGCGACGCCGCCTCTTCGATGAAGAGGACGACTCGGCGGAGCCGGGGCACTTTGGGTGTTCGATGCTCGGCGGCGGGCAAGTCCGCGGTGATCAGGGTCGCCGGCCGCGGACCATGCGATGCTCGCTGGGCTGGGCCCTCCACAATGATCTCGAGGTAGCCCGTTGTTGCGCCACGGAATCGCTGACGGACTGTTGGAAGACCCACCCAGAGCGAACCCCGGTCGTCGTTGTGCCAGGGATGGAGCGAGAAGCGGACGTCGCCGCCGTGACAATTAAGGTCGCCGGCGATTGAAACGAAGCGCGCCATCTTCAGGCAACGAACCGTACTGACGCGACGAACCGCCCCGGGACATTCCGGGGCGGTTCGCTGTTTCGCGCCTGATTGTGGTGACCTGCCGGTGCCGTTAATCTTTCGGGGCGTGGGTCCGGATGTAGGCCGCGACATCCATTGGCAAGTGGTTGCGCAGGTCGAGCGCCGGGTACTTCAGCTCGGGTGGGATGTAGAGGTGGAACGTGAACTGAACCGGCTCGATGCGCTCCTGCTCCGCCCACCAGGTATACAAAGCCGGGATCCAATCAAACTCCTGGGCCCGAACTCGCCAGAGGGCGACGCCGGCGCCGCGCTCGTAGGTCAACGCTTCTCCGAAGTAGACATCGGCCATTCCGGTGCTCTCGATGATGCGCAGCACGTCGTCGTAATGCCGCGGCGAGCCCTTCAGCGAAAAGCGCCATTCGGGGACGCTGGCGGCGGCGTTGCCGGTTGTCGTTTGGCGGCCCAGACCTGGGCTCATGGCGAAGAAACCTCCGTGCTGCTGCGGGGGACGACCCGCGTTCGATTCCGGTTCGGCGGATGGCGTCCGCGCACCGTTCGGCATTGTACCGCGCCCACCCCGGCCCGGCCGGACGACAGGATCGCGTGACCGGCGATCGCTGACCGTCCGCCCGGGTGGACCTTTGCCGGGGTGGCGATGGGACGAGCGTCGGCATCGACGCGGACCGGCGGCCAACCGTAGAATGACGCGACGTCAATTCGGCGAGGTTGGCACCGATCCTCGAGTCGTTCTCCGCGTTTCGGCGTGGGCGACGGTCAAGCACATGGGGGAAGAGCGTGAAAATCGGAATCGCGTTGCCGATCGCGGAACAAGATGACGGCACCTTTTTTCGCTATCGCCAAATCCGGGAGATGGCAATTGACGCCGAGCGGGCCGGGCTCGATTCGCTCTGGATCTTCGATCATCTCGTCTACCGTTTTCCGGAAGCGCCGACCCGCGGCGTCTGGGAAGCTTGGACCTTCCTCACCGGGCTGGCCGATGCGACCTCCCGCGTCGAGATCGGCACCATCGTGCTCTGCACCGCGTTTCGCAATCCCGCGGTCCTGGCCAAAATGGCCGATGCGCTCGATGATCTCAGCGGTGGGCGGCTGATCCTCGGCCTCGGCGCCGGCTGGCACCAGCCGGAGTTCGCGGCGTTTGGCTTTCCATTCGATCACCTGGCGAGCCGATTCGAGGAGTCGATGGAGATCATCGCCCCCTTGGTTCGCGAGGGCGCCGTCGATTTCACCGGCACCTATTACCAGGCGCCGGATTGTGTCAGCCTGCCGCGCGGACCACGACCGGGCGGGCCGCCGATCTTGATCGCGGGATCGAAGCCGCGGATGCTGCGCTTGACCGCGAAGTACGCCGATGCTTGGAACACGGCCTGGATTGGGCTGCCGACCTTGCTGCCAGAACGGGTGGCGAAGCTGGAAGCGGCCTGCGTCGAGGTCGGCCGCGATCCGAAATCGATTGACATCACCGTCGGCGTCACCGTCGCCTATCCCGATCTGGGCGACGTCCCAGAGAATGTCAACGATACGAACTACTATCTGACCGGCACCGCCGAGGAGATCGCCGCCGGCTTCCGGGCGCACGAGGCGGCCGGCGTGGCTCACCTGATCTGCGTCACCAACCCGTTCACCGCGTCGGCGCTAGAACGATTGGCCGAGTCGTACCGGATCTACCGCCAGGGCTAACCCGATCCAGTGCGTGCCGCGACATCAGCCCGTAATGTAGCAAGCAAGACCTGATCGGGTACGTGACCACGGGCGTACTCCGCGATCCGGTTTTCGACAAGGGAGGCAAACTCGATCGTGTCCTCATCCGCCTTGGATTCGATCGCCCATAGGGCGCTGGCAAACCACTGCCTGAAGCCGGAAGTGTCCAACGATCCAGTCAGCAACCAGCGCAAATGCTCGTCCAGATCGATCTCTCCGCCCATTGCTATCTCCAACCAGGTGGCGAGGTTGATTTCAGTAGTCAACTGGACCCGAAAAGCATGATCGGGCGAGATGGAATCGAGTACTACGCGGTCTAGTAGGTTGCCCGGCCGCCGGAAAGGTCGTAGACGGCGCCGGTGGCGAAGGTGAGGTCGTCGGAGCAGAGGAAGGCGACCAAGGCTGCCACTTCGTGTGGCTGGCCGACCCGGCCCATCGGGATCCGGCTGGTCATGTAGTCGACGTGTGCTTGGCTGACCTGGGCCAGGATCGGAGTCTCGATCACCGCCGGCGTCACGCAGTTGACCAGGATGCCGCGGTTGGCGACCTCTTTGGCGACCGCTTTGGTCAGGCCGATGACGCCCGCTTTCGCCGCCGAGTAGGGCACCGCGTTCGGGTTGCCTTCCTTGCCGGCAATCGAGGCGATATTGACGATCCGGCCCGATTCGGTGCTCAGCATGGCCGGCAGCACCGCCCGGCAGCCGAGAAAGACCCCGGTCAGGTCGATGGCAATGACCTCGCTCCACTCCTCGACGGAAAGCTCCCAAGCGGGGGCGGAGCGGCCGGCGATACCCGCGTTATTGACCAAGATGTCGATCCGGCCCCACTCGCTCATGGCCCGCTCGGCGGTCGCGGTCCAGGAATCGGCGGTGGTGACATCGAGCCGGTGCGGCATCGCCCGCTCCCCGATGGCGCGAGCGGTTGTCGTCGCCGCGGCCTCGTCGATGTCGGCGATGAGGACGCGGGCGCCCTCGGTGGTCAGCCGCCGGGCCACGGCCTCGCCGATCCCGCGCGCCGCGCCGGTGACAATCGCGGTTTTCCCCTCAAAGCGCACTGTACACTCCTCCGTGGCAGGTCCTCGTCATTCGTCGCCTGAGGCTATCACGTCCCGCTTGGTCCCGCCTCGGGCCGGATGCCGGCCGCCTCGGCCCGCGGTCACCAGCGTTCCCCTCTACAATGGGCCGGCGTTGGTGGTCGTCACCGATCTCGGCGACGGTTCGCGAGCGGACAGTGGAGCGAGCATGATGCCGTGGTCGGACTAGCCGCTGAACAGGGAGGGTGGCGGCAAGAGGCGGTGGACGTCGTCCGCGGCATGACGGGCGGCCTCCTGATCGGCACGCCGCTGATCTATACGTTGGAGACCTGGACCATCGGCGCCACTACTCCTCCCCTCCAGGTCCTCGTCTTGCTCGCGGTCGCCTACGTGCTCAATCTCGGCGGCATCTGTTGGGCTGGCTTTCGACAGGGGGAAGGCGGCGGCGCTCAACTGTTGGCGGACGCGCTGGAGGCTACGGCGCTGGCGATCGTCAGTGCCGGACTGCTGCTGGTGTTATTGAACCGGATTCGGCTCGGTGATCCGGCCGGTGTCATCGCCGGCCGGTTGGCCGTGGCCGCGGTCCCCATCAGCTTGGGGATCGCGATCGCCAATCACCTGATCCCCCGGAACGACACACGGACGGAGGAAGAGCCGGATGAAGGGATTGAGCAGGTGACCGGGGGTAGGGCGAACGGACTGACGCAGACCTTGCTGGAGCTTGGTGCATCCGCGGGCGGTGCCCTATTCTTCTGCCTAAACATCGCCCCTACCGATGAAGTCCGTCTTCTGGCGACCGAGCTGCCGGAACTCTACCTACCAGTCCTGATCCTGTTCACGCTCCTGGTAACCTATGGCATCGTCTTTGTCGCCGACTTCACGGGACGGACGCAACGGTGGTCCTCGTCCGGGCCGCTCCAGCATCCGGCGACTGAAACCGTGGTCGCCTACCTGGTGGCGATTGTGGTGGGAGGCGGCACGCTCTGGCTCTTCGGGCAAATTGGCCCCGATACCGATTGGGGGCTGGTCTATGCCGAGGTGATTGTTATCGGCTTGCCGGCCGCCATCGGCGGCGCGGCCGGCCGGCTCGCGGTCTGAGTGACGGCAGGGGGAGCGCGGTGAGTGTCGGCCAGGACGATGCGGCGGATAACGAGCAAGCTGACGGGAAAAGCCGGAACGGCTGGACCACCGCCGAGCGAACCACGTTTGGATTGAGCGTGGTCATTATCTTTGCGCTTGCCGCGGTCGCGGTGGTGCAGCATTTCAGCCGGCCGGCGGGCGCCGACGCGAGCTTCGCGATCGCGATCGCGGTCGATCAGGCCGAATGGCGGCAGGATACATTCACCGTTCCTTTTACGATCAGGAACGTCGGGGCGGCGGGCGCTCGCGAGCTGACCGTGCGATTCGAAGTGCTGCCGGCGGATGGCGGAGAAGCGGTCGACGAGTTGAGCGTGAGTATTCCCGTCTTACCGGTGGCCGGGTCCGAGGCTGGGGTGCTGACGATGACGGACGATCCGGCGACCCATGTCGTCAGCGGCCGGGTGGAGTCCTTTCTCGTCCCGTGACGCGCTACCGGCCGGCGAAGCTCGGCTTGCGCTTTTCGACGAATGCCCGCATGCCCTCGCGCTGGTCGGCGGTGCCGAAACTGGCGGCGAACAGCGCCAGTTCACTCTCGAGGCCGGCGGCGACGGGGCTGCCGAAGGCCGTCGCCATCGCCTGCTTCGCGGCGCGATTCGCCCGCGGGCTGGCCGCCGCGATCGTCCCCGCCATGGCCATCGCCGCCTCCCGAAGCTGGCCGGCGGGGTAGACCGCGTTCACGAGACCGATCCGGAGCGCTTCGGCGGCGTCGACCCGGCGGCCGGTGAAGATCAGCTCGGCGGCCAGACCGGGACCGATCAGGCGTGGCAGCCGTTGGGTGGCGCCCCAGCCGGGTGGGATGCCCAGCGAGACCTCGGGTTGGGCGAACACGGCCGTGTCGGAGGCGAGCCGGATATCCGCCGCCAGCGCCAACTCGCAGCCGCCGCCGAAGGCGAAGCCGTTGACGGCGGCAATCGTTGGTTGTGGCAGATCGGCAAGCCCCCTCGTGATGGCGTGACCGAGCCGGCCGAAGGCCAGCCCCTCATGGCGCGACATCCCAGCCATCTCCTTGATGTCGGCGCCCGCGGCGAACGAGCGGTCGCCGGCGCCGATGACGATGACGCAGCGAACGTCGTCATTGGCCCGCAGTTCGCGCAGGGCGGCGAGCAATTGCTCCATCTGAGCCGTGTTGAAAGCGTTGAGCGCCTCGGTCCGGTTCAGCGTGAGGGTGGCGGTCGCTCCGGCGAGCTCGACATCGACGGCCATGCCTAGCGCTCTCCCGCTGGGTCTGGTTGCGCCGGACGACACTCCTGACGATACCGTGCCCCATAGCGCACGTAGCGGGCGGCGTTGTCCATCGACGCGGCCCGCTGCTCGGCCGCGAGGGGTCGTTTCTCCCGCGCCGGGACACCCGCCACCAGCATTCCCGGCGGCACGATCGTGTCTTCGAGCACGACGGCGCCGGCGGCGACGATTGCCCCGGCCCCAATCCGAGACCGCGATAAGACAACGGCGCCCATCCCGATCGTCACCCCGTCCTCGACCGTTGCGCCATGCACGATCGCGTTGTGGCCGATCGTGACGTTGTTGCCAACGACGCAGGGTGTGCCCTCATCGAGGTGAAGCACCGCGCCATCTTGAATACTGGTTCGCTCCCCGATTCGGATCGGGGCGACGTCGCCGCGAATGGTCGCGTTGAACCAGACGCTAGAACCGGCGCCGATGGTGACGTCGCCCACGACAACAGCGTTTGGCGCGACGTAGACATCCGCCGCGATCGTTGGTTCCAGCTCCCCGAGGGCAAGCACCAGCGAGTCTGTCATCTAGGCATGCCCGTCCACCCGCAGGATGATCGCGTCACCTTGACCGCCGCCGGAGCAGATCGCGGCCAAGCCGGTGCCCCCGCCTCGTCGCCGCAGCTCGTTGGCGAGCGTCATGACAATCCTGGCGCCGCTGGCACCGATCGGGTGTCCCATCGCGACCGCGCCGCCATGTACGTTCACCCTTTCGGGATCGACGCCCAGGCGGCGAGAGGAGATAATCGAGACGCTGGCGAACGCTTCGTTGATCTCGAACAGGTCGATCTCGCCGGCGGTGAGCCCGGCTTTCTCGAGCGCGATTTCGGCCGCCATGGCGGGCGTGTAGGCAAGGTACGGGACATCCCATGCGGCCGCGGCGTGGGAGAGGATCGTTGCCAGCGGGCTCAAGCTTCGCTCCGCCGCCCATGCCGCGCTGGTGACGATCGTCGCCGCCGCGCCGTCATTGATGCCGGGCGCGTTGCCGGCGGTGACGGTGCTGGCCGGGTCGAATGCCGGCTTCAGCTTGGCGAGCGCTCCGGCGCTGGTGTCGCGTCTCGGCGACTCATCGTCGCGGACGACAACGACCGCCGAACGCTCCTTGATCTCCACCGGGACAATCTCGTCGGCGTACAGCCCGGCGTCACGGGCGGCGAGCGTACGCTGGTGGGATCGCAGGGCCCAGGCGTCCTGCTCCTCGCGGCCGACCCGCTCCTCGGCGGCGACATCCCCGCCATGGATGCCCATGTGGACGCACGCGACGGCGCATTGGAGGCCGTCGCCGATCATCATATCTTCAAGAACGCCGTCGCCCATCCGGTAGCCGGCGCGGGCTCTTCGCAGCACGTACGGGGCGTTGGACATGCTCTCCATGCCGCCGGCCGCGATCACCTGGTAGTCACCGGACCGGATCAGCGAATCGGCCAGGGTGATCGCCCGCATCCCGGAGCCGCAGACCCGATTGATGGTTTCGGCGGTGACGATCTTGTCGAGCCCGGCCTTGAACGCGGTCTGCCGGGCCGGGTTCTGGCCGGCGCCGCCCTGGAGCACTTGCCCCATGATGACGTTCTGGACATCGCCCGGCTCGATCCCGGCCCGGGTGATGGCGTTGGTAATGGCGAGGGCGCCGAGATCGACCGCGGTCAGGCTGGCGAGGGAGCCGTTGAGCCGGCCGAACGGGGTCCGCACCCCGCTGAGGATGACACTGTGCGGTGCCGTGGACATTTGTCTCCATGACCTTTCTTGGGCGCCGGCTCGGGTGTCTCATCACGCGGCCGGGCTACCTTGCAATCGGTAGTTTACCTTCATTCCCGGCCGGAGCTCGGTTCGCCGCTCGGCGGACGGCATGCTATGGTCGCCGGATGAAGATTCGGGATGAAACGCCGGCCGATTTCACGGCGATCCGAGCGGTGGTAAACGCCGCCTTCCCTGGCCCGGCCGAAGCACGACTGGTTGACCGCTTACGCGCCGATGGCGATGCGGTCTATTCGCTCGTCGCGGTTGAAGATGTGGCCGTGGTCGGCCACGTCATGTTCTCCCGGATGACGGCCCCGGTTCGGGCGCTGGGGCTTGGTCCGCTCGCGGTGGCGCCGGGGCGCCAGCGGACCGGGATCGGCCGTCGCCTGGTCCATTCAGGCTTGGCGCGGGCCAGGGACGACGGTTGGGAGGCGGTCTTCGTGCTGGGAGACCCCGCCTACTATCAACGGTTCGGCTTCACCGCCACATTCGCGGCGGGTTTTACCTCCCCCTACGCGGGACCGCATCTGATGGGGTTGGCGCTCGGCGACGACCCGTTGGCGACCACGACCGGGCGCATTGCGTATGCGCTCGCGTTCAGCGCCGTGTAAATCCGTGCGCGAATAGATACCGTGCTTCGCTAGCGACTGACGCCGGCAAGCTCGCGGGCTTCGGCGTAGCCGGGGGCGGGCGGTTGCGGGCAGCGGAGCGGCTTGTCCTCGCGGTAGCCGAGGGCGTAATCGGCCTGGATCAGGGTGTGGATCTCGCGGGTGCCCTCGTAGATGACGGCGCCGCGGGCGTTGCGCCAGAAGCGCTCAACCGGGTACTCGTTCGAGTAGCCGTACGAGCCGTGGACCTGGATCGCGTCGTCAGCCGATTGCGCCGCCACGTCGCAGGCGTACCACTTGGCCAGCGAGGTTTCCTTCGTGTTGCGGATCCCGCGGTTCTTCAGCTCGGCGGCCTGCATGGTCAGCAGACGCGACGCCTGGTAGCCGGCGACCATTTTGGCGATCATCTGCTGCACGAGCTGGTGCTTGCCGATCTTCTGGCCGAAGGTCTCCCGCTCGTTGGCGTACTTGACGCTGGCATCAAGGCAGGCGCGGGTCAGGCCGTTGGAGCCGGCGCCGACCGTGAACCGGCCCTGGTCGATACAGCTCATCGCGATCTTGAACCCTTCGCCATCCTCACCAATCCGGTTTTCGAGCGGCAGCCGGACGTTGTTGAAGGCCAGCTCGCCGGTGTTGCCAGCGCGGACACCCAGCTTGCCCTTGATCGTGCCGGTGGTGAAGCCTTCCATGCCGCGCTCGACCATGAAGGCGGTCAGCCCCCGGTGCTTCAAACCGCGATCGTGGGAGGCAAAGACCAGGAAGTGATCGGCGATGGCCGCCAGCGAGATCCACATCTTAGAACCATTGAGGACGTAGGAGTCGCCATCCCGGACCACGGTCGATTCGATCGCCCCGGCGTCGGAGCCGGCGTTCGGCTCGGTCAGGCCGAAGGTGGCGATCTTCTCGCCCTTGGCCTGCGGCACCAGCCAACGCCGCTTCTGCTCCTCGCTCGCCCATTGCAGGAGCGCCAAGCTGTTGAGGCCGACGTGGACGCTCATGATGACGCGAAGGAAGGTGTCGACGTACTCCAACTCCTCGCAGGCCAAGGCCAGGCTGACATAATCAAAGCCAGCGCCGCCGTATTCCTCCGGGATCGGCAAACCGAGCAAGCCCAGCTCGCCCATCTGGTCGAGCACTTCCCGGTGAAACTCACCGATGGCGTCCCACTCGCGGATGTAGGGCGCGACCTCGCGGCCGGCAAATTCGCGGACCATATCGCGGACTTGCAGTTGCTCGTCAGTGAGATCAAAGTTCATCGTCCGCCGCCCCTCATTGTCGCGATGCCGGAGAGTTCGATGTGCCCGTCAAACCGGCCGCCTGGCGTGCCAAATTTCGCCCGGCAGTATAGGGGACTCGGACAAACGGGCACAACCAAACCGGCCTCGTTCGTTGCATGTTGATCCGCTACCTGGTCGTTTACGAACGATACGTCTTGGTTGACCCCCGACGCGCGGTATGCGCATGATCGACCTGACAACAGTGCCGGGGTCAGCATCGCGCGGCTAAGGCGATGCTGACCCGACCGGAGAAGGACGACTGATGGCGGAAGACCGGTTCGATGCGATCGTGGTCGGGGCCGGGCCGGCGGGGGTCACGGCGGCGCGGGAGCTGGCAAATGCCGGGCTGAGCGTCGTTGCCTTGGAGCGGGGGCCGTTTCCAGGGTCGAAGAATGTCTGGGGCGGCATCCTGTACCGGGCGCCGATCGAGGCGATGCTGGCCGGCTTCGAGGCCGTGGCGCCGCTGGAGCGGCCGATCATCGAGCAACGCTATGTCATGCTCGCCGACGACGACATGCTGGCCCTCACCTACCGCTCGCAACACTTTTCAGAGCAGCCGTACAACGCCTACTCGGTGTTGCGCTCGCCGTTTGACCGCTGGCACGCGACGACCGCCGAGGCGGCCGGGGCCGAGGTCTATCCCGAGGTCACGGTGACGGATCTGCTCTGGGACGATGGCGCCGTGGTCGGGGTGACGACCGGGGAGCCGGATGGCGAGCTGTATGCCCGCTGCGTGGTGCTGGCCGATGGCGCCAACTCGCTGTTGGCGCAACGGGCCGACCTCCACGGCGAATGGTCGCCGATGGACCAGGCGCTGGTGGCCAAGGAGCTGATCGCGCTGCCGGCGGCCATGATTGAAGACCGGTTCGCGCTGCCGGCCGGGCTGGGGACGGCGCTCGAGATCTTCGGCGAGTCGACGATGGGTTTACTCGGGTACGGGTTCATCTACACCAATAAGGAGAGCCTTTCGCTGGGGACCGGCGCCCTGTTGGGCGATCTGATCGAGACGGGGATCAATGTCAATGACATGCTCGATCGCTTCAAGCGGCACCCGGCGATCGCGCCGCTGATCGCCGGGGGTGAGACGATCGAATATTCCGGGCATTTGATCCCCGAGGGCGGCTACAACCGGATGCCGAAACTGTATGGCGACGGCGTGGTGGTGGTCGGCGATGCCGCCGGGTTCGTCAATCCCTTGAACCGGGAAGGAGTCAACCTGGCGATGCTGTCGGGCAAGCTGGCGGCGTGCGCGATCGCCGAGGCCATTGGCCGCGACAATCTCTCGGCGGCGTCGCTGTCGCGGTACCGTGAGCTGTTGGAGCAAAGCGTGGTCCTAAAGGACCTGTACAAAATCCGGAACATCACCGAGTTCGCTCACGCCCGGCCGCATGCGCTGGGCGAATATCCCCGGCTCGCCGCCACCATCGCCCGTGACTACCTGACGGTCGATGGCTCACCCAAGGGCGAAAAGCAGAAGAAGATCCTGAGGCGCCTGAGCGGGCTGCCGAAGAAGCGGCTGCTGAGCGACCTCACCGGCGCCCTGAAGGCATTCGGCGGTTAGCGGGCGGGAGCGCCGGCGCGGTGCCGATCGGGAGGAGCGGGTAGACTGTGCCGATTGGACACGCGCATCCCGATTCGAGGACGCGGCGTACACCATGCTAGGGCCGCCGTCAGTCGCTTGGAGTGTCTCGTTGTATCGCTTGCTTACGATCACCCTGCTCGTGCTGACCGTTTTGATGTGGGCTCCGGTAAGTCAAGCCGCCCCGGGCAGCGCTCAGGAGCGGCCGACCGGCGGCTTGCCGGCCATCGAGTCCGGGGCTGATCCGGCGGACTGGCCGGCGGTGGCGGCCGAGGTGACGGCGGCGGCGGTCGAGCTATCGCGGCTCGAAATGGACCGCAATTTTGCCGGCCTCTATGACACCCTGCATCCTGATTCACACCGCCTGGTGCCCTTCGCCGCCTTCGCGGGTTGGTACGAATCGGTGCTGGCCGGGAAGACGACCGACGAGCTGGCGGTGAGCGCGATCAGCTTCATCGACTGGACCTGGGGTGTCACCGGCGAGACCTATTTCGGTACGGCCCAAGTGCGGGTTGTCCAGCCATACTGGGTTGGCGGCGTCCGCGAAGACGTCACCGCCGTGTTTCATCTGGTAGAGGACGAGGGCGAGTGGTACTGGTTCTTCGGCGGCAGCCAGGAATTCATCAATCAACAGATCGCCCTCTACGTCCCGATCCCGGACGGTCCCGAGGCAATCGTCGTCGCAGGCGCCGCCGAGCGGGCCGACCGGTTCCCCGATGCGCTCCATGCCTATGTCGATGCCTACTGGACCTATCATTTCGCCGTTGCCGGCCGCGCTTATGAGCCGCCGGGGGGCGTGGTTGGCTTTAGCGGCGAAATCGAGACCGGGTGCGGCATGGCCGATCCGATCATGGAAGCGGCTTTCTACTGCGTCTTGGACGAAACCATCTACTATTCGGCTGATTTTCGCGAGATTATCGAGGAGCAAATAGGCGACTATGGCTGGCTCGTCGTCGTTGCCCACGAATGGGGACATCACGTTCAGCTCGAGCTCGGGGCTGATCTGATCGGCGCCCTTGACCAGTCGGGCAGCCTGGCCCCGATCGAGCTCGAGCAACAGGCCGATTGCCTGGCCGGGGCCTACACCCGCGGCGCTGAGGAGAACGGCTGGGTGGACGAGTCCGACCTCGACGAAGCGATCTATATGACCAGCCTGTCGGGTGATCCGGTCGGCACGAGCTGGGGTGATCCGAATGCCCATGGCAGCGGCGAAGACCGCGTCCGAGCCTTCCTCGAAGGCTACGCCGGCGGCATCGAAGGCTGCGATCTCGACTGGTAACCCCGTCCCCGGCCGTCAGCGGACCGCTCTCAACGCCAAAAGCAACCTCCTCACCCCGAAACGTGGCGAAACACGACGTAATTTCCGCGGGGGCGGGGGTAGGCGAGCAGAGAACGTGGCAGAATGGGTATCTTCGGCGACGGGCGTGGCGGAGGGTTGGCATGGGCCTCGAAATCTTTGAGCGGGGTGAGCTGCCGCGGTGGGCGCCGCTGCGCCAGAATCTCGATGCGACCGACGTCGGAGACATCGCGGCCACGGTCGCCGCGGAACTGGCCCGCCCGGAGACTGGCTCAACCATCTTGCCGGGACAGCGGGTGGCGCTGACGGCTGGCAGCCGCGGAATCGACAAGATCGATCAAGTGCTGAAGGCGTTGGTCGACGCGGTGCGGCGGTTGGGGGCGGATCCCTTTATCGTGCCGGCCATGGGCAGCCACGGGGGCGCCACCGCTGACGGTCAGCGGGAGCTGATCGGCCACTATGGCATCACCGAGGCGGCGATGGGCTGCCCGATCCGCTCAAGCATGGAAACGGTGCGGCTCGGCAACGTCCGGGACGACGTGCCGGTCTATTTCGATCGCCATGCCTACGAGGCGGACGCGGTGATCCCGGTGGGCCGGGTCAAGCCGCATACCGATTTTCGCGGTCCGGTCGAATCCGGGTTGATGAAGATGATCGCGATCGGGCTGGGCAAGCAGCATGGCGCCGAGTTCTTCCATGCCCAGGGAATGCACGAGTTCGGTTGGCTGATCCCGCTGGTCGCCAACTTCTCGCTGAGCAAGGTCAATATCCCGTTCGGCGTGGCCCTGATCGAGAACGGCCACGGCTTGCTCAGCCAGATCGAGGCGGTGCCCGCCGCCCGGATTTGGGATCGCGAGCGGGAACTGCTGACGATCGCCCGCGAGCGGATGGGCCGGCTGCCGGGCCGGGAGATCGACGTCCTGATCGTGGACAAGATCGGCAAAGACATCAGCGGCGACGGCGCCGATCCCAACGTCATCAACCGAGACGTGGTGGGCATGATCTCGGGCGCGGACGAGCCGCCGTTGCCGGCGATCCAGCGGCTGATCTTTCGTGATCTGACCGAGGACACCGAGGGCAACGCCACCGGGATCGGGATGGCGGACGTGGTCCTGGCCCAAGCGGTGGCGAAGATCGATCCGGTGGCGACCTACATGAACATGATCACGGCGAAGGCGCCCCAGGGAGCGCGGGTGCCCCTGACGGTGGCCACCGACCGCCAGGCGCTGTACGTGGCGATCGCCTGCTGCCTGAAAACGTCCACCGAGACCGCCAAGATCGCCCGTATCCCGGACACCAAGCATGTCGAGTCGATCTGGGCCTCGGAGCCGCTGATGCCGGACCTGGTGGCGAGCGGCCGGGTCGAGCAGACCGGGGAGATGCGGCCGATCGCGTTTGATGCGGCGGGGATGTTCGCGGCGCAAACAACCCCCTAACCCCCAAGTTTGGGGGGACACGACGTTGCTCCGGCGGACCTGGGGCCGGGTGGGCCGTTCGTGTCCCAACCGGCGATGGCATCTCTCAGCGAGCGCAAATTCGGATCAGTGATCGTCTCGGCCACCTCGGCGGCGAAGGATGCCATCGGGCGGCCGGGGTCGGCGGCTAGGTATTCCCGCGCTTGGAGAAATGTTTCCAGCCGGTCGGCTTGCTTCACGAATCGCGCCTCCGGCGTCGTTTGCGCCTGGTACTCGGTCCAGAGCGAACCAATCTCGGTGGCGAGCGGCGATGGCAGATCGGCCAGCAGGGTTGCCATCGCGGCATCCTCGGCCGCCCGCTTGGCCGCCGTCCGGGCCGGATCGCGGATGTGGCGTTGTTGGAGGAACCGATGCCAGACGTCCGTCTCATCGGCCGGCGGGATCGCGGCGGGATCGTATGGCGGGGTGTCGCCGGTCAGCGATTCGGCCAGGTCGTGGATCACGGCAAGCTTCAGTACACGATCGGGGCTGAGCGTCGCCCCGGGCAGGAGCGCCGCCAGCCAGGCCAGCAACGCGACGCGGAACGAGTGATCGGCAACCGATTCTGCTTCCGCGGCGGGCACGCCACGGTCCAACCAACCGGTGCGGGGGAGCGATTTGAGACGCCCAATCTGGTACAGAAATTGGACCAGCGCCGCCATCGTGGGTTGCTCCTGAGCCGACGACATGCCCCTCCCTGGCCGCGTGGACGCGCCACTTGTCGTGCAACCGAATGTTCCGCGACTGGGATAGGTGTGTCAATGTGAACGACAATTTGGTACCCCAGGGTTGCTGTAAGCATGTCGAATGTTCTCTCAGCAGGGTCTCGTTCCTCTTTGGTCGGGCTCGTTCTGAACCGTTGCCTGAACGAACGCAATCCGCTATGATCGTCGCATCCCGCGTTCGGTTGATTGACCTCAAACGGTCAACCGGGCTTCCCGCACATTGGCGATGGCGTCGGGCGCCGGCAATCCGCCGGGCGATCGGCCCGGCTTGAATGCGTCGTTTGGCCCGGTCCAGGTCGGATCGTGGCGGGTGATGGGAAGGGACCGTCGATGCATCGCCGCGATGCTTCGCGCGCACTCCTGCTACTGCTGGTGGGCGCCCTCACCTTCGGCCTATTCGCCGGCTTGGCGGCGGCGCAAAACCAGGGCAAGCGAGACCGGCGGGGCAACGACCAGGGCGAAGCGCCGCCGCCCGCGGCCGGCGCCAGCCTGGTCGAGAGCGACGCTGACGGCGATTATCTGCCCGACTCCTTGGACAACTGCCCCACGGTCCAGAACCCCGATCAACCCGACTCGGATGGCGACGGGATCGGCGATGCCTGCGACAACACGCCGTTTGGCGAACCGCCGCCCGCGGCCGAAGCGCCGGCGGCGGAGGATCCCGCGCCACGGGACCGGGATCGAGAGAACCGCGATACCGACATCGAGGTGACCGGCGCCGCCGAAGCGGAAGAAATCGAGTACGTCCAGTGGAATCCCGGCGTGATCGAGATCGATCCGATCGTCGACGACGAGACGGTCGCCGCTGGCGGCGCTGACGAGACCGCGAACGCCGGCGGCGAATCTGAACCGGCAAGCGGCGAGACGGCCGCGTTCACGCCAAGCGGGGGGGATGCGCCGCTGCCGCCGCCGAGCCCGTCTCAGGTGTTCACGCCGCCCGCGGTCGAGTTCGACTCCGACTTCGACGCTGAGTTCGACGCGGAGCTCGACCGCCGGGAGCCGGAGGAATTGCCGGCGGCCACGTTCGAGGTCATTGCCAGGATCGACGCCGGGGCGATGCCGTCCCGGCGAACGCGAGCCCGCGATACCAAACGGGCGGGGTCCGTGGCGGACAGCATGGATGTCGCGGCGTTCATGCGGCGGGACGACAAGACGCCGGCGCTGGTCGATCCCACGCTGCGGACGAACGAGCTTGATCTCCTGCCCAGCGCCGAGCCGCCGATCGCGCCGGAGGAACCAGAACCGCGGGCGGCGGAAACGGTCGACCGGCCGTTGCCCGACTCGTGGGATCATGACGACTTCTTCGAGGGCGGCTTAGCCCGGGACCGGGTCGTCGTCACCGACATTGACGGCACCGATCAGCCGGAGCTGTACCTGACCCAACGGCGGGGAGATGCCCGCGGTAAGCCCGGCGACTTCGCCTATGCCATCCCGGTGCCGGGTCCCGGCACCTATCAAGTCCGGCTCCACTTCGCCGAGATCTATTGGGGAGCGGAAGGCGGGGCGCCGGGAGGACGCGGCAAACGGGTGTTCAGTGTCGATGCCGAGGGTCAGCCGGCGCTGATCGACTATGACATCTACGACGATGTCGGGCCGATGGTTGCCGTGGTCAAGCAGTTCACGGTCGAGGTTGAGGACGATACCGTCGATCTCTATTTCTACGGCACTCGCGACCAGCCGATGGTGGCGGCGATCGAGGTGTTGGGCGAGCCGACCGGGGAGCGGTGGGTCGAGGTCGACCAATCGCGAGAAACCGTGCGGTTGATGATCGGCAGCACGGCGGTGGCCAGCTTCCGCGCTTCCTTTGGCCTCTCCGGCAAGAACACCCCGGTCGGCAGCTATCAGATCCAACACAAGATCGCCGAGCTGACCTGGACGCCGTATGCCCGAAACTACTTCATGTACTGGGCGGCGTTTGACCAGGCGAACGAGCTTGGCTTCCACAGTTGGGTGATGGATGAGGCCGGCCGGCTGGTGCCGGGCGGCGACGGCCCGACCTGGGGCTGCATCGCGACGCATCCAGACGACGCCGCCCAAATCTATTCCTTTGTCGATGTCGGCACCCGGATCGAGATCAGCTCCTAGCCCTGGCCGCGGCGGAAGGGCTACCCTTGTCGGGTGGTATAACCGCCCTCGTGGCCAGCCGTGGCGTGGCGGTGACGTGTGGTAGACGAGGAGCTCTGACAAGGTGGCTGATCCCCGAATGACAATTTGGGCCCGGACGCTGGTCGATTTCTCGGTCCGGGTCCAGCCGGGCGATCGGGTGGCGATCACCGGGGGCGCCGCGGCGGAGCCGCTCTTTCGCGCCATCTTCCAGGCGGTGATCGAGCGCGGCGCGTTCCCGGTGATGATCCCGGTGCTGCCAGGGTTCGCGCCCGAGCTACTGTTGCATGGCAACGACGATCAGCTCCAGTACATTTCGCCGGTCGAGCGGTTCCTCCGGGAAGAGACGGATGTCTTAATCACCGTGATGGCCGAGACGAACACGAAAGCGATGTCGGCGGTGCAGCCGGGGCGCCAGGTGGTGTTCCAGAAAGCGCGGACCAAGCTGATGGAGACGTTTCTCCGTCGCTCCGCCGCGGGCTCGCTGCGCTGGGTGCTGACGCTCTTCCCCACCGACGCCTACGCCCAGGACGCCGACATGAGCACGGCGGACTTCACCGATTTCGTCTTCGCCGCTTGCAAGTTGGGCGAGCCCGATCCGGCCGCCGCCTGGTTGGCATTGGCGGCCGAGCAGGAACGACTCATCGGCTGGCTGGCCGGCAAACGACACGTCCACCTGCGCGGTCGGGACACCGACCTCAGGCTCGCGGTTGAGGGCCGGACCTGGATTAGCGCCGACGGCACGATGAACTTTCCGGACGGCGAGATCTTCACCGCCCCGGTCGAGGACGCGGTCGATGGCCACGTCCGCTTCTCCTACCCGGTGGTGACGCAAGGACGGGAAGTGCATGACGTGCGGTTGCGCTTCGTCGGCGGCCGGGTGGTCGATGCCAGCGCGGCGAAGAACGAGGCGTTCTTGATTCAGACGCTCGATACCGACCCCGGGGCCCGGGTGCTGGGTGAGCTGGCGTTCGGGACGAACTTCAACATCAACCGGTTTACGAAGAACATCCTATTCGACGAGAAGATCGGCGGCACGGTCCACATGGCGGTCGGCGCCGGCTATCCCGAGTCCGGGAGCATCAATACGTCGGCGGTCCACTGGGACATGATCTGCGACCTCCGTGACGGCGGCGGGATCGATGTCGACGGCGAGCCATTCTTGCGCGATGGCAGGTTTGTCGTGTAGTTGGCTGGTCGCCGGCCTCATCGAGGATCTTACTTGGAACCAGACGACGATCCGCCCATGGAACCGCCCACCCACGACGAGACAGGACGAGTGGCGCGCCCGCGATCGGAGGAGCGGATCGATCTGATGTCCGGGGCGCGCGGCGCCGCGGTCGCGATCGCGGTCTCGGTTCTCCTGGTGGTCGGGTTGTGGGCCGTGGCGCGGAACGCGCCGAGCGCCGGAACGGACCCCCGCCTGCTGCCGAGCGCCAACGCCGTTGGCTCGCCGCGGCCGGAGGATCTCCAACGAAACGTCACGTTCGTGCCGGGGGACTCCCCGGCATCGGGCGCGGCCACCGCGGAGGCGGGAGAACAGTGAGGCGGGTGTCGGAGCGCGGTCAGCACCGTGGCTGAGGCCGATCCTCGGAGCGACGGGTCCGAAACCGCGGAGCGGAAAACGGTCGTTCCGCCCGCGGCGCCCATACCGGAAGAGCCGACGGTTGGCACCGGCAGCGTGGTCGCCATCGGTTGCGTCATTGCCACCATGCTGGTCTTGGTCGTCGGGGTACTGATCGTGCTCTGGATTCGGTGATGGAGGGCGTGCGGCGTGTTTGAGCGGCTTGGGGATCTATCGCCAGAGGCCATCCGGGCGATGAGCGACGGGTCACTGCCGGGGCTGATCGGAATGGAAATCCTGGAGATCCTCGGGACGCGGGTCCGGAGCCGGCTTGAGGTGCGGCGGGAGCTGATGGCGCCGATCGGCTTCCTGCATGCCGCGACCGTGGTCGCCTTGGCGGACACGACCGCCGGCTACGGGGCCTGGGCCAACATGCCGGAGGGGGCAAGCGGGTTTACGACGCTTGAGCTGAAAACGAATTTCCTGGGCACGGCGCGGCAGGGGAGTATCGCCTGCGAAGCGAACCTGGTGCATGGGGGACGCTCCACCCAGGTCTGGGATGCGGTCGTGACCATCGTCGGCACCGGGAAGAAGATTGCTCTCTTTCGCTGCACCCAGATGATCTTGTACCCCCATGAAAAGCGAACGCCAGGTGCCCACTCCTAGCCAACAGTGGGGGAAATCCGCCAGACCCGCTACACTAGGCGTGAGATGGCACGCGAGCCGGCGACATCAACGGCGATGAATTCGTCTAGCTCGGGCGCAATTGAAGTGACCGGCGCCGGGCCCGATGGAGGGTCGCGATCGCGGCGGGCGAGCGCGATCCGGCGGACGCTCTTGGTCGTGCTCGGGCTTAATCTGTTGGTCGCGGCCGCGAAGTTGGGCTACGGCGTCAACAGTGGCTCGGTGGCGATGACCGCCGATGGCGTGCAGTCGTTGCTGGATGGGCTGGCAAACGTCATCGGTTTGGCGGGCATCGCCATCGCGGCCAAACCGCCGGACCGCGAGCATCACTACGGGCATGAGCGGTACGAAACGCTGGCTGCCGTAGCGATTGCTGGCCTGATGGCGATCAGCGTGGTCGAGATCGCCCAGAGCGCGATTGGCCGCTGGCAAAGCGGCGATCGGCCGGAGGTCACGGCACTCTCGTTTGTCATCCTGCTCGGCACGATGGCGGTCAACGCCGGGGTGTCGGTGTGGGAGCGGCGGGCGGCGCGACGGTGGCAGAGCGATCTGCTCGTGGCTGATGCCCGGCATACCGCGTCCGATGTTGTGGTCTCGGCCACGGTGATCGTCGGGTTGCTGGGTGAGCGGTTTGGCTTGGCTGGGGCCGATGCCGCGGTTTCGCTGGTTGTGGCCGGGGTGATCGCCTGGACCGCGTGGGGGATCCTACGCGAGGCGTCCCTAGTGTTGACCGATGCGTCGTTCGTGGAGCCCGGCCAGTTGCTGGCGGCGATCGTGGCCGTGCCGGGGGTGGTGACGGCGCACAATCTGCGAGCGCGATCATCGGGAGGCCGGTTTTGGGTCGAAGTGCATATTACGGTTGATCCAAACCTGCGGGTCACCGAGGCCCACGAGCTCGCGACGGCGGTCGAAGCGCGGATCCGCCGCCAGGTGGGGCCCGCCACGCGATCCCTGGTGCATGTGGAGCCGGCGGAGCCGCCACACACCCGCCCCGATCCACTTTTTGGCGGTATCGAGCCGGACGACGCGGCGGATCCAACGCCGTGATGAACCTAAGCCGCGGGTAAAGCAGTCGTTCACGCGCGGCAATAGCATTGAGAGGAACGTATTTCATGGCGAACAACGCCGACAACACCAATGAAACCATCAACTCTGGGCCGCCGGGCGCTGGCGAGCAAACCGAACGCCCCCGCCGCTCCCGGCGACGACGGCGTCGCGGGGGCGCCACCAACCAGCCGGCGACCGCGGCGACGGAGGCATCGTCAACCCAAGGTGAAACCCAACCGCCACGCGATCGGGGCAACCGCCGGCAAACTGATCGCCAGCCGCGAACGTCCGAGCGACAAGGCGGTGAGGCGCCGGGGAGCGGCAACGATCGCCGCGGGCGGCGGCCGCCCTTGCCGAACTCCGGGCGCCGCCC
>JALZJP010000241.1 GCA_030859715.1 Chloroflexota bacterium
GGTGGGGCGCGATTGGCGGCGCGGCGTCGGCTGCGAGGCCATCCCCTTGGCGGTGACGCGGACCAGCGCTTCGTCGCCTTCGTCGGGACCGGCGTCGGAAAGGATCTCGATGTCGACGTCCTCCCGCGTCAGCTCGAGCTGTTCGAGCGCGAGCCGGACCGCCTCGTCGACGGAGATCGCCTGGATTTCAACGCTGGTCATCCGATGCTGGCCCGGATTCATCGACCGCCTCCCACCATTGCAACGGCTCGTCTGCCGTGGACGCGCCACGCGGACCGCGGCTGCCGTCGTCGTTGGCCGCAACGCCCCGGTGCGGTCATCTACGAACCTTCATTGGCCGCCGGCCGCGCCTTGCGCGGGATCACGATTGCCCGGCCAGAGGCCGGGACCGCCTCGGCCCCCTCTTGTCCGTTCGCATGGACCGTTTCCGTTCCGATCGCCGCGGGCGGCTTGGTATTCTTGTAGGCGCCGCCTTTGCCGCGTTTGGCCCGGTTGCCGCGGTTCGTACCCGTCACCCGGACGGGTGATTGCGGTTCGTCATCAGCGTCGCCCTCGGTGCTGGCGACGCCGCTCGTGGCGGACGCGGTCGCGGGAGCGGCGGGGGCGCCGCGGCGGCGGGCGGCGGCTTGGGTTTGCGCTTCGTCCATCCGGGCCTGGAGCCAGCCCATGGCGCCGCCCTGGCGCACCGGCAGGCCGTCCGGGCCAGTGGCCACCGTCACCTTGGGCTGTTTATCTGGATCGCGGTAGCCGAGCCGGCGATGCTCCGGCATTTCCGGCAGCCGGGGGAACCAGTCGCGCATGCTGCCCCAGCCGGTGATGATCCACTGTTGGGCCACGCTATAGAGGCTTTGGGTCGCCCAATAGAGGACTGGGCCGGAGGCGAAGCCCCAGCCGAAGGCGATGACCGTCAGCGGCATGATGTTCATGACCTGGTTCATCATCCGCTGCTGTGGATCGGAGATCGGACCTTGCTTGTAGGGCCGCATCATCCGGGTTTGGACGAACTGGAAGAGGCCGGCCACGATTGGCAGGATGAACAAGGGGTCGGAGTTTTCAAGCCCGTTCGCGAGCCAGAGGAAGGGGCCGGACCAGTATTCAGAGGCTCCTTCTTGGCCCTGCGAGAGGGCGAAGATCCCTTGATAAAGGCCGAGGAAGATCGGGATTTGCAACAGCATCGGCAGGCACCCGGCCATCGGGTTGACCCGGTTCTGCTGATAGAGCGCCATGGTCTCCTGGGTCAGCCGCTGGCGATCCTTGGCATGCTTCTTCTGCAACTCCTTGATCTTTGGCTGGAGCTCTTGCATCGCTTTCGCGGAGCGCGTCGCCTGCACCGTCAGGGGGAGGAGGATAGTCTTGATGATGATCGTGAAGGCGATGATCGCGATCCCGCCACTGTGAAACACCTGGGCCAGGCTGTCGAGCGCCCAGCGAACCAGGCCCACGTACTGATCCCAGATCGGGATCGAGACGGCCGGCACCAGGAAGGTGGTGTGGAGATCGGCGACTATGGTCGTGATCGGAACGAGCACGTTGGAACGGCCTCCTCCCGCACCAGACGGTACGGGATTGCCGGCGGTGACGGGAACCTACCACCGGCGCTGAACAATCAAGCGACGAGATCGACCGCGGCCATCGGCGCTGCTCAATACTGGGCAACGGTCCTCATCCCGGTCCGCCGCGGACGATGCCTGCCGGCCCACGAGCCTCGAAGAGGCAAATTCCGCTACTCACGGCACCGGGTCATAGCCACCCCGACTGAACGGATTACAACGCAAGATTCGCCATGCCGCGAGCCGACCGCCCCTGATAATACCGTACTTCGCGACCGCCTCGTAGCCAAACTCCGAACAACTTGGGACAAACCTGCAGGCCGGAGGCATCAGCGGCGAGACAAACCGCCGATACAGGCGGATTGCGCCCAAGGCGAGCCAGGTGATTGGACCATGGCGTCGCGTCGAAGTCGTCCTCCGCCGAGCCGTGGCTGCTTGCTGGTCGGAACCCTGCTCGACGATGCTCATGGCCTACAGTTCTGTTTGGCTCGAACGAGGCCGCGCCCATCGCTGGTTGGATTCGTTCGCGATCGGCGGTTGAGCCGCGCCGAGCAGCCCGGCGCGCTGGCCGATCGTGGTGAGCGTGGCTTCGGCAATGGCGAGGGACGGCATCTCGCTCAGACGACCGCGCACGATGAGGACGATGTCGTGACCGGGCTTGAGCGTGGGATCGAGCCGCCGGATGGCTTCCCGCACCAATCGTTTCAGCCGGTTGCGTTCCACCGCGCCGCCGACCTTCTTGCCGGCCACGACCGCGTAGCGATTGAGCTCGGGGCGTGCTGGGTTTGGATGGATGCGAGCAACCAGCGGGCCGACGGCAACCGGCCGTCCGCGCGACCGGGCCTGGCGGACCTCGAACTCCCGGCGCAATCGCCGTTCGCGGTCAACCATGCGGCCACGATCCACCGGATGCCGGTCGCGAGCCGCCCGCGATCGCCATCTCTGTTACCGGTTCTGCGTGAACTTGCCCTCGTCGGCAACCGTCAACTTATGGCGGCCCTTCGCCCGGCGCCGGGCGAGCAGCGCCCGGCCGGAACGGGTCGACATTCGCTCCATGAACCCAAATTTGCGAATCCGCGGAATGCGTTTCGGTTGGTACGTGCGCTTCGTGGACATGGCGGTTTCCCTCTCTCGATTGCTGTCCGCTCGACCACCCGCGGGTGATGCGAAGAAGGAGTCAGTTAAGCAGAATCGCCGTTGCGTCGCGCGTGCGCGGCCACAACGGACAGGAGGGAAGTATAAGGATCGCGGCGAATCGCGTCAACTCGTGGCGCCGCCGCGGGCCACGAGACAACAACGACCTGGACCATACGGTCCAGGTCGTCCCAGTTCGAAGTGTCGAGTTGCCGTCGTCGTGAGCTAGCTCAGGAAGGCGATGTTGTAATCGCCACCGGAGGCGTCGGCAATCGCGGTGCCGCCATCGGCGCTAATGTCGATGGTCGTCGAGTTGGCAACGGCGCCGCCATCGACCGAGACGCTGCCACTGGAGCCAGCGGACTCGTAGCACTTGCCATACTTGTCGCAAATCAGTTCGCCGAAGCCGCCGGTGTCGCCGACGCTGATCGCATTGCCGGCATTGCCGCCACTATTGACGTCGCCGAGGGCGACCGCGCCGCCGTTGGCAGAAGCGTCGGCCGTCCCGCCGTTACCGGCGGCGGCGATGTCTTCCTGGGCCGCGACCTTGGTCACGCCGGCAATACCGGAGACCGCTCCAACGAACGCTGCCTTGAGTCGATCGCTCATTGCGTTGCACCCTCCCCGAACGTTCTGGTATCCCTCCCCACGAGGTTGGAGTCACTGTACCATAGGATGCGAGTAAAGAGAACCCCGCCGCGCGTCAAATTTCGTCGCACCGCGCTACGTTGCCGGCGGCGGCCACCGTGACCGTGGCCAGAAACCAGCAGCCGTCGTGGCGCCGGAGGTTGCACGGCGGGCCGGCGTGTTCCCCCGAAGAGAACGATTCGCTGTCTGCCAGGGTGCCGAACGACGACCAGCAAAGGAGCTTGGACGCGGCGCGGGCGGTACGGGCGACGGTCTGGGACGCTGACGGAACCGAGTACCTGGATTGGTTAGCCGGGATCTCGGCAGTCAACGCCGGGCATGGCCATCCGAGCGTGATTGTTACTGACACACCCATTCGTTGCGCCGGCCAACCGACCACATCCAGGCCGCCGCATAGGCGCTGGCGCGGGGATCGAAAATATCGTATTCGGCGTACGGGGTGGAGAGCCAGGTGCCGGTCTTGAACTGGAAGACACCGTAGGAGCCGCCTTCTTCGTTCACGGCCATTGGCACCAGGTCCGATTCGCATTGGGCCACGCGCAGCATATCCTCGCGAGGCTGGCCGTAGTAGTCGGCGGCGGCGTAGATATACGGAACGATCTCGTCCGGCGTCAGGTGGCGAGGGTTGCCCCGCAACGTCAACCGCTCGGGGGCGGGCTCGTCTTCCGGCCGGACGTACTCCTTGGCCACCCAGCCGGCTTCCGAACCATAGGTGACGGCAACGAAGCCACCGTCCTCGATGCCGGTCAGCTCCAAATTTCGGCCGGACGGGATCACGGCGCGAACCCGGTCCCTGGTGCTTGGGCCGGTCCGCAGGTTGAGATCTTCGGTGGCGAACCCGCGGAGCGAGCGTTCGGGACGCTCGTCGTTGCCCCGGCCACGCTCGCTGCCGACCGTGATCGCGACCGATCCGGTGAGCGCCCATCCTTGCTGCCCGGCAAAGGTGACGGGATAAAACCCCTTCCGGGCGCGGCCCGTCACCTTGAGCCGGGTGCCGGCGGGAACGGTGAGCAAGACCTCGGCCTCCTCGCTCCGTTGCCGCCAGAGGTCGATGGTTTCCGTCGCGATGCCAGTCCGATCCTGGGCCAGAGCCGGTTGCGGCAGCAACAAGTCGCCCCCGGCGAGGATGCAGATCATCCAGCCGGCGAGGGCGAGCCGCATTGTGCGCGGATGGACCAACCGTCGAACCAAGGCTCCCACCAGATTGGCGACCTGCTCGGATGCGGGAGGCGGCGGGGCGTGCCGGTCGCCAGAGCAGCTTCAGGGCGGGGCGGCGGAACGGACCGCGGCGGTGACCGCTGCCGTCCGTTCCTCCGTATGATCCCGCTGACCACGGTGAAAGTCAATGGCTTCGCCGGTTGCTGAGCGATCAGCTCCGGCGGGCATCTACTGGCAGACCCACTCGTACTTCCGACCTTCGGACCACATCCAGGCCGCGGCATGGGCGTTGGCCCAGGGGTCGTAGATGTCTTGGCCGCCATAGGGCGTGCCGGCGAAGGTGCTCGGCACGAATTGGAACAGGCCGTGGTAGGAGCCGGACGGGTCGACGGCTCGCGGGTTCAGGCTCGACTCGCAGCGGGCGACCCGGACCATGTCGTCGGGTGACTGGCCGTAGGCGGCAGCGGCCTGATGAATGATGTCGATGATGCCCTGCTCGCTGGTATCCGTGGTCCCAGGATTGGTCAGCGGCGGGGTGGCAGAGGGCTGATTGCCGCCGCCATCGCGATCGCGGCGGTTGCCTTGTTGCGCCGAATCGCCGGCCGCGTCGTCGAAGACCACGGTCGCGTTCCCCGTGGTGCTGACGCTTGGCTGGGTCTGATAGGTCGAGGTCTCCATCGGCGCGGTTGCCCCTGAGCCGTCCGCGATGAGGAAGGAGACGCTGACCCACCCATTCATCCCGTTGTAGGTAACGGGTGAGAACCCGTCCACGGCATCGCCATCGACCGAGACGGCACCGCCGGCCGGAACGACCGTCAGGATGTCGAATGATTCGCCGGGTCCGGCGCGGAGGTTGACATCGCTATTGGTGGTGGCCGGGGCGGCGGCGGCGAGGGGCGGCGGGAAGGCAAGGACGCTGACGAGACCTGAGATCAGTGCCGACAGCATGACGAGCAACGTCAAGCGCACCGGCACGACCAGGGCGGGTGTCTGCTGTCGCATCGTGGGGAGGACTCCTTTTCCAGTCCCGCGCGCCGCGCCGGCACTCGTGCCGGGCGCTAGATGGCGGGCGCGAGGAGCGCCGCCAGATCGCCACGCGTCGGACTCTGAAGAGAGATCGGGCTACCGTTCCATCGTCCGGGAAGTCTGCCGCGTGGTCCCTCATCCTCGCGGAGTCAAATCCTGGCTGTCGAACAACCGGCCTCCATCCAAGGCGCGGCGTGACAGTGGTTCAGCCAGATGACGGTTTATCTCACATGCCGTTCCTGGTTGTCAACGATTGGGATGAGATTTCGACACCTTTGGACCGAAAACGGGGACTGAACGGACCTAGCAATCTTGATGGAAGCCGGGGCAGCCGGAGCAATCTCGAGATTCGGGGTAGTATGGCGGTTGAAGCGGCGGCGGCCGCGAGCCGCGGCACGGGACGCCGAGCCGCCGCCCCTCGACCGCGGCTACGGTAAGGGAGCGAGCTTGAACCAAACCCCGATCAACCAGAACGGAAAGACGGACGATGACGCCGAACGCGCCTTTGGCTTCGACACGCTGGCGGTGCATGCCGGGCAGCGGCCCGACCCGGTGACCGGGGCCAGGGCGATGCCGATCTATCAAACGACGTCCTACGTCTTTGAAGACACCGACCACGCGGCCGAGCTCTTCGCCCTGCAGCGGTTCGGCAACATCTACACCCGGATCATGAACCCGACGACCGCCGCCTTCGAGGAGCGGATCGCGGCGCTCGAAGGCGGCGTGGGGGCGGTCGCGGTGGCCTCCGGGTTGGCGGCGCAGTACATCGCCCTGGCGACGTTGCTCGGTCCCGGGGACCAGATCGTGTCGTCCAGTGCCCTGTATGGTGGGACCTATACCCAGTTTGATATCCAGTTCCGGCGCTGGGGCGTCGATGTCGTCTTTGTCGACCCGTCTGACCCGGACAACATCCGGCGGGCGATCACCGCCCAGACCCGGGTGGTCTACGGCGAGACGATCGGCAACCCGCGGATCGACGTGCTCGATATTGCCGCCGTGGCCGACATCGCGCACGCGGCCGGCGTTCCCTTGATGATCGATAGCACCTTCGCCACGCCCTATCTGTGCCGGCCGTTCGAGCATGGGGCCGATATCGTGGTCCATTCGGCGACCAAGTTCATCGGCGGCCATGGCACGGCCATCGGCGGCGTCATCGTCGAATCGGGGCGATTTCCGTGGGACAACGGCAATTTTCCCGGCATGGTCGATCCGTCGCCGGGCTATCACGGGATCAGTTTCTACGAGACGTTCGGCGAGTACGGGTATTTGATGAAAGCCCGCGTCGAGAACCTGCGCGACCTGGGACCGGCGCTGAGCCCGTTCAACTCGTTCCTCTTCTTGCAAGGGCTCGAGACGCTGCCGGTCCGGATGGAGCGACATTGCCGCAATACCGAAGTGGTCGCCGCCTTCCTCCGTGACCACCCGCTGGTGGGCTGGGTCAGCTATCCGGGGTTGGCCGATAGCCCATACCGGGCGCTGGCCGAACGATACCTGCCGCTGGGGGCGGGCGCGGTCTTCACCTTCGGCGTCAAGGGCGGCCGGGAGACGGGCGCCCGCTTCATCGAGGAGCTGCGCCTGATCTCGCACCTAGCCAACATCGGTGACGCGAAGACGTTGATCATCCATCCGGGATCGACGACGCATCAGCAATTGACCGACGAGCAGCAGCTCGCGGCCGGCGTCAGCCCCGATTTGGTGCGTATCTCGGTCGGGCTCGAAGACGCCGACGACATTTGCTGGGATCTCGACCGGGCGCTGCGCCGCGCCGCCGCGGATGCCGCTACGACGTCGCGGGTGCCGGCGACGGCGGGGGCTGCCGAATGATGGCGCAACGAGCCGAATCGGCCACGGCGCGGGCGACCGTGGGCGCCTACGAGCGGCTGCGGATCCTCACCGAGAACCGCACGATCGCGATGGTCGGGCTGTCCGCCGATCCGATGCGGCCCAGCCACTTCGCGGCGATCTACATGCAGTCGCACGGCTACAAGGTGATCCCGGTCAACCCACGCGCGGTTGGCGATACCATCCTAGGCGAGGTTGTCTATCCCTCGTTGCGAGAGATCCCGCAACCGGTGGACATCGTCGATGTCTTCCGGCGTCCGGAGGTCGTGCTCCCGATCGCCGAGGACGCGATCGCGATCGGGGCCAAGGTCCTGTGGCTTCAGCTCGGCGTCGTGAACGAGGAAGCGGCGGCGGCGGCTCGAGCGGCCGGGCTGGAGGTCGTGATGGACCGCTGCGTCAAGATCGAGCACGCCCGGTTCTTTGGCGGCCTCAACCTGATCGGGATGAACACCGGCGTGATTACCTCTCGTCGTCAGATCGGCTGATTGCCGGCGTCGCCCGAAAGCAGCTCGCGACATGGTCGTCGACGACGCCGATGCTTTGCATGAAGGCGTAGCAAATCGTACTGCCGACGAAGGTCATGCCGCGCCGCTTCAGGTCTTGGCTCAGCGCGTCCGATTCCGGCGAGGTAGCCGGCACAGCATCGAGGGTGGCGGGTCTTTGGCGACGCGACGCGGGGTCCGGCGCGAACGACCAGACGTACCGGTCAAACGACCCAAGCTCCGCCTGGATTTCGAGAAACACCCTGGCGTTGCGAGAGGCGGCCAAGACCTTGAGCCGATTCCGGACAATGCCGGGGTCGGCCATCAGGCGACGCTCATCGTCCGCGCCGTAGGCCGCGACCTTGACCGGGTCGAAGTGGTCAAATGCGTCGCGGAAGCGCTCACGCTTGCGGAGAATCGTGATCCACGATAAGCCGGCCTGAAACGACTCCAGCAGCAGCCGCTCGAAGAGCTCCTGATCATCGTGACAGGGAATGCCCCACTCCTCGTCGTGATAGGCGATGTAGAGCGGGTCAGTGCCGGCCCAGGCGCAGCGGACGATGCCGGAAGTTGTGACATCCATCGAGGTGAAGCGCTAGCGCTGCTGGCGCGGATCGAGCGCGTCACGCAGCCCATCGCCGACGAAGGTGAAGGCCAACGTGATGCCGGCGATAGCCAGGGCCGGGGCGATCAGCATCGCCGGTTGCACCTGCCATTGCCGGTAGCCTTCCTGGATCATCTGGCCCCAACTGGAGGGAAAGGGGTTGTCGAGGTTGGTGCTGGGCCGGATGCCGATGCCGAGGAACGAGAGCACCGCCTCGGCAATGATGGCGCCCGGCACGATGAAGGCCGAGGCCACGATGATCGGGCCGAGGGCATTCGGCAGGATGTGCTTCCTGATAATCAGGCTGGAGTTGGCGCCGCTGGCGCGGGCGGCTTCGACGAATTCCTTCTCCTTAAGCGAAAGCGTCTCACCCCGGACCAGACGGGCGACCCCGGTCCAGTTGATGACGGAGAGCGTGATGAAGAGCAGCACCAGTCCGTTCAACAACCGGCCGACCGTGCTGTCGCCGAAGGCGATCTGCATGATGATGAAGAAGAGCAAGGCGGGGAACGCATAGACAATATCGGTTAAGCGCATGAGCAGATTTTCGACCCGGCCGCCGAGCATGCCCGCGGTCAGCCCAAGCGGGACGCCGAAGAGCAAGATGAGCGTCATCGGGATGAAGCCGACGACGAGCGAGATCCGGGTTCCGTAGACCATCCGGCTAAAGACGTCGCGACCGATCGAGTCGGTCCCCAGCGGGTAGTCCCACGATCCGGTCTTGAGCGGGCTGGCATCCTCGATCCAGGCTGCCTGTCGGTATTGGCCGGCCGTCCGGACGTCGGTTTGGATCGGGTTGTGGGGGGCGATGACGGAGGCGAAGATGGCGACAAGGGCCAGAAACGTGAGATAGGTCAGGCCGACCATGGCCATCTTGTTCCGGCGAAACTCACGCCAGGCGTTCGACCACAGGCTGCGTTCGGCGCGGGCGGGGACGGCGGCGGCGAGGCCGGTCGCGTCTTGGTCTTTGGGCAGGGTCGTGGTGCCGACAGCGGACGACATGGTGGGCTCCCTGACTAACGGCGGGCGCGGATCCGGGGGTCGATGAACCCGTAGCTCAGGTCGACTAACACGTTCGCGAAGGCGATCAAGAAGGCGAAGAAGATCGCGGTCCCCATAATCATCGAGTAGTCGCGTTTGCCGATCGAGTCGACAAACTCGCGGCCGAGACCCGGCGCGTTGAAGATCGTCTCGATGATGATCGAACCGGTGACGAGATCGGCCGTGGCCGGTCCCAGGATGGTTACGATCGGGATCAGCGCGTTGCGGAACATGTGCCGGGAGACCACGACTTGGTGGGACAGCCCCTTTGCCCGGGCGGTACGAATGAAGTCCTGGCGCTTGATCTCGAGCATGCTGGCCCGGGTCAGGCGCGCGATGTACGACATCGTGGCTAAACCAAGCACGATGCCCGGCAGGATGTAGGCGGTGGAGAGCCCTTCCCACTCCTCGGGGCGGCGGATCGGTGACACGCTCAGGGTCCGGGTGAAGAAGATGAGCAAGAGCAGCCCGCTGACGAAGGTCGGCACCGAGACGCCGAGGGTCGAGGTGAAGAGGGCGACATAATCGAGCCAGGTGTTTTGCTTGAGGGCGCTGAGAATGCCGAGCGGCACGCCAACGATGACCGCGAAGACGATGCCGACGAGGCCGATCCGGAGCGAGACCGGGAATTTCTCAATGATCACGCTCTGGACCGAATCGGCGCCTTTCGATGCGTACGACGGGCCAAAATCGAGCCGGGCGACTCCAGCCATATAGTTGAAGAATTGCGAGTCGAGAAACGAGCCAGCGATGGCGAGCGGATTCCGCTCCCCGGTATCTATGACCTGTCCCGCTTGGGCGGGGTTGAACCAGAGCGGCTTATCAAGCCCAAATTTCTCGTTCAGGGCGGCCACGGTGGCGGCCGGGAGCGGCTTTTCCTGGCTCCAGGGGCCACCCGGCGCCCTGTACATCAAGAAGAAGGTCACGGCGGACACAACGATGATCACGGGAACGATGTAGAGGACGCGGCGGAGGACGAATTCAAACATCGGCGTTTCCTACTCGCGGGAGATGGTTGGGCGACGACGGCCATCGTGATGCTCAGCGGCGAGCATGGCGAACGAGATCTCGAAACCAGATGCGAGATTTCCGGGTCGAGCCATTCGGCTCGACCCGGGAAGCGTCGTGGCGGGAGTCCGCGCTACTCCTCGACGATGTCGAGGGTCATCTGAGACGCCAGCGAGCCGGGCCACTCGACCTCGCTCGCGGTCGGCGTGTAGCCGGTCACGTTCGGCTTGACCAGCGTCACGCTCTGCTGGTTATACAGGAACGGACCCGGCTGGTCATCGACCAGAATCTGGCTGGCCTGCTCGTAGAGCGCGGCGCGCTCATCGGGATCCGAAAGCTGATCCGCTTCCGTCACCAGCGCGTCAAACTCTTCGTTGCAGTAGCCGAAGCGCAGGGCGAAAGCGGCGTCGCACTTGAAGTAGACGCTCAGCCAGTTCTGAGGATCCGGGTAGTCCTGAATCCAACCACCGACAAGCAGCAATTGCGGGAAGCTCTCCGGGCTCTTGCGGAGGTCGACCAGCGTGGTCCCCTCGGTGGGGGACAACACCACCTCGACGCCAAGGACATCGCGGAACTGGCCCGCGATCCACTCGGCGCGAGCGGTATTGGCTGAATCGTCGCTGTTGAAGTACAGCGCGATCTCCGGCAGACCGTCCGGGCCGCCATACGATGACGCGGCAAGCGCCGCCACCGCGGCCTCGGGATCGAACGCGTACTGGTCGGTTTCAATCGAGCCGAGAATGCCTTCGGGGATCCAGCTTAGCGTCGCCGAGCAGTCACCGTTACGGATCACGGAGCAGTACGTCTCGCGATCGAAGGCGTAGGAAAACGCCTCGCGGACCGCGAGCTCGTTGAATGGTTCCTGCACCAAGTTCATGCTCAAGGTGAAGGTCGACGCGGTCGGGTAGGCCACCATTTCTTCGGCGAGCGCGGGATCGGCCGCAATTTGCGGAATCTGCGACGGATCGACTTGCATCATGTCGAGGTCGCCGTTCACGTACGCCTCGAGCGCGACCGCCGACTCACCCTGGTAGATGTACTCGATACCGCCAAGCAGCGGCGAGCCCTGCCAGTAGTTCTCGTTCGCGTCGAACCCGATCAACTGATCTTCGACAATTTCGGTAATCGTGAACGGCCCATTGCCGATGTGATTGGCGGCATCCTGCCACCAGTCGTCGGGATTGGCTTCCGCGATCTCTTGCTTGACCGGGTAGAAGACCCACATGTAGGCGATGGTGTGGTAGTACGGGGCCGGGTTGGTCAGGTCGATCTGGAGCGTCAGATCGTCCACCGCGGTGACCCCGAGGGCGTCAGCGGCCGCCTGCCATTCTTCATCGGTGTACTCGACCGGATTCTCCGCATCGCCGCCCAGGCCGGCAAAGTCGGCGCAGCCGACGATCTCGAACAGGATCGACTGGTACTCACCAGCTACTCGCGGGTCGCAGGTGCGTTGCACCGCGTACCGGAAGTTTTCGGCCGTTAGCGGCGTACCGTCACTGTACTGGAGCCCTTCGCGCAAGGTGAAGGTGATCGATGTGGCGTCCTCGTTGTACTCCCAGCTTTCGGCCGCCGCCGGAACGGTTGCCTGATCGGTGTCAAGCCGAGTCAGGCCCTCGTAGGCGAGCGCTAGAATGTCAATTTCATTGGTAAACGAGCTTTTTTGGGGATCGAAGTCATCGGGATAGGTCGTGTGATGGACCCGAAGGACGTTTCCATCGGCGTCCTGGGCGGAGACGCCCGAGACGACGGCGGGGACGAGCAACGTGATCGCGATCAGGACCGCCGCGATCCGTGCCCACTGGGCCGAGAGACGATACATCGTTCTACCTCCTACTACTTCGACTACACCGCGCGTGCCGACAAACGCCGTCGAGCACCTCATTGGCGCGTAGTACGCTCGCTCGGGATGTGGTCCGCGTCAACCGGGGCAACCGCGAACGTACCGATCCCACACCGGGACGCCCGCGCCATAGCAATTCACCGAAAAAAGCTACGATCCGTTCGTTGCCTGATTGTCTCGCCGAATTTGTCCCGCCGAGAACTATACGACCGCGGGCACGATGGAGCAACCATCAGCATAGGATCGGCGTTGCTAAAGATTAGGCGAACGGTCCGGCTAGCCGCGTTTCGGCACCGCGAGCGGAGGACCACGCTACAGCGCGTGGCGATGCGGTCGCCCAATGTTGGTGATGCGGCGCCATCAGGGGATGACGGAGACCCCGGTGCCGATAGGCGCCCAGGCGTACATCCAGGCCGCGATGTCGAGCGGCAGGTTGACGCAGCCGTGGCTCATTGGGGTGCCGAAGTTATTGTGCCAGTAGGCGCCGTGAATCGCGTTGCCCAGATTGTCGAAATACATGACGTGGGGCACGGCTTCGACGAAGTAGTACTCGTCGGAAATGGTGCCTTCCATGTCCTCGACGTCGTACTTGCTCAGGATCGACCAGTGGCCGATGGGAGTGACGGTCTCCGGCACGTTGCCGGTGCCCGTGCTGACGTAGGTGGACATCACCATCTCGCTGCCCTCGTAGGCCCAGAGTGCTTGATGGGAGATGGAGATCACGATCTCTTTCCACGAGCCTTGCTGCGGCCCGGGGCCGAAACCGCCGACCCACCAGCCAGAGGGAGCGCTCTCTTCCAGAACCTGCTCGGGAGCCGGTACGGCTTGCGCCAGGGCCGCCGGCGGTGCAAACAGCTCTTCATTGAACACCGGCACGTCCGCTGGCTGAGCCATCGGCTCAGTCGAGATGTTGTGCAGTTGGGCGGTGCTGAACCCGAGCGGCATCAGCTCGACTGACCCGGCGACCCGCTGCCGTACGGCGCCGCGCTCGAGGTATTGAACGATCGAGCGATCGGCGGCTCGGAACGCCTCGGAGACGGGAGGGCCAAGCCAGCGGCCGGCATCCCCCGTGGTCCAGAACGACAGGAAGTCGCCACGGAGGGTGTGCCCGGTATCGGCGAATCCCTGGCACGCCGTGGTCTCGCCCGGCGGGCAGGCGGTGCGCCGGGCGGCTTGCTCCAGGATGGCTGATGGACGGGTCGCCAGGGCTTCGTTCAGCGCATCGAAACCCAGGGGTAGCGATGCGACTTGTTCCCCGGCGAGAGCGGTTGGCAGGTAGACCAGCGCGAGGTTCTGAAAGTACTGAACAATCTCGTTCCCCGCGCTGTCGGCGAGAAACCCGGTTCGCGGCGTCAGCTCTTGGCTGATCGGGTCGCCCATGAGCGCCCGTTGGGTCCGCCAGACATCAAGGAAGTACCCGTCCGCGGTGTGCCCGGTCTCGGGCACGAACACCGTCCGCGGCGCCGACCACTCCTGGGCCGCGACCGGAGGCGTGACGACGGGGAACAGGGCGAGGAAGAGGATGAGCGAAAGCAGGAGATGAGCGCGACCAGACAGCCGCGGCCGCCGGCCCAAACGAGTACCACCGGTCAACACCGACAACCTCCATCACAAGTTTGATGAGCATAGATGGGCGCCGCCGGAGTCGGACTTCCCCCCCACATCCGAGAGGCGCAACTTCTTGGTATCATAGCACGGCTAGATATGTACGTTCACTCTCAATCGTGCCAAAATGTTGGACCGATTGGATACCAGTTCCCAGGAGTCAAATCGTTGCCCGCGTTTCACTGGCGAGAGCCACTGCCTCCAATGTGGTCGTCCAATCGCTTTGCCGATCCGCTATTGGAAGCGATCCTGGCTCGTCGATTCGGCAGCGAAGGCGAGGCGCTGGCGTTCGTGGCCGACACCGCGTTCCAGGCGCCGGCTGACGACTGCCTGCCGAATATAGCCGCCGCCGTCGCTCGGGTCGCGGCCGCCACTGCGAATCAGGAGCGAATCGTCGTTTTCGGCGATTACGACGTCGATGGGGTTGCCGCGACCGCGCTGTGTGTCCTAGCCATCCAGGCGGCGTCGGGCGGGACCGCCAACCTTGGCGCTCGCCTCCCGTCTCGCGCGGATGGCTATGGGCTGCGACCGGAGGTAATACGTGAGATCGCGGCCTCGGGGGCGACTCTCCTCATCACCGTCGATTGTGGCAGCAGTGACCATGAGAACATCGACTTGGCGCGGGAACTGGGGATGGACGTGGTGGTCTTCGATCACCACCAACTGACCGGGCCGCCGGTCGACGCCACCGTGGTCTCCACCCAGCTTGCCGGGGAAGCAGCCTGCCGGGATCTCTCCGCCGCCGGGGTTCTCTACCTATTCGCGGTGGCGCTGACCCGGGCCGGCTTTGATCTGGGGAATGGTCCTGGCGAGGAGCCGACACGGTTGCTCGATTTGGCCAGCCTGGGGCTGATCGCCGATGTCGTGCCGTTGTCCGGTCTGGCACGGTCCATGGTCCGTGCCGGGTTGCGCCAATTGCGAGCGGGGCGGCGACCGGGGCTCAGCGCCCTTGCCGGCCGGGCCGGGGTCACGCTGGATGCGGTCACGAGTGAGGATGTGGCGTTCAAGCTGGCGCCGCGGCTGAATGCGGCCGGTCGGATGGACAATCCGCGCCTTGCCTTGGGGCTGCTGCTCACCGACGATCCGGCGACGGCCGAGCGCCGGGTCAGCCAGCTCGAACAGCTCAACCGGCAACGTCGGGCGGCGACCGATCTCGTCTTTGCCGAGGCGCGGGCTCAGGTCGGCGAGATGGCACACCTGGATCGCCGTCGCATCCTGCTGGTCCATGCCCCCAATTGGCACGCCGGCGTCCTTGGTGTCGTGGCCGCCAAGCTGACCGATGCCTATGGGCGACCGGCGGTCGTCCTCAGCGATGCCGATGGGGTGAGTCGCGGCTCCGCCCGGTCGGTGCCGGGATTCGACATTGGACGGGCGATCGCGGCAAGCTCCGAGCTCGTGCTGGGGCATGGCGGTCATTGCCAGGCGGCGGGACTGACGATGGAGACGGCCCTCGTACCAGACCTCATCGCCGCGCTCGAGGCGGCGGCGGACCGAGATGAACTCCCGCTAAATCAGCCAGCCGAAATACTGATTGACGCCGATTTGCCGGTCGAGCGGCTTGAGCGCGCCACGGCGGAGCTACTGAGCGTGCTTGAGCCGTTTGGCGCCGGCAATCCGAAGCCGTTGCTCCGCCTCCGTGGCGCCCGTTTGCACAGCTACCGGGCGCTGGGGCAAGACGGCCGACACCTGAAGCTCTTTGTCAGCACGCCGGGCGGTGAGGTCGCCATCCTCGCCTGGAATGCGAGCGGCCGGTCGCGCGAGCTGGTCGGTCGCCGCCGGCTCGATCTGGTGGTTACGCTCGGCGTTGACCGCTGGAACGGTCAACGCCGCCTGCATGCCGAATTGAAGGACTTTCGCGCCCTGGACTAACCCTGGTCAGCCCGTGCCATTGGCATCGACGATGACCGCGTCATCGAATGGCGGCTCGGGATTGGCGACGAGGTTCGGGGGCTGGCTTTCGGCCGCGATTGGGTGGATGGCGCTGCCGCCGCTCTCGGTCAGATGATCGACCTGGGTATCGTCGAGCAGGATCGCTTCGGCGATGACCTGATCCATGTTCGCGGCGAAAATGAACTCAATGTCGCGTCGCACGTTGGCCGGCATCTTCGACATCTCGCGCTCGTTGTCGCGAGGCGCGATCAGGCGGCGGACGCCATGCCGGTGCGCGGCCAGCGCCTTCTCCCTCAGCCCGCCGATGGCGAGGACGCGACCCCGCAACGTGATTTCGCCCGTCATCGCGGTGTCGCCGCGGACCGGGCGTTGGGTCAAGGCCGAGATCAGCGCGGTCGCCATCGTGATGCCGGCGGAGGGGCCGTCTTTGGGCGTCGCGCCCTCCGGCAGGTGGATATGCAAGTCAAGCTTGGCTTGAAAGTCAGGATCGATGCGGAGCTCGGCGGCGCGGGATCGCGCGTAAGAGAGCGCCGCCCGGGCGGACTCTTGCATGACCTCGCCGGCCTTGCCGGTGATGGTCAGGGCGCCCTTGCCGGGCATCGTCGCGACCTCGACCGGGAGCAACTCGCCGCCGGACTCGGTCACCCCCAAACCGATGGCGAGACCGACCTGATTCTGGCCCAGATCGAGGTCCTGGCCGAACCGGGCGGGCCCCACGAAGTCAATCAGCTTGGCCTCGGTGAGCCGGATCTTGGCCGCCTTGCCGCGCACGACGTCACGCACGGCGCGGCGGCAGAGACCGGCCAGCTCCCGGTCAAGCTGCCGAACCCCCGCCTCTCGCGTATAGTCCCGGATCAAGGTGGACCATATTTTGCCTGAGATCTCGACCGCGCCCGGTTGCAGGCCGTGCTCGGTGAGCTGTCGTGGCAAGAGATGCTTGCGCCCGATCTCGATCTTTTCCTCTTCACTGTAGCCGGAGACGTCGATCACTTCCATTCGGTCTCGGAGCGGACGGGGGATCTGAGCCCCATAGTTCGCGGTGGTAATGAACAGGACGTGGGAGAGATCGAACGGGCCATCGACAAAGTGGTCGTTGAAGGCGTGGTTTTGCTCGGAATCGAGGACTTCAAGCAAGGCGGAGGCGGGATCGCCTCGATAGTCGGACGCCATTTTGTCGATCTCGTCGAGCAGGATCACCGGATTGATCGTCTGCGCCTGCCGCATTGCCGAGATCAGCCGGCCCGGCATGGCGCCGATGTAGGTCCGGCGGTGGCCGCGGATCTCGGCCTCGTCCCGCACGCCGCCTAAGCTGACGCGGACGAATTTTCGACCCATCGCGGTGGCGACGGAGCGGCCGAGGCTCGTTTTACCCACGCCGGGAGGGCCGACGAGGCAGAGGATTTGGGCCCGATTTGGCGAGCCCGCTTCGGCGGTCAGCTTGAGCACGGCCAAGTAGTCGACGATGCGCTCTTTTACCGTGGTCAAGCCAAAGTGATCGGCGTCGAGGATGCGCTCGGCGTCGTCGAGGTCGATTCGGTCCTCACTGCGCTCATGCCAGGGCAGCGCCAGCATCGTGTCAATGTAGGTGCGGACCACGGTCGCCTCGGCCGACACGCCCGGCATCCGCTCCAGCCGGGCCGCCTCTTTCAGGAGCTTGTCCTCGAACGCGGGCGGCAGACCACGCGCGGAGATGCGGGTTCGCAACGCTTCCAGCTCGTTGCCGCCATCGCCTCCCAGCTCGTCATGGATCGCTTTGAGCTGCTCTCGCAGATAGTATTCGCGCTGATTCTTGTCGATCTGCTCGCGCACCCGCTCCTTGATCTTACGTTCGAGCGCCGCCACGTCGATCTCGGCCGAGAGATGAACGGCCAGATGCTCCAGGCGGCGAAGCGGATCGGCAATCTCCAGCAATGACTGGCGGCGGCCGGGATCCGGCAGCAACTGGGTGGCCAGCAGGTCGGCCAGATGCCCCGGTTCGGTCGCCCGTTGGACCATCTCGTGAACATCGGGCGGCAAGGCGGCCTTGGCCTCGACGAACCGGGTCGCCAATTCTTTGACATGGGTGATCAGGATGCGGGCTTCCGCCGCCGGGGAATCGGGCTCGACGAGGGAATCGGCGGACACCGAGAAGAAGCCGCGGGCTTGATCGAACTGGCTCAGGCGAACCCGGCTGATGCCCTCCAAGACAACCTGAATGCCGCCGGTCGGCTGGCGCTCGACCGACCCGATCCCGGCGAGCGTGCCAACTAGATGAAGCTCCTCGGGCCGGGGCTCGTCGATCTCGCTGTCGCGATGGGCGGTGACGACCAGGCGGCGATCCCGGCCGAGCGCGTCCTCGACCGCCTGAATTGATCGCGGCCGGCCGATCGACAACGTCACGACATTGCGGGGAAAGATCACGACGTTCTTGAGTGGTAACAAAGGGTAACGATTGGCGTAGAGATCGTTGACTCGGCTCATCGCGTCCTTCCCCACCGGCGATGCATGCGCTTGTCCCCTTCCCCACGAGCCCAGAGCGACGCGATCGGTGGCTCCGGTTCAGCAACACTGAGCCAGTGACACACGGGTGATGCGGGAGTCTTCATCATACTCTGCTTTGGGGGCTTCGGCTAGCGCCGTCCACGTTGTTGAGCAACGTGACCCCGGCTGATTGGGAGGGACGTGGACGCCATCGATCTTCAGTTCGTACGGTGGCGCCTGGTTGGACTCGGGTGTGTCCGATCGAGGAGCGAAGTTCGTCAATCCTGTTCACCACCGACCTTGCGGTGCCGCGGACCACCGTGGGCATCCCCACGCATGGCAGCGACGGCGGGCAGGCGGGCGGCTTTTGGTCGACTGGGGCGCGGTGATCCTCGTGCTCAGCTGTGCGCGCGGAGCCAGTCCATCGCCAATGGGCAGGCGTCCAAGATCGAGACGTGACCGTCGTGGGGACGGAGCCACAGCTCCGCCCGCCGGCAGTGGCGCAGCAGCCAGTCGCCGTGAGCGGGCGGCACCACGCGATCCTCGCCGCCCTGCACGATCAGGACAGGGGCCGCGATGTCCGCCACCGAGAAGCCCCACGGGGCCACGAAGGCCAGATCGTCGGCGATCACGCCGTCGGCGGCGCCTGCTGCGGCGGCCAGGCCGACGTCCTCGCTCAGCGACGACCACGCGCCCGCGAGCGCCGCATAGTCGCGCCCGGTGAAGCTCTCCGGATCAAACTCGGCCGTCGCCTCGTGGCGCTCGCGGGCGGCGCGGCCGGCCACGGCGGCGCGCAGGGAAGCGCCGTCGCCGGCCATCCCGCCAAACCAGTCGATGCCGTCGGCGTCGAATGGAGCCGGGCTGGCGAGGCATGCCACTGCCGTCACCTGGTCGGGCAATAGCGCGGCACAGGCGAGGGCATGCGGACCTCCACCCGAGGCGCCCATCACCGCGAATCGGCCCAGCCCGAGCGCGCCGGTGAGGTGGGCAACGTCGGAGGCCGCCGACGCCACATCTCGATCCGGTCGAGGAGAGGACCCGCCGTAGCTGGGCCGGCCGTAGGAGAGCAGGCGAATGCCGCGGTCGGCCGCCGCCGCGAGGAGGGGCGCGAGCGGCGCCCCGGTCTGCGGCGAGCCGTGGTGCCATAGCACCGTGAAGGTGTCTGCCGCGGAATCGTCGGCGCTGTCATGGACCCGTAACACGCGGCCATCCGGGAGCCTCACATCTTGAACTGAGACCACTTGAGCCTCCGCCGAAGCCCTCGGTTCGGGGTTTCCAACCTCCTGATCCTACACCAGGCCACGCGTGGCGGGTGGACCGGGAAGTCGTTCGACGCCGGACAGCATCGGATGAGGATCGGATGCCATGACGCCAAGCATCCGGGGCTGACGCCGGTCGCCTGGCGTCGAATGCCGGCTTGTGGAATGGATCTACGGGGTGGTGTTGGCGCCGAATCCAGGGTCGCTCATGCCATTGACCGGACCTGACAACAACAGCTCGGAGGAAGCCGCGACGCTCGGATCGACCGGCACCGCCTGGACCTGGATCCTCTGGCTCTCGGTCAACGGTTGGTCAAAGGTCACCATGACCTGGCCCTGGCCCCGCTCATTGAGCGTGACATTGCCGATCGGCTCGATGGAGCCGTTGTTGTTCATCAGGATTTGCGCCGAACCGCCCGCGTCCCGCGTGTTGAGGTCGACTTGGACGATCGCTTCGGTCTGATCTGAGGAGAGAACAAACTGGCCCTCCGCTTGGGGCGCGGCGGCCTCCGGCATCAACTGGACCGTCTGGACGTCACCCGACGCGAAGTTCGCGAGCGTGGCTCGGAGGCTGGTCAGCTCGGACGTTTGCGACGACATCGCGGTTTCTTGGGCCGTCACCTGAGACCGGAGCTGGAGCGACCAGCCACCCACGAGTACCAACGCCAGGAGGAGCGGAGTGGCGACGATGGCGGTCATCCAGCCCGAGCGCGAGGCCGATGCCGATGCCGCTAGGTATCGTGGAGACGGATCACCAACGGGGGAGCTCGCGCCACCGGCACCCGGCCGCGATGATGGAATGGTTTGGATGGAAGACTCGGGAGGGCGCGTCCGCGCGGTCGGTAGCGCGGCGGCCGTGGTTGCCTGTTGGGAATGGGCGATGCGAGCGAAGAGCGTGGCCTTCACGTCGGGAGCGGGCTTGAGGTGGGATGACACGGCAAACGGGAGCATGCCGACGGCGCGGACATCGTGGGAGACGCGCTCGGCACAGGCCGCGCAGGTGCGAAGGTGATGCTCGATCACCTGCCGCTCGGCCGGCTCCAACGCGCCAAGCGCGTAGCCGGCCGCATCCACGTCGTCGATGTGACTGCCACCCAAGGTTGCCACCCGGTAGCGGGGTCGAGCCGCTCCATGCTGCCCGCGGATGTCGCTCACACTAACTCCTGTCCGTGTCCGCCTAACGACTCGCGGAGCTTCTGTAGTCCCAATCGCATTCGCGTTTTCACGGTTCCCAATGGTTCACCCAGCCGATCGGCAATCTCGCGCTGGGTCAAACCCTGGTAGTACGCCAACTCGATCGCTTCTCGCTGCGCGGTTGGCAACTCTCGCAGCGCTTCCGCGATCGTGTCTCGAAGCGCCCCGAGCCACGCCTCATCCTCGACGTTGGCGCCGGTGCTGGAATCAGCCACTGTCGCCAGGAACGCTTCCGGTTCCTCGCTATCGGCCTTTTGCGGGCGGCGGCGGCGGCGGCGAATCTCATCGATCGCCAGGTTGTGCGTGATGCTCAACAACCAGGTGACGAAGGTGCCACGCCCGGCGTTGAACGCTTTTCCCTGCTGCCACGCCCGAAAAAAGGCCTCCTGCAGAACCTCCTCGGCTACCTGCCGGTCAGCGACCAAGCGAAAGGCGAACGAAAGGACCACGCTCGAATACCTGTCGTAGAGGATTTCAAGCGCATGCGCGTCGCCCTCCGCGGCGCGACCGATCAGCTCGGCGTCATTCAACTCGATGAGGCTGGTTTCCACCTTAGACCTCATCACCAGCACGCGGCGCGAGCGCCGCTGTCAACTGGCTCTGGTTCGGTATACGCCGGGACCATCGCATTTGGATTTCTCCGCCCCACCCCGTTGCGGGCGGAGCCGCCCTCGGTGGCGCGGTGAGCTGACCACGTCCGAGCTCGGCCGCGCGACACGGGTGCAGTCTACCCCATGCCTCGGCCAAATCCGGGCAGGAGTGGTCGACCTCCTACGGCCCGCCGGGATCGGGGTCGGGCATCCCGAGCCCAAGCGCTTCCCGCGCCTCCGCCACAACGAACAAGGAGCCGGTGATGACAATAAGGTCACCCGGTTGCGCCAGCGCCTTGGCGCGCGAGACCGCGTCCGCGACCGAGGATTGGACTTCAATCGCGACCGGGAACGCCGAGAGTCCAGCGGCGACGAGTGTGGCCGGGACAGCCCGCGGGCTTCGGGAATGTGTGGCGATGACGCGGTGCGCGATCCAAGCAAGCTCGCGACCGAGCGAAGCGACATCCTTGTCGGCAGAGGTGCCCAGGACGAGGATCACGGATCGGCCGGGATACTCCGCCCGCACCGTTTCAGCCAGGGCACGAGCGGAAGCCGGGGTATGCGCCCCGTCGAGGATTGCCACGACGCCGTTTGCCAACGGCACGGGCTCGAAGCGCCCGCTCAGCTGAACCCGGCGGAGGCCCTGGCGCATATTGCCCTCGGTGAGGGTGAAGCCGCCGGCGTTGAGTGTCCAAGCGGCGGCGATTGCCGTCGCCGCGTTCTCCATTTGATGGTCGCCGGGCAGGGCGCTGGCGAGCGATCGATAGGTGCCCCAGGGCCCCTCGACCGAGAACCGGCGCCAGTGCCCGGTCCATCGCCAGTCTCTGCCGCCGACGAGGAAGGCGCTGTCACGTTCAAGAGCCAGTGATTCCAGGACCGTTACCACGGAAGCGGGCTGTGGTGAGGAGACAACTGGAACCCCGAGCTTAAAGATACCCGCTTTTGCCGTCGCGATCGCTTCGAGCGTGGAGCCGAGGACCGCCGTGTGTTCCAGGTCGAGTTTCGTCACGACCGAAACGGCCGGCGACACGACGTTCGTCGCGTCGTACGTCCCGCCAAGGCCGACTTCAAGCACGACGAGGTCGCGGTTCGTCGCCTGGAAATGCGCGAGTGCCATGACCGTCAACAGTTCAAAGGCGGAAATGTCGCCCAGCTCCGGATTGGCGTTTTCCAACTCGCTTGCTAGGACCGCGACACGTTGCGCGAGCCGGGCAAACCCCGGCTCAGCGATGGGCACGGCGTCGACGGCGATCCGCTCACGGAACGAGTGGAGATGGGGCGAGGTGTAGAGGCCAACCCGGTAGCCGGCGGCGCCGGCGATTGCCGCGATCATCGCGGCGGTCGAACCTTTCCCCTTGGAACCGGCAACATGGGCGACGAGCATCTTGTCGTCAGGATTGCCCGCCAACCGCAGCAATTCGCGGACCCGCGCGAGCCCCCGCTCGCCCGAGGCGCGATCGCCGAAGGGATTCGCGATGTAGCCGCGGTCGTAATTCGACCGCTCCCAGAGCTCACGCAGTGCATCTCGATACGACCAGGTGGCGCTCACATCGTCCTCTCGGTCTGGTGGTTCAATCGGCGCTCCCGACAGTAGCGGAACCGTTCTCGGCACCGGCTCGATCTCGTGGCGATCTCGTGGTCCGGCGGCAGGCAGCCGTTCGACGGTGTCCACTGGTCAAGACTCGCTTGCCAGAGCCGTTCCAATCTGGCATGCTCTTGACGGTAGACCGGCCGATTATCGCTGATTCCAACGGGCGGTCGGTTCAACCAGGTTTATCCGAGAACGACGGCGTTACGCTCGCTATCAGCGTCGATTTCGAACCCGCTCGCGATCGTCGCGGGCTCTCACGGGTCCACCCCGCCGCTTGGACCGCCCGACCGGAAGGAGCCCGCCATGCCGCTGGTTCGTTGGAATGTGCCTTCGAGGCGACAATGCCGGGCCGGCTGAGAGTCCGGCCGGGGCGGCCCATGGGGCCGACCCCGTTCACCTCGGATTGGCACAAGGCACCGCCCGAAGCGTCCAAGCCGGCCCCACGGGTGGAACTGCCCGCTTGGCTTCCGAGCGAGCGGACCGTGAGCGCCTTCGTCGTCCTGATCCTCGCGCTTACCATCGCGCTCCTCGCCGCGGGACGAGGCGACCGCACGTTGCTCGGCGCCGGCTCGGGCGCTGTCCCCACGGAACGTAGCGGCCCAGGTGTCGCCCAAGCGGAACCGCCATTGCCGCGACCGCGCGTGGCCGCGACGCCGGACGCTCCGGCGGTCGGTGGCGGCGTGCTCCTGACCCCGGCACCCGCCATCGAGTACGCGACCGCGCCGTTGCTGGCGACGCCACCGCCGGATCCGGCTTATGATCCAATGGTCGACGGCCTGCTACCGCACTTCCGGATCCTGACGTACTACGGCCATCCCCACGACGCGAACATGGGCATCGTCGGCGAGCACGCGATCGAAGACGTGCATCGGCTGCTGATCGAAGAGGCGGAGCGATATGAGATCGCCGATCCCGACCGTGAGGTCATTGCCGCCTTCGAGCTGATCGCGACGGTTGCCCAGCGAGTACCGGGAGCGGACGGGACCTATATTCTCGACACGGACATTAAGACCCTCACCGAATGGGTGAACTACGCGGCCGACCACGACATGTTGGTGTTTCTCGATGTCCAGATCGGCCGCGGCAGCGTGGCCGCGGAGCTCGAAAAAGTTCGTTCGCTCCTGCTCCGGCCAAATGTGCACCTCGCGATCGACCCGGAGTTCGCGGTCGCGGATGGACAGACGCCCGGTGATCATATCGGCTCGGTGTGGGCGGAGAGTATTACCTATGCCCAAATTGAGCTGGCGGCGATGGTTGAGGCGCACAATCTCCCGCCGAAGGTGCTGATCGTCCATCAGTTCCGCGAGGATATGATCAAGGAGAAGGAGTCATTGCGACCAGTGGCGGGCGTTCAGCTCGTGATCGACGCGGATGGGTTCGGGGACCCCGACCTCAAGACCAGCGTCTACAATATCCTGGTCCGCGACGAGCCCGTGGAGTTCGGCGGGATCAAGCTCTTTTACCGGCAAGACAAGCCCCTGATGGAGCCGTCGGACGTGGTGGACCTCAACCCGAGCCCTGATCTGGTCATCTACCAGTAGCGGGGCGCGGTGGCCACGCCCTGTCCGCGATGCCCGATCTTGCTATACTATCAAAAGGAAAGCTTTGCCCGCGATCGCGGGCTACTGAGACGCCAAGGATGGATAGTCGATGATCACCACGCCGTCGCGCCTGACGTCATTTCGCGAGCGAAAGGATCAGTATTACGGTTCAGATCCCCATTCGCCCCTGTCCGAAGCGCAGCGGGCCGCCTTTACCGGTATGCGCTATTACGACGAACGACCAGACCTCGTGTTCGAGTTGCCGATCGACACCTCGGGCGAGGATGTCGGCGAGCATCTCGAGATGCCGACCAGCGACGGTCAGGCCAAGCACTATGTCCGGGCCGGCCGGATCCGGTTCGAGGCCGATGGCCAACCGGTGACGCTGACCGTGTTTAAAGATGTGGAACGGGGTCGTTACTTCCTGCCGTTCCGAGACGGTACCTCGGGCAAGGACACCTACGGGGCGGGCCGCTACCTTGATCCCAAGACGCGGCCGGATGGTACCCTCGTGGTGGACTTCAACTACGCCTACAACCCGTACTGCGCGTATGGCGAAGGATGGAGCTGCCCAATCCCGCCACTCGAAAACTTCGCCAAGGCAAAGATTGAAGCCGGAGAGCGTCGCTTCCACGACGAGGACTGATCTGAGCTTCAGCTGAAGCGTGTGGAAACCGTACCGGTGCGGTCGCGAACTTTTGGTGGCCCAAGGGGCGCCCCCGCCCGCGGGCATCGACTGCCGGCATGTCCACCATTCACCCGAAAAGACCGTAGCAGCCACCAGAGCCAGGCTCGGACGTGATGTCGTCGTCTGGCCGCGGCCCCGGTTCTGAGCCGAGTGAATCTGGCGGTGCTCAGCGATCGAGCGGCAGCTTCGAACGATGGTCGCGCGTGGTCTCAAGCCAGGTTGTCACGTCACGGGCTAACTGTCGCGATGTTGCTTCACCCGCGACCAGCGTCCGGCTGAGGAGCACCCCGGCCGCTTCCCGCGGCCAGCGGTAGCTCGTCCGCCGGATCTCGACGTAGTGACAGCCGCTGGGGACGAACTTCAGCTCCGCCAAGACCCAGCCATGCCAATCATTGACGAGGAGGTACAGGTCCGCGCCATGTTGCCAGGCAAACGGGGTCGAGGTGAACCGAATCGGCGCCGACAGGGCGAAGAGCCGGTTCATCGACCGGCGTCGAACCTCCGTGTCATCCCGGCGATGGGTCCGGCGCTCGGGGTCATCTGGACGGCTGTCCCGTGAATCATCCGCCGGCGGGGTGTGCTGCGTCATGAAATGGGGGCCTCGTGTGCGATGTGCGGCTAGGCCAACGAGCCCGCTGTCCCGTCGTCGAGCGCGCCGCCGAGTTCGAATCAGTTCAGATCAACCCCGAAAGGGAGTTTCAGACTTCATCGTCACCACATGAAACGTCGCCGCCGTGTCGCTGCTGCAGGGAGAGGGTATCACTCGCCATTGATGGTGCGCAAGGTTCGGCAAACTCCCGCTGCCTGATGGCGCCACACCCGTTCCGTACGGTGGCCCTGATCAGCATCAGCGCCGATCGCGCCGGGAAGGCGGCCCTCATGTACTCTCGGCATCGTTGATCTCGACGCTCCCGGTGACCGCCGGCTGACCGTTGACCTGAATCGCGACCTCGTAGATGCCACTGGGCCAGGTTCCCGGCGACGGTCTTGAGAGGTGGAACTCGATCCAGGTGTCCGCGCTCGGTGCATCAATGACGATTGCGGCGTCAAGTCCTTCGAGGCGAGTCCGGTTGTACGTCCATTGCGCATCGATCGTCGTGCCGGCGGCAACGCGTTGGACCGCGACGGTGGCGTAGATGAATGGTGCGTCGCCGACGAACGACGTGACTTGGCGGAGAGGGGCATGGGTGTCGGGGTCAATCTCTGCTGCCCACACGAGCGGGCCAATAGCCGCCGCCGGTGACTCGAAGGCGATCGGGCTGGCCGCGGGCGGACCGCCGCCGGATGGCGACGATGCCGGGCTGGCGCCGGTCTGCCGCGTCGCCTCGGGCGTTGCCGCCGCCTCGGTTCCGCTCGCCGGCGTCCCGGCCGGCCCGGCGAAATCGTCCGCCACGCCGCAACCGGAGGCTGAGAGCAGGAGCGCGGTCGCCGCAAGCGCCAAGCCGAGCTTCTGGTGTCGCCCCGTTCGATGATCCGGTTCAGCAACGATCCCCCGGAACCGGTGTCGGACCGGGGAACGAATCACCTGACCCACACGCTGACGGTAGACGCCCCGAATCTCGAGCACCTGCCGGGAACCCACGTCGCCGGTCAATCCCCGGTGGAATAGGCGGGGTGCGGCGCCCGAGGCCTGGTCATGGGTGATCAACAGGCACTCGCGGTGCGTGGGACCATACCGGGCAATCCTACCCCGTGAGCTCAGCCGTGCAGAACGCGCAGCGGCGGGCGCCAACCGGAATCTGGCTCAGGCATTGCGGGCATTCTTGGACGGGCGCCGGCTCTTCCGCCGTCGGCTTGAACCGCGCCATGAGCACGTTCATCGGCTTCACCACCAAGAAGAAGATCACGAGCGCGATAATGAGAAACGAGATCACCGCGTTGAGAAAGGCACCGTAGCCAAACACGCTGTTGTTGATCGTGAACGACAGTTCGCCGAAGTCAGGCTGGCCACCGATGGCGGCCAGGAGCGGGGTAATGATGTTTTCAACCAGCGAGGTGACGACGGCGCCAAAGGCGGCGCCAATGACCACCGCGACCGCGAGGTCGATCACGTTGCCGCGAAGCACGAACGAGCGGAACTCGGAGACTAAACCACTCATCTCGCCCCCCCCTTTTTTCGCTGCCGTGACGCCTTCACCCGGCCCCTCCCGGCGCGGGGCCGTGAAGCATCCTACATTGGCGGAAATCGCCAGGCAACAACGAACGCCATCGGGAACCGAGCCAGACGGGGTTGGCCCTAGCCCGCTTCGCTCTTGGCGCTCTTGGCCGCCCGCTCCGATTCGGCGTGCCACAGCTCATCAACGCCGTATTGCAGGACAAAAAGCCGGCACAGGCGTTTCCAGCCCAGATCCGAGTAGTAGCGCTTGAACACGGCTCGCACCTCATCGGCGGATTGTGCCGCGTCAAACTCGGCGTCGATCCGTTCTAGCAGCTCTTTGGTCAGCTCTTGCGGCATTGGCGATTCCCCCGGATCACATGGTGTCCAATTGGCCAGGCGACCATGGCCGCACCAGGCCGAATGACACTACTCTAGCATTCCGAGGCCCGGCCCTCCTCCATCGCGGTAAGCGCGTATCATTCCGTCAATACGTGACGATGGGCAGCGATGCTCAGGAGGATCAACCGCCGTGGAGCCGCCGCGACCATGAATACCGCGGACATTGGACATCGCGGCCAGCTCGCGCCCGCGCTCGTGGCTGGCCACCGGACGGAACGTTCCGGTGCCCGTGACGCCGAGGCGTCTAACGCCGTCGCGACGGACCTGGTCCGGCTCGATCCGCCGGAGCTCACTACGTCGCTTAGCATCGTGATCCCTGTATTCAACGAAGAAGGCAATCTCGACGAGTTACACCGGCGACTGTCAGCGGTGCTGAGGGGCATCGCGCTGCCGTACGAGATCGTGCTGGTGGACGACGGGTCAACCGATGGCACTTGGGACATGATCCGAGTCCTGGCGGCGCGGGATCACGCGGTCGTTGGTTTTCGACACCGGCGGAATTTTGGGAAGGCCCGGGCGCTCGCGCTGGGCTTCGCCGAAGCTCGCGGCGCCGTGGTCGTGACGATGGATGGCGACCTCCAAGATGATCCCGATGAGCTACCAAGGTTCCTCGAGCTATTGGACGAGGGCTATGACGTCGTTTCCGGCTGGAAGCAACGGCGGCGCGATCCGCTGGGGAAGACCTTGCCCAGTCGAATCTTCAACTTCGCGGTGCGGCGAGTCTCCGGGGTGCCGTTGCACGATTTCAATTGTGGCTACAAGGCGTACCGGATCGAGGTGGTGCGGACGCTGCGCCTCTACGGTGAGCTGCATCGCTTTACCCCGGTGTTGGCCCACGCCGAGGGGTTCACGATCGGTGAGCTGCCAGTCCGTCACCATGCTCGCCGCTGGGGGACGTCAAAGTACGGGTGGTCGCGGCTGGTCAAGGGTTTCCTCGATCTCGTCACCGTCAAGTTCCTGACCGAGTACCGGCAACGGCCGATGCACCTGCTCGGGCTGCCGGGCATCGTGGCGATGGGCCTCGGGGTGCTGACCGGTCTGTGGCTCGTGATTGAGCGATTCCTGACCGGGGCCCCGATTGGGACGCGACCGCTCCTGTCCCTGGCCGTTTTGCTCGTGGTGATTGGCGCCCAGTTCTTCGGCCTGGGCCTGCTCGGTGAGCTGCTGACGCATGGCTTTTTCCCAGGAGGCGGTAACCAGCGCCCGGGCCCGGGCTCCGCCATCCGCGACAGCGTGAACCGTTCGGATCGGAGCCCGCGTGAGGCATGATCCGGCGACGGGTGAGATGGCCGGCAACGCGATAGACCGCGCCTCGTCAGCGGCAACGGCAATCTGGCGACGTGTGCGGCGTGTGCCAACGGCATTCATTTTCGTTGGCAGTCTTGCCCTGGCCCTGCTCCTGCTCTGGCGGCAGGGCTCACTTGGTTCGTTGGGGGAGACGGCTCGAAACGCTGAACCGTTCGTTATCGGCGCCGCGTTCGTGCTTTCCCTGCTGAGCGTCGTGCTCCTCTGTTTGCGCTGGCAGGCGCTGGTCCAGATGGCCGGCGGCCGCTACGATCCGACGCGAGCGGCGGAGGCGCTGCTGACGTCCGTCGTCGTCAACTACGCGGCGCCCAAAGGTCTGGCGGTGCCAACCCGGGCCATCCTGTCGGCCAGGGACCTGGGGCTGACACCGACCGCGAGCGGGGCGGTTGCGCTCTGGGACGTGGCGCTCGATTTCGTCGCTCTCGGAGCGATGAGCTTGATCTGGTTCGCGCTCTCCGACCGCGGTCTGCTGCAGCGACTTGAGCGCCCAACCCTCGGCCTCAGCGTCGTGGCGGCGGGACTGATCGCGCTCGCGACCGTGATCATGGTGATTGTGGCTCGCCGCCGCCCCGACCTCCGAGCCCGGGCCCAAGCCGCGGTCCGGGAGATGGTGTCCTACCCTGGACGGCGGCCCATTGCCGCGCTCACCGCCGCCGCGCTGACCGCCGCCTATTGGGCGAGTCAAACGATCGTGTTCAGGTTGATGCTTGACGCGGTTGGCCTCGGCGCCGAGGCAACCTGGGTCGCCGTGCTCGGCTTTCTGGGGTTGCCCGTCCTGATCGGCATGTTCAGTCCAACGCCGGGCGGAACCGGGGTGCGCGAGGCGCTCATGGTGGTGGTGGCGCAGGCGGCGGGGATGCCGGGAGCGCCGGTATTGGTGGCGGCGGTCGCCTATCGGGTCGCCCTCCTCGTCGCGGTTCCGGTACTCTACCTGCCGGTTCGCCTCTGGCGGCGATGGCGTGAGGGCTCAGTGGTGGTCCGGAGCTCGACTGGCCATGACTAAGATTGAACGTGAGCTGCCTCGCGACAGTCAGGTTGGGACCGGCGTGAATGGTGTCGATGCGACCGGCCATGATTCCAGCAATCTTCGCAAGCACACCAGCGCGAACCCGCTGCAACGGGCGCTTATCAATCGCTTTCATCGGTTGATTGGTGATCAGATTGAAGAGCTGCAACCACGGACGTTTCTCGACGCCGGCTGTGGCGAGGGATTCGTGGCGGCGATGCTGCGGCGGCGGCTGCCAGAGCTCGAGATTTCGGCATTCGATCTTGATCCGGCCGCGGTGCGGGTGGCGACGCGGCGCGATCCGCGGGGCCGGTTTCTGGCGGCGAGTATCTTCTCGCTCCCCTTCGCCGATGACACCTTTGATGTGATCGGGTGCTTCGAGGTGCTCGAGCATCTCCCGGGCAACGGCCCCGACCGCGCCTTGGCGGAGTTGAGCCGGGTGGCGCGACGGGCGGTCGTGCTCAGTGTGCCGCATGAGCCATACTTCTCCCTGGCCAACGCCGCTCGTGGCAAGAATTGGGACGTTCGGCCTCGCGGCAGCGATCCCGACCATCATCAAATCTGGACCCGGCAGGCGTTCGGTTCGACCGTGGCGCGAACGCTCGACGTCGTCTGGCTCGGCGGCTCGATGCCATGGACCGTCTGCGTGGCGAAGCCGCGGGAGGACGGTCCGGCGGCCGGGGCCGGAACCGAGATCGCGTGAGTCGCGTGCCGAGCCGTCACGCCGATCGGAGTGATCCGTGACCACCACGTCAACCTTCAAGCTATGCCCTGGTTGCCACGGCCCATCACTGGGCACGCACCTCTTTTGTGTCGAATGTGGAACCTCGCTGGCGGAGGTAGCGCCATCGACTGGCTTGATCCGCGTCGAGCAGACACAGTTTTCCCTGCCTGATTACTTACGGGCGGAACGGGATCGACGGGATCAGCCGATGCATCGGCACGGCGATGAAACGGGGACTGGTTCCGGTCTCGTTTGGACCGGCGCCATTCTGGCCACCGCCGCGGTGATCTTGACGAAGATGGATTCGTGGGGAGTCGTCGCCCTGGGGGTGGCGGTCGCGCTGGTCCTCACGGGCTTCTGGCGGATGCGGCGCAACCAGCAAGCGCTGGCTCGGGCCGGTCTCGCGATCATGGCGCTGGCGGGCGTCACGTTGGCCGCCATTCTTTTCCAAGTGATTGGTCCTCAACGCGACGTGCGAGGCGTCGACAGAGAACCGGCAATCGGGGTTGTCGCGTCACCGGCAAGCCAGCTCCCGGCCCCGTCGAATGCCGGTGTGGGCGAAGGCGCGATCGCGATGTACGGCGGCACCGCCGATCACGCCGGCGTCCATCCGGGTCCGGCGCCGGTGGGACGGCCGGTCACCAAATGGCGGCAATTTACCGGGGGCGAGGTCTACTCCTCGCCAGTCATCGTCAACGAGACGCTGTATATCGGGACCAAGAGCGGATTCCTGGCCGCGTACGACGTGGCGACCGGGAATGAGCGCTGGCGATTCGACCTCGGCGGCTACATCGTGCGAGCAACGCCGGCGGTCGCCGATGGCGTCGTGTACATCGGGGCTGGTTACGGGGTGTTCGCGATCGACGCCGAGACGGGGGAAGAACGCTGGCGGGTGCCGATTCGATTCGCCGGCTCCGCCTCGCCGAACGTCGCCAATGGCGCGGTGTTCGTGGCGACGCAGGAGGGGCATGTCTACGCCTTCGAGGCGGAGTCCGGCGGCGAGCTCTGGCACTACGAGGCGGACGGGCTCATCTTTGGCGCGCCGGCGATCGCCGACAACAAGGTGTACTTCGCCAGCGATAGCGGCGGCATCCATGTGATGTCGGCCGAAACCGGCCGCCTGGAGTGGCGGCATAGCCAGGACGCGCCGATCAGGGGAGCGCCGGCGATCGGGGCGGGCGGGGCGTACTTCAATAGCGAGCGGCCGGCGCTGTTCGCGTTCGACGCGACGACCGGAGAGGCCCGGTGGGCGACGGAGGTGGGGGGAGAGGCATCGCCCGCGATCGCGGGCGATACCGTGTTCTTTGGCAGCGACGACCACGGTCTCTACGCGGCGGACGCCAATACCGGGGAGATCCAGTGGCTGTTTCCCACCGGCAGCGCGGTCGTGACCGCGCCGGTGGTTGCCGGCAACACGGTGTACATCAGCGGCGGCTCGACCCTGTACGCGATCGACATGCGGACGGGCGCCGCGGACTGGACTTATCCGGCGGGCGACCTGATCTTGACCTCGCCGGCGGTGATCGACGGGGTCGTCTATTTTGGAAGCCGAGACGGCTTTTTATACGCCGTCGCCGGAGATGGCGCGTCCGAAGCGGACGGATCGTGATAGACTACCAGCAGGTTTTGATGCGGCGATAGGGATGAACTCCGGAATCTAAAGCTTGGGGGGGCTTCCGTTCACGCACAAGACGCTGTACAATCGGAGTCGGGTCCAGCGCATGTGCGCTCGGCGGTTCGGGTAGCCGCTGGAAAGAAGTTGGGCTCCGTAAGGTCGTGGGAGGGATACGGTCATGCGGGAAGGTAAGTTTCGCCTTCAAGTCGGCGCTCTTGTCTTGGGCGTCGGTCTCGCGTTCGGCGTCGCGGCGCCGGCATTTGCGCAAGATACGCTCGAACTGGTCGCTGGCGATCAAGTGTTGAGTGTTGGTCCGGAGGGGGCCTCGATTGATGCGGTCGACACTCGCAGCCCGCAAGAGGTGTTCACCGCTGACTTCCTCGGCTGCGTCGGCGACATTGGCGTCGGCGACGCCGTTACAGGAGTCTTGGAGAACGTTCTCGACGAGGAAGAGGTCACGGAATCGGACGAAACGCCGTTGAACCCGGTGGACGAGGGTTCGATCGTGGAATCTCGCGTGTTCGACTGCGAGGCGACTCCGCCGCTCTAGTCCCGTACGGATCTCAATCGCTTGAGATGAGCGGCAGGGTTGGTGTTTCACCAACCCTGCCGTTTTTCGTTGAGTTTCAAGCGTGACCTCGGATCGAGGGCTGGCGTCTCAAACGGTATTCACCCCCTAATTCGCCAATTCTGAATGAACGAATACGAGTCGTACCTCCCGTCTCTCGCGGCCGCGCCAGGGCTACGGGTTCGGTCAAACATGGTTATCCCGTATTCTTGAGGCCGCCGGCGATGCCGTTGATGGTCAATAGGACGGCCCGGAGCAGCTCCTCGTTATTCGGCTCCTGACGAAGCCGGCGAAGCAGGTCAACCTGGATGAACGACAGCGGATCGACATACGGGTTCCGCCGGACGACGGATCGTTGGAGGACGGGGTCACGCTCAAGTAGTTGGCCCTGGTCGGTGACGGCGAGCAATTGAGTTGACGTGCGGGCCCACTCGTCGCGGATCGTCCGCCAGATGCGATCTCGCGGCGCCTTTGCCTCGACCAGGGCAACGTAGCGTTCGGCAATATCAGGGTCGGACTTGGCCAGCGCGAGCTCGGCGTTGGCGAGCAGCGCGTTGAAGAAGGGCCACCGCTGATGCATTTCCCGCAACAGGTCGATGCCATATTCGGCCACTCCAGCCGCCAGGCCCGATCCCAGACCGAACCAACCTGGGAGGAGGATGCGAGCCTGCGTCCAGGCGAACACCCACGGGATTGCCCGCAGATCCTCGATCCGGCTCGACGTCGTGCGGCGAGCCGGCCGCGATCCGAGCTGCAGCCGGGCGATTTCCGCCACGGGGGTCGCGATCTGGAAGAACTCGATAAAGTCCGGGTCGCCATACACCAAGTCCTGGTAGACCGTGGTTGCCCGCTCCGCCAGCAGCCGCATCACCCGTTGGTACGTCGCCATCTCCGCCGCCGTGGGTCGGGGCATGCGGCCCACCGGCCCGGTGACACTGCTGACGAGGGCGGCGCTGACGACCAGCTCCAGCTCGCGATGCGCGATCTCCGGCACGGAATACCGGGCGGCGATTACCTCACCCTGCTCGGTCAGCTTGATCCGGCCATCGACGGTGCCGGGAGGAAAGGCCAGGATCGCGAGATTGGTTGGGCCGCCGCCGCGCCCGACGGACCCGCCGCGGCCATGAAAGAACGTGTGCTTGATGTTGGCCGAGGCAAAGAGTGCCGCCAGGTCGATTTGCGCCCTGTACAGCGCCCAGGAAGACCCGAGATAGCCCAGCTCCTTGTTTGAATCGGAGTAGCCGATCATCACCTCCTGTTCGTCGTCGTGGGACGCCAAGGCGGCGAGGTAGGCCGGCTGCTGGAGCAGGTTGCGCATGATGGGAACGGAGTCTCGCAGCGCCGCTTCCGATTCGAAGAGGGGCACGATCTTCAATCGCGCCTCGGTTCCTCCGGTCGCGCACAGCCCTGATTCTTTCATCAAGAGGAGCACTTCAAGGGCGTCGGAGGCGGCCTCGCAGCCGGAGATGATAACGCTCCGGATGGCATCACGATGGTCGCCGCTCAAGCCCGATTTCACCGCCCGAAAGGTGTCCACAACGTCGCGGGTGTCGGCCGCGGACGGGGCAAGGTCGGCGGGAATGAGCGGCCGTGGATTGGCGATTTCTCGTTGCAACAGCGCGTTGCGATCGGCTTCGGCGAGCGCTAGGTAGTCCGGTTCGACGTTGGTGCGAGCCAAGATGTCGGCCACGGCAGCCCCGTAGCGCCGGGAGTGGTCGCGGATCTCCAGCCGGGCAAAGTGAAACCCAAAGACCTCGACTTGCCGAATCACGTCGTGCAGGTCGCCGGCGGCGATCAGCCCCGCCTGCTGGGCTTGCAAGGAGTCCCGCACTCGTCGCAAGTCGGCGAGCAAATCAGCGGCGGCTGAATAGCCGGCGGGGTCGCCGTCACGCGCCAGTTGAACCCGGTGGCGCATGAACGTGAGCGCCTGGCGGTACGGCTCATCGGCGTTGTGGGCAATCACGTCCAGAGCGAAGACGGGAAACAAATCTTGGCCATCGTTGAGGATCCGCTCGATTGGCAGAGCGCGAGCCGGCGGCGCGGTGACGACACGCTCCGACAGCGAAATTCGGCCCGCCAGCTCCAACAGCCGGGAGTCGAGAAAGCCAAGGGCCGCCGATCGCATGGCGGCCAGGACCTCGATCGTCCGCTCCGGCGTGACGTTGGGATTGCCGTCTCGGTCGCCCCCGATCCAGGTGCCGAAAGACAGGAACGACGGCACGTCGATCACCGCGCCGGGGAAGCTCTCCGCGATTGCCTCCTCGAGATCCCGATACAACGCGGGAACGACCTCGACCAGTGTCGACTGGATGTACACGAGATTGGCGTGCAGTTCGTCGAGCACCGTTGGCGTGACGGCGCGGATTTCGTCCGAGCTCCAGAGCTCGGCGATCGTGGCGGCCAGCCGGCGGCGCGCCGCCGCTTGGTGATCCGGCAGCGAGCGGCGCTCATCGAGGGTGCGGATGATGGCAAAGATACGGGCCAATTTCGCGATCACGGTGCGTCGTTTGGCTTCGGTCGGATGGGCGGTGAGGACCAACCGCACCTCCGCCCGCGCCAAGAGGTCAGCCAAGCCCAATGCGGCCATGCCGTCCCGCGCCAGCAGGGCGATGGCTTCGCGCACGGAACCGCGGCGGGGCCCGGGCTCGGCGTCCTCCCGGCGCCGGAGCCGTCGAATCCGCTCATTGTCCTCCGCCAGGTTGATCAATTGGAAATAGGAGGTAAACGCCCGCGTCAGGAGTTGCGCCTCATCGACCGTGACCCCTGCCACCAGATCCGCGAGCTGATCCCCAGCGCCGCCATCACCCGCCCGGGCTGCTTTGGCCAGGGCCCGCGCCGCTTCCTCCAATTCGAATGCCTCGGCGCTGGCGAGCGATCGCAGGACCTCGCCGAGGATACCGGCGAGCAGGTACACATCGTCCGATAACGTCCGGCTGGCTGGCATCGCGTATCTCCGCGGTTCACGGCAAACGGGAGGGCGCATGGGTATCGGCCGGAGCGATTGTACGATGGTCGCGCCTTCCTCCCGGGCGCGCCAGAGTCACCGCGGCAGCGGCGATTGGGTGCCCCGCCAGAGGCCCGCGAGTGTGATTCGGCTGATGGTGGTCAATTACTATAGTCCGCGAACGACAGGAGACCCGGTGCCGCGGGAAGCGATGTGAGGCAAGGGCAATGATCGCCCCCGTCACAATCCGGCGCGACCGTGACGGCTCCAGCTTCGGCCCCGGCCGCGGATGGGGCGACGCCCGGATCGTCGCCTGAGCAATGAACAAACTGCTCAAACTGCCGTTTTTCGGTTGACAGCGGGGCGTTCTCGCGTAGAATCAACTAGACCGATCGGACGCGGGCAGGGGAGCCGGTGCGACCGGGCGACGGATGGGGAAGGTCCATGGCGCTGGGGCTAGCGGCGCTCCAAATTGTGCTGGCGGGCACGCTCATGGCGGCCGCCGCTGGAAAACTGCTTCGAACTGATGAATTTGTCTCGGCGCTCCGGTTGAGTCACTTGCCGGAGCGGCTGGTTGCCGTCCTCGCGGTGTTGGTGCCGGGGCTTGAGGTCGGATTCGCCGTCTGGCTGATGCTCGCTTCGCCCGCCGCGGTGCCTTTCGCGTTTGTCGCCACGCTGGTTCTGCTGATCCTGTTCACGACATGGATGGGGTGGGTGCGGATCCGGCGGTTGCGCGTCCGGTGCGGCTGTTTTGGCCCCAACGGCGGCGAGGTCGGGGCAGGAACCATCGGCCGCAACCTTGGTCTCATCGGGCTGGCCGGGCTGGGGTGGCTCGTGTCGCTGAAGGTGTCCACGGCGCTGGCGGGCCCGTCGCTCTGGATGGTCTTGCTCGTCCTTGGCTTCATCCTGTGTATTGCCCTGGTTTCGGCCCTCCGCTTCGCCTGGCCGCACTTCACGCTCACCGAGGATCGGCTTCGCGTTGGCGGCGGGGCCGGGGAGTAAGCTTATGTCTACCCTCTTTATCGCGTCGTACGTCGCGCTCTGGATGCTCGTGGTCTTCCTGGGTGTGCTGGTGGTGTTGATGTACCGGCACTTCGGCATGATGTCGCTGGGGACCCTCGAAGGCGTCCAGCGTGACGGCCTGCCGCTGGGCAGCCAAGCCCCCGCGATTGGCGGTATCACGGCCGATGGCGCGGACCGGGGCTGGGAGCCCAAGACCGGACGGCCCCAGCTCTTGCTGTTCGCGGCGCCCGATTGTGAACCGTGCGCCACGGTGATGCCGATCGTGAACAAGCTGGCGACGAGCCCGGCCGGCGCCGGGCTCGACGTTTCGGCGGTGGTGCCCGGGCCGCGATCCGAGGTCGTCCGCATGACGAACCTCTACCATCCGCCCTATCTCTGCCTGGCGGAGGACGGTAGCGGCGCCTTCAACCGGTTCCGGGTCCGAGTGACGCCGTTCGGCTTCATCATTGGCACCGATGGCCGGGTGCTGGCCAAGGGTCTCTGCGGCGATGCGAGCCGGGTGCGCGATCTACTCAACGCCGCCGGCCTGCAGGACCTGGCGACGGCGGTGCCGACCCCGGGCCAGCCGGTGCGTCTCGTGACGCCTTCGATACCAGAACCGCGGCCAAGCTCGGTGAATGGCGCGGCGAACGGGAAGACGCCGGTGGCGCCATCCCCGGATCAGCGGCGATGAGCGTTCTCGGTTGCTGTGATTCGCCGCCGGCGCGGAACGTACAGACTGAACGATGCGTTGTTGCGGTGAGGGGCCGCGACGCATGGCATCCTCGGGGAGGGGGCTCGTCGGCATGGGGCGACGGGTCGAAGGGAGAGGGAGCGGAATGACGATGGTCGGGCGGGCCGGGGAAATCCTGGCACGGGGGCTCAACCGCAGGCAAGTGTTCAAACGGGCGGCGACGGCCACGTTCGGCGCGGTCGCGGCCTGGACCGTCCAGGGGTTTCGCGCCTCGCCGGCGCTGGCGGGCCATTGCGCCTACGTGACGGCGGGCGATTGCTCCTGCAATCCGCCCTACGGTCAATACTGCCTCCAATTCGACGCGTCGTATTGCCAGGGCGCCGTGTGCAGCGGCGGCTGCACCTACGACGAGACCTACCGCTACGTCGGCGGTTGCTGGTGCTCGGCGACCTGCGAGTACACGAGCGAGACCGGCGCCCCGACGTTTGGGCACTACCAGTGTTGTGACTGCAATTGCTACGGAACGCAATGCGCCTGCCGGGAGTTCGTCTCGGGCAGCCATGATCACGACGACGCCGGTGATCCGGTCGTTCCGGTACAGCCGCCGCCGGATTCGGACCCCTCGGACTCGCCCGGGGAGCCGGTCGTGCCGCCTGGATTCCCGTCCGGCCCGTCGCCGGAATTCCCAGAGGTGCCACCGGGCTTTCCGACGCCGCCGCCGGGCTTCCCGTTCAACGACTAGACGGAAGCGGTACGTCGATGTTTGGTCTAGCGCTGCTCGTGATGGCGGCGTGCTGTGGGTTCTTGACCGCGCACGCCCCGTGAACGGTCAATATGGCCGTAGGCCTGGGGCTCCTCGGTCGAGGACGCGCACGAGCCGTCATTCCCTATTGGGTCCTGCATGTCGCCGGCGCGGCGGCGGCCGGGGCGACGGTTGGCGGTGTCGCCGGCTTGATCGGCGAAGTGCTGGGCCTGGCCGCGTGGCGGCCGTGGGTCATCCTGGCGGCGGGGTCGGTCGCGCTCATCTACGGCTTACGGAAAACGCCGCCGCGGATCGGGCGCCAACGGCAAGTGCCCCGGCGGTGGAGCGCGACCACGCCCCTCGCCTGGATCTACCTGGTGTGGGGCATGATGCTCGGCAGCGGGCTGGCGACACCGGTCTTCCAGACGGCGTTCTTGCTCCTGCTCGGGGCGCAACTGACCGCCGGCTGGCAGCTCAGCTTCTTCTCCGGCGCCCTGTTCGGGGCGTTTCGGCAGATGACCGCGTTGGGGCCGGTGCTGCGCCGGCTTGATCCCGGCCGGACGATGCATCTGCTCGAGGTGCTGCGACCCTACGCCCGGCGCGGCAATATCGGGCTGATCGTCGGGGGCGGCGTTACCCTCGTCCTGGTCAGCGTGCTGGCCGGCTAGGAGGCCTGGAGGAGACGGGCGATCGTTGCCGCCCAGACACGACCCTGTGTCACCAGGTCGTCGATGAAGACGGCCTCGTTGGCGCCGTGGGCGTTCTCCCCGCCCGGACCGTAGCCAACGGTGTCGATGCCGGCCTGGCGGTAGTACCGGCCGTCCGTGGCGCCGGCCCAGGCGACGAAGAACGCCGGCTCCGTCCCCGTGATGTCCCGAATGCTTTGTTGCAGGGCTTGGACCAATGACGAGTCCTCGGGCGTGATGCTGGCGGGAATCGCGTCCCGCATCGGGTCGGTGACGATGTCATACCGGAAGTCAGGATCGGTGGCGGCAATGCGATCCAGCGCCTCGGTGATTTCCGCCAGCGCGCTGGCAACCGTCTCCCCGGGGATGAGCCGGCGATCAATCGTGAAGGTGCATTCGCCGGGCACGACATTGTGGGCGACGCCGGCCTGAATCGTGTTGATGCTGATGACAGGCTTGCCAACGGCCGGGTGAAACTTGTCCAGGTCTTGATCCAAGGCCAGCACCGCTTTCGCCGCCTTGGCGATGGCGTTGATCCCGGTTGCGCGGGCGGTGGCGGTGTGCGAGGCCCGGCCCAAGATGGTGACGTGAAAGCCGACGATCCCCCGCTCCGCGTTCCGCACCTTGAGATCGCTCTTTTCGCCGATCAAGCAATAGTCGGGGCGGGGCAGGGAACCAGCGACGATCTCGTTCACGAGGTAGACGGCGCCAAACTGGCCGCCGACCTCCTCGTCGCTGACGACATGGACTTGCAGGCGGCCCCGGAGGGCGCTGTCCTTGAAGATGTCCATTAGGTGAAGCATCACGGCGACCGAGCTTTTCATGTCGGAGGCGCCACGGCCATACAGGCGAGCGCCGTCGTCGCTCACGACCGGATCGAAGGGGCCGGTCTGCCAGGCCGCGGGATCCGAGACCGGGACGGTGTCGAGGTGCCCGTTCATGACCACGGTCGGGCCGTCGGTCGAAGGCTCGATCGAACCGATGATATTCGGCCGGTTCGGGTCTTTGGCGACAACTTGATACCGGATGCCGCGGTCATCGCACCAGCGCTGCACGAATTCCATGACCGCGCGCTCGTCGCCGCTTGGGCTGGGGATCGCGATTAATTGGCTGGCAATGTCGATGATCGCATCGCGATTCACGGTGTCCGCCCACGTTTGCTCCGTCACTTGGTTCTCCTCTTGTCTTGAACCCGCGCCACGACAGGGCGACGCGGCCGGAACGTGGCCACCAATGCCCGGCCGCCGTCACCTTGCCCCGAGGCGAGATGGTTACAATCGCTCAAACCGGGAAACGTCGATCACGAACACAACGGCGCCGCCGACTTCAACCTCGAAGTTCTCCGGCATGTAGAGCAGTCCAGGCTCGAGCGCCGGCGAATAGGGAACCGCTACCTGAGTCCGCCGGCGGCAGGTGCGCCGCAGCAGACCCATGACCGTCGGCACGATGTGATCGTCGACGCCAATGAGGAGGCTCGAGTTTCCAGTCCGGAGGAATGAGCCGGTCGTGCTCACCTTCGTGAACCGGTGCCCGGCTCCCACCAGCGCGTCCGTCAGCGCCGGCATGTCCTCGTCCTGGACGATAGCGATGATCAACTTCATCGGTCGCCTCCGACGGGTTCAATGATCGACAACCGCCACGAGACCCAGTGGCGCCCTTGACGCGAATTCGCGCTTGGCGCCTATCACCGGGACAGTCTCCACCGATGCGCGTCGCGGACCGCGGCGGTGAACGGCCATCATAGCCGATCGCGCATTGTTCCACCGGCCCATGCACGAATTCGACCCAGGGTTGGCTCCAGGTCAGCCGGCGGCTTCGCCGGCCGCCACCGGTGGCCGAGGCGCGTGCTGACGCAGAATGGCCAGGATCTCGTCATGCAGCGGGCCATTGCTGGCGACGACCTCGCGATCATCCGCGAGGAAGCCGCCGCCGTCAAAGTTCGTCACGCTGGCGCCGGCCTCGAGCGCGATCACCGTCCCCGCCGCCACGTCCCACGGGGCGATGCCGCGCTCCCAGTAGCCGTCGAGCCGGCCGGCCGCGACATAGCAGAGGTTGAGCGCGGCTGACCCGGTTTGCCGGATACTCTGGACCCGGACCAGGAACGCCTGCCAAGCTGCCGCTTGGCCGGTCCGGCGCCGCAAATCGTACGAGAACCCGGTCGCCAGGATCGATTGCAGCAACTGATCGGTGATAGACACCTGAATCGGCTGCCCGTTGACGAACGCGCCGGCCCCCTGACAGCCGGTGAACAGCTCGTCCCGCAACGGATCGTAGACGACGCCGACGATCGGGACGCCATGTTGTTCGAGCCCGATTGAGACAGCGAAATGCGGCAAGCCATGGGCGAAGTTCGTCGTGCCGTCAAGCGGATCGACCACCCAGCGGTAGGGCGTGGCGGTCTCGCCGCCGGCGCCGCGGGCGCCCTCTTCGCCAAGCAGCCGGTGCGTTGGAAACGCGGACCGCAGCCGGTCCGCGATGAGCGCCTCGGCCGCGGCGTCGGCTTCGGTGACGAGATCGACCGTGCCTTTGAAGCGCACCTCGTGCGGTTTGCCATAGCGGTCCCTCAGGATCGCGCCGGCATCCCTGGCGGCGGCCACGGCGACCTCCAGAAACAGTTCAGACATGTGCGTGCGGCCTCTTCGTCCGCGACGGTCGACAGGCTCGCGTCAACCAGCCGGTCACACGAGTCCGGCTCCGGCGAGGATACAGCGAACGCGGGCTACCTCTTCGTCGTTATACCGCGTCAACGGCCGGCCGAGCACGTTCGTGCGGATGACCCCTCGCAGCATCAGCGCCGACTTGAAGCCGCCCAAAGCGGCCGCCGTATAGCCCATGCGGCCGTGGGTTGCCGCGTTGACGATCGCAAAGAGCTGGATGAGGCGTTCTTGCTCCGCGCGCGCCGCTTCCAATTGGCCGGCCCTGACCAGATCGTAGAGGTTGACGTAGCCGGCGGGATCGACGTTGCCGAGCCCCGGCACGCAGCCGTCGGCGCCGTACAGGAGGGCGGTATCGACCAGCAGCTCGGACCCGGTCAGCCGGGCGAAGTGGGGCAGCTCGTTCGTTTCCATCACCAGTTGGCGGAAGTTCGCGTCGTCCCCGCTGCTGTCCTTGATCCCGGCGATCGTGCCCTCGGCAGCCAGCTCGACCACGACCGCCCGCGGCAGTTTGCTTTGGACGGCGAACGGGATATCGTAGGCCACGATCGGCAGATCGACGGCGGCTTTGATCATCCGAAAGTGCTCGAGTATCTCACCGGCGCTGGCCCGGACGTAGAACGGGCAGGTCAAGACGAGGCCATCGACGCCGAGGCGCTGAGCGGCCCGGGCATGATCCAACGATGAGGCGGTGGACAGGTCGATGATGCCGGCGATGACCGGGACGGCGCCGCCCACGCTCCGCACGATCACCTCGATCACGGTCTGTCGCTGGGCGTCGCTCAGCAGGGCGGTCTCGCTGGTCGAGCCCAGGGCGAAGATGCCATGCACGCCGGCATCGAGCAGATACGCAATCAGTCGCTCCAACGAGGGGACATCGATCTCGTAATCCTCGGTAAACGGCGTACACACCGGCGGCACGATCCCGGTGTAGTTTCTCGTCGACACTCCTGTCCCGTCCCTTCTCCACGATTGCTTAGAGTTTCGTCCGCGGGTCGAGCGCATCGCGCAGGCCGTCGCCCACGAAGTTGATGCTCAACACCGTGATCACGATCGCGATGCCTGCGGGTAGCCACTGCCAAGGATACTGCTCCAGCACGCTGACGTTTCGCGCCACGTTGAGCATGTTGCCCCAGCTCGGCGTCGGCGGCTGGACGCCGAGGCCGAGAAACGAGAGGCCGGCCTCGAGCAAGATCGCGGTGGCGATGCCGAGGCTGGCGTAGACAATCAAGACATCAAGCGCGTTCGGCAGCGCATGGGAGACCAGGATGCGGCTCCGGCGGGCTCCCATTGCCCGCGCCGCCAGGATGAACTCCTGCTCTCGGATCGAGAGGAGCTTGGCCCGGACCAGGCGGCAGGGGATCGGCCAGTTCAAGAGGCCGAGGATGACGACGGTTTGAGTGATGCCGGGCCCGGTAATCGCGGCCACGGTCAGCAGGATGACAATCGCCGGGAACGTCATGATGACGTCGGTGATGCGCATCACGACACTATCGAGCAAGCCGCCGTTGAAACCGGCGATGGCGCCGAGCGTCGTTCCGATGGCGACCGAGATGAGCACCGCGGCGACCCCGACCGACAGCGAGACCCGGCCGGCGTAGACCACCCGGGTGAAGGTATCGCGGCCCGTGCGATCAGTTCCTAGCCAGTGTTCCGCCGAAGGTCCTTCATTTCGGGCGCGGAGGTCGATCAGGTCTGGACCCTCCGAGCGGGTGACCACCGGGGCGAGGACGGCGGCGAGGACGACGATCGCCGCGACCACCAGGCCGATGACGGCCATTCGATGACGGAGAAAGCGCCGCAACGTTTGCCGGGCCGGGCTGATCACCGCGGTCTGGCGACGCAACCCGCCGAACTGTTCGTCCTCGGCCGCCCGAGTCAGCATCACGATGGAAGGACCGCTCGTGACTTTATCCATAGCGGATGCGGGGATCGATCAGGGCATAGGCGAGGTCGGTCAGCAGGTTGGCGACGAGGATGGCAACGGCCAGGACGAGCGTCAGGCCCATGATCAGCGGGTAGTCACGCGATTCGACGCCGTCGAGGTAGAGCCGGCCCATGCCCGGCCACGAGAAGATCGATTCGATGAAGACGGCGCCGCCCAGGAGGGCCGGCAGGTAGGTGCCGATAATCGTGACGACCGGCAACAAGGCGTTGCGCAGGGCGTGGCGGCGGACCACGACCGCCTCGAACAGACCTTTGGCACGAGCGGTCCGGACATAGTCTTGGCCGAGGACATCGAGCATGGCCGAACGGGTGTAGCGCATCGTCGAGGCGACATAGTTCAAGCCGATGATCGAGGCCGGCAAGATCAGATGGTGCAATCGATCGCCGAGGGTGGCCGGTTGGCCCGGGGTGGTGAAGCCGCCGGCGGGAAACCACCCGAGCCGCATGGCAAAGAAGTAGAGACCGATCAAGCCGGCCAGGTAGACCGGCATCGAGACGCCGAGGAAGGCGACGACGGTCAGCACGGTGTCCAGCCACGAGTATTGCTTCAGGGCCGCCACCACGCCGAGCGCCAGCCCGGCGCCGATGCCGATCACCATGGCCGTCCCCATCAGCAGCAACGTTGGTCCCAGGCTGCGCTGAATCGCGCCCAGGACTGATTCCGGGGTCGTGGCGCGAAACCCCAGGTTGCCCCGCGCCGTTTCTCGGAGCCAGAAGAAGTAGCGAATGACGGCGGGCTGGTCCAGCCCCAGCTCGCGCCGGATGACCTCGCGCTGCGCCTCCGGTAACGGTTGGTCGGGCGGGATATACGAGTCGAGCGGATCGCCGGGGGTTAGCTGCAAAAGGGTAAAGATCAGCGCGGTGATCACCACCAGGATCGGCAGGCTAAGGGCGAGCCGGCGCTGGATGTACTGTCCCATTGGTGGTCGTCACCCCTGCCGGGCACCCGCGGCTAATGAGCGGGAGCCATTGTGGCTCCCGCCGCGCTTGCCGGTCGCTAGTCGCCGGCGACCGTCCACTCGTGCGCTTGCTGATCGTACCGGCCGCCGCCTGGGGCCGGGGTCCAGGTGAAGTTCGTCACCCGGTCGGTGATCACCCCGTAGCGCTCGCCGACCCACATGTAGGCCCACGGCACCTGCTCGTTCATGACCCGGCAGGCATCCTGGTAGACCGCGGCCCGTTCGTCCGGGTCGGCCACGGCGCGGCCCTCGGCGTACAGCTCGTCCAGCTCCGGGATGTTGACGTAGGTCCGGTTGAAGCCGGCCGGCGGGGTCAGCGTTGACACGTAATTCGTTGACATAATATCCGGATCGGGGCCGTTGCCGCCGCCGCCATAGAAGGTGACCCATTCTTCCGGCGTCGTCATGATCTGGTTGAACGTCGGGACGTCGACCGTGCGCAGCGTCGCCTCGATCCCGGCATCGGCCAGCATTTGCTGGATCGTGACCAGGACGTCGGCGGAGAGCTGATCCGAGTAGTAGGTCAGGATCTCGATCGGTTCGCCCTGAATCTCCTCCCAGCCGGCCTCCGTCAGCAACTGGCGGGCGGTGTCGAGGTTTGGCTCGTAGGTGTTGAGATCGTCCGGCACGTAGGCGGGGAGGGTGTAGGCGCAATTCGCCAGCGTCGCCGACCCCGCGTAGAGCTGTTCGACGATCGCGGCGCGATCGATGGCATACATGAACGCCTGGCGGACGCGAACGTCCTCGAACCGGGGGTCCTGCATGTTGAAGCCGAGGTAGTTGATGACCTGAGAGGGGCCAGCGATCGCGGTGAGGCCGGGCTCGCCGTCCATCGCCGCCACCTCGTCAGAGGTGACGTAGGTGAAATCAATCTCACCGGAGCGAAGGGCGATGACCGCGGCGCCAGGCTCGGCGAAGTAGCGGTTAATCACGCCGTCGAGTTGCGGCCGGCCCTTCCAGTAGTCCTCGTAGGCGGTCAATTCCACATACTCGCCGGGGACGTATTCGCCCCATTGGAACGGGCCGGTGCCGATCGGCTCGGTCGACCACCACGCCGATTGCAGGAGCTCGGCCGGCGGCACCTCCGCCAAGGCGTGTTGGGGCAGCATCACGATAAAGGTCAGGGCGTCGAGCAAGGCCGCGTTCGGCTCGGACAGGGTCAGCGTCGCGGTCAGATCGTCAACCACATCGACACTAGCGACGCTGGCCAACTTGGCCGCCAGGAAGCTGCCGGCCTCCGGGTTCAGGACCAGATCGAGGGTGAACTTGACGTCGTCGGCGGTAAACGCTTCGCCGTCGTGCCAGGTGATGCCGTCATTGAGCGTGATGGTGTAGAGCAGGCCGTGGTCCGACACCTCCCACGATTCGGCCAGCTCCCCTTGGAGCGCGGTGAAATCGACGTCGTAGACCAGCAGCTTGGAAAAATAAAGCTCCAGCCAGGTCAGGCCGGCGGTCGCGATCAGGGGATTGAAAACCTCCGGCGCCCCGCCGGGGCCGACGTCGAACCCTCCAATCAGGGTGCCCCCGGCGCCGGCCTCGGGGCTCGATTCCTGGGCCAGGAGCGCGGACGGCGCCAGCAGCAGCAAACTGAGCACCAGGGCCAGCGGGAAGGCGAAGCGTGACCGGCCTCGATACCGGGCGATCCGTGACATGAGCCACTCCTTTCAATTCGCGGCCGCCGACATCGCGGCCATCGGCTCCACCGTGAACGGCCGGCTCCTTGCCGGCGGCCGTATGGTCAGAACTCCTCGGAAAGCGTCAGCGACATCATCGGAGCGCCGGCGCCAGCGTATTGGCTTGGTCGTGCTCGAGCAGCGGCACCCAGGCTAAGGCGCCGGCGAAGTGGACGGACATCGCCGCCGCCGCCAATTGCCCCTGGTTGGCGACGATGGCATCAAGGATGTCGCGATGCTGCTCCGCCGTTTCGCCGAGCAGAACGGTTCGCCGCGACGACTCCTGGCCGACCGCGTTGAAAATATCCCAGAATGCCCGCAGGAGCTGGATGATCAAGTCGTTCCCGAGCGGACGGTACAAGACCTCGTGAAACTCGCGGTCCTCGTCCACGAACTGCCGATCGCGTGCCGCCGACGCTTCCATCCTCGACACGAGCAATGCGAGCTGCTCGAGTTGCGGCGCGGTGGCCACTTCGGTGACCCGCGGCATCAAGCCGGTCTCGAGCACCTGGCGCAGATCGAGCAGCTCACGGATCGCCCGCGGCATCGTCTCGCGGGAGACTAGAATCTGAAAGGTGAGCCCGTTGATCATTGGCTCAAACGAGAACTGGCCGACGAAGGTGCCGAAGCCATGGCGGGTCTCGACCACGCCAAGGGTTTGCAGCGACTTCATCGCCTCCCGCAGCGAGCCGCGGCTGATGCCCAGGATGCGGGCCAGCTCGGTCTCGGTCGGCAGGGCGTCACCCGGCTGGAACCCGTGATCGATGATGACCCGCTTGATGCGATCTTGAATCGCCTGATGGAGGTCGCCAGTGCGGATTGGATCGACGGTTCGTTCCATCGCGGCCCTCGTTGACGCCATCATCGGGTAAGCGGACGTTGGATGTCCGATGTCTGATCTTTGGATAGACTATGCGCCAGGTTTGGCCCGTTGTCAAGAGGAGAATGCCGGTTGGTCGGTCGGCGTGGCGTTGTCGTTAGCCTTTCATGCCGCCGGCGGTCATGCCGACGACGATCTGGCGTTGGACGAAGACGGTGATGAGCAGCACCGGCAGGGTCACGACCAGGGCGGCGGCCGCGAGCTTTCCCCAGGCGAGCTGCTCGAAGGTCAGCACGTTGAAGACGGCGACCGGCAGGGTCCGAGTATCGCGTCCGGCCAGCACCACGGCGAAGATGAAATTGTTCCAGGAGAAGATGAAGGCGAGGATGGCCGACACCACGATGCCCGGCCGCGAGAGCGGCAACGCCACATCTTTGAAGGCGGACCAGATCGTCGCCCCATCGACCAGGGCCGCTTCTTCGAGCTCGGGATGCAGGTCCTCGAAGAAGCCCATCATCACCCAGATCGTGATCGGCAGGCCGATCACCAGATGGGTGATGATCAGCGCCCACAGCGTATTGTTCAACCGCAACCCTTGAAACAGGATGAACCATGGGATGAGGTAGCTGAGGCCGGGCGTCATCCGCGAGATCAGGACAAAGGCGGCCAGGCCGTGCGCCTTGGCCTTGGCGATGCCATAACCGGCGGCAACGCCGACCGCTAATGAGATGGCGGTCGAGGCGGTGGCGACGATGAAGCTATTGACGGCATAGAGACCAAACGGGCTGTCCTCGAAGACGGCGCGAAAGTTGTCGAGGGTCGGGCTGCCGGGGACAAAGATCGGCGGGTAGGCAACGTTCTCGACGTTCGGTTTCAGCGACAGCGAGACCATCCACAAGAAGACGAACACCACCGGCGACATCAGGACCAAGATCGACGCCCAGAAGCCGAGCCGGCGCCAGAGCCGCCGCCGCCGCTTGGCAACCCGAACCGCGGACGGCTGGCTGAGCGTGGATGTTGCTACGACCATTTGGTGCGCTGCCTGACGATCAAGAGGGCCAGCGAGCAGGCCACCACGATCACGAAGAAGACCACCACGACGGCGGAGGCATGGCCGATCCGGAAGAACGAGAACGCCTGCAGGTAGAGATAGATATTGATTGTCTCGGAGGCGGTGCCGGGGCCGCCCTGGGTGATGGCGAAGATCGTGTCGAACGCTTTAAGCGAATCGATCGTCCGTAGCACCACGGCCACCATCAGGAAAGGTAGCGTCATCGGCAGGATGATGTCACGGTACAAGCGCCAGGTGCCGGCGCCATCGACCACGGCCGATTCCAGCGGCTCAACCGGCAGCGCCGCCAGGCCGCCGAGCACGATCAGCATCACCAGCGGCGTCCACTGCCAGGTTTCGACCAGGACCAGCGAGGGGATCACGGTGTCCGGGGCATAGACCCAGAGCGACGGCGGGAGTCCGATCAGCGACAGGAGATAGTTGAGGACGCCGAGCTGCGGATGGTACATCATCGTCCAGACGAGGGCGATCGCCACCGGGGTCGCGATCATCGGCAAGATGAAGATGCCCCGGAACAGGCCGCGGAACGGGAACTCCTGATGGAAGAGGATCGCCGCGATCGTGCCAAGCACGACCGGGAGGGCAACGGCGAGGACGGTGTAGACGAACGTCCTGCCGACAGCGGCGCGAAATCGCAGGTCATTGAGCAGCGCGCCGTAGTTATCGAGGCCGACCCAGATCCTCTGAGCGCCGACTTGCCAATCGTGGAAGCTCATAAAGACGGTATAGATCCAGGGAAAAATGATCACCGCGACGATCACGACAAGTGCCGGCAGGACGAAGAGCAGGTACGAGCGCCGCCGCCCGTAGGACCGGTCGCCAAGGCGCGGTCGTGGGGCAACTGGCGTTGGCGATGTCTCGGCCGTGGCGCTCATGCCAAGTTTCTCTCACCGTCAGCGGCGATCGACGCCGCCGCCGCGAGTCGTTGTGACCCGCGGCGGCGTAGGTCGTGGGAATCTAGGAGCCGGCCAGGCTTTGCTCCAGGATAGGTTGGAACTGCTGGGTGGCTAGCTCAAGCTCGGCCGCTGGATCGGCGCCGGTAATCATGTTGGTCAGGGCGATGCCGAAGATGTCCCGGAACTCGGTGACCGGAATGATCTCCGGCAGGCTGGGGAGGCCGATCTCGCCGGAGGCCACCAGCGCCTCGACCCATCCTTGGGGAATCTCGACCGTGGCCAAAAACTCCTCGTCGGCGTAAATCGAGTTCCGGGGCGGGGCGCCGGCGCCGACCTCGAGGATCCGCTGCATCACCTCGACCCCGGTGGCCCACTGGCTGTAGAGATAGGCCGGCCCAGGTTTCGCCGAGTTGGCGGCGATGCCGATCCCGTCGCCGAAGGTGCCGGCGTGGCGGGCGTCCGGGCCGGCAGGCTGCAGGCCGTAGCCGACCTTGCCCACGACGAGCGACTCGTCCGGATTCTCCAAGGGCGCGGCGAAGCCGATGCCGTCGAACCAGATTGCCGCCGTGCCCTGGCTGAAGGTGGTTTGGCACTCGTTCCAGTTGAAGCCGCTGACGCCGGGAGGCGCGTAGTTCGCCAGCAGGGTTTGATAGAACTCCGCCGCCGCGACCGCGGCCTCGGATGTGGTTTCGAGGGCGCCGTCGTCCGTCACCGGCTTGGCGCCCCACCCTTGCATGAACGAGGTCCACACCGGCACGTTGGCGTTCTTCAAGCCGCGGGCGACGAAGCCAAAGACGCCGTTGTCGGGATCATGCAACGCCTCGGCGGCGGCGACGGTCTCTTCGAGCGTCTCCGGGAAGGCGACGCCGGCCTGGTCGAACAGCTCCATGTTCCAGTAGGTAATCCAGTAGTCGATGTTGAACGGCAAGGTGTCGATCCGGCCGTCAGGCTGGGTCGCGAACCGGAGCGCCGCTTCGGAAAAGTCCGGGAAGTCGTAGCTCGGGGCGGTCAACTCTGGATCGTCCAGCAGCTCACGCATGTCGAGCATGAACTGGCCGCGGCCAAAGAGGCCCTTCTGCACATGCCAGGAGATGAGGGTGACGTCGAAGCTCGGATTGCCCGAGGTGAACTCGATCACCTGCTTCTGCCGCTGCTGCTGCTCGGGCACGATATCGACATTGACGCTGATCCCGGTCAGCTCCTCGAATTGCGGCTGGAGTTCGACCAGGACATCGGCCCGGCTGCTCGTCGCGAGCAGGGCGGTGATCGTTTCGCCGGCGAACTGGCGCCAGTCGAAGTCGGCGTCCGCCGCGCCCGGCGTGCCTTGGGCCCGAGCGCTGGTCAGGCGCAGGAAGGCGGGCGCCGCGAAGGCGCTCGCCGCCGCCGATGTGACAACGGTCCGGCGCGACTTCCGTCGCAAAAGCTGCTCAACCATCGGGCATTCCTCTCAGTTCATCGTTCGCTTCGGGTCGAACGATTCCGCCACTCCAATTTCCACCGTGCCGTCATCTTGGGTTGGCTCGGGAACGTTGTCAAGACCGCGGCGACGGCGTGGCGTATCCGGTCAACGGAAAACGGGGGCGAACGTCGGTCTCCCATCCAGCCTGAGAACCGCGCCGGAGGCCGAAGTAGGCCGCCCCCGCCACCATCGCCGCGTTGTCGGTGCAATAGACCGCGGGGGGAATCGAGACGATGACCTCGGGGCCGCACTCGCGTTCGATTTCGGTCCGCACCGCGTCGCGCAGGGCCTCGTTCGCCGCGACGCCGCCGGCGAGGACGACGGTCCGCGCCTTGGTGTCACGGGCGGCCCATGCAGTCTTGATCGCGAGGGGCTCGATGATCGCTCGCTGAAACGAGGCCGCCAGGTCGTTGATCGGCGTGCCTGGCTTCAACCGCGGGGGGCGGTGCGCGACGAATGGACCAGACGGTGAGCTGTCGGCCGCCGCCGGTGGGGCAGGAAGATCGTCGCGAAACGGCTCGACGAGCCGGAGCAGCGCCGTCTTCAGGCCCGAAAAGCTGAAATCGTAGCTGTCCCGGAGCCACGCCCGTGGCAGATCGAAGGCCATCGCGCTTCCGGTGGCCGCCGCGTGTTGGATCGCCGGACCGCCGGGATAGCCGAGGCCGAGCAATCGGGCGCCCTTATCGAAGGCTTCGCCCGCGGCATCGTCAAGGGTTCGCCCGATATGGCGAAAGTGCCCGTGGCCGGTCATTTCAATCAACTCGGTGTGACCGCCGGAGACGAGGAGACAGAGCAGGGGAAAGGCGGGCGGCCGCGGCGGCACGGCACCCACCGGTCCCAGCCAGTTGGCGTAGATGTGGGCCTCCAGATGGTTGACCGCGATCAGCGGCCGATCCAGCGCGTAGGCCATTGCTTTTGCCGCGTTCACGCCGACGAGCAACGATCCGGCCAGGCCGGGGCCGATCGTCACCGCGATCGCGTCCAGCCCGCCACGGCCGATCCCGGCTTCGGCCAGCGATGCTGCCACGACGGGCACGATGGCCGTGACATGCTGGCGCGCCGCGAGCTCGGGGACGACGCCGCCATGGACGCGGTGGAGGCTGATCTGGGACGAGATCACGTTGGAGCGGACCCGCTGGCCGGCGATGACGACCGCGGCCGCGGTCTCGTCGCAGGAGGTCTCGATCCCCAGGATGTTCATGGCCGCCGGCCGTTTGGCAGGGCCGGGCTCAGACCGAGATCAGCCGGATCCGCCTCGAGCCGGACAAAGAGCTGGTCCCGCAAGCGCTCGATCTGGCCCTGGAAGGCGGGGTCGGACAGCGGCTCGGACCACATGATGAGGGCGTCCTCGTTGTTGTCGCTGTAGTAGCGTTTGCGGCGGCCCTGCTCGTGAAATCCGTATTTCTGATAGAGCATCTGGGCGGGGGCGTTGGAAACGCGGACTTCGAGCGTCAGCCAGTTGGTATGCCGGCGAAATGCCTCGTCGAACATCGCCACGAGCAAGAGCTCGCCGAGCCCCCGACCGCGAACCTCCGGATCGACGCCGATCGTCGTCACATGGGCTTCGTCAAATGCCAGCCACATCCCGGCAAAGCCCAGAATCGGTAAACCGTCGCCTGACTCCTCCATCGGGCGCCCGAGCTTTCGGCCGAAGGCGAGGGGCAGCAGCGTGCGGCGGGGCAGCGACCGCTCGCCATGGGCGCCGTTCTCCTCCGTCGCCGCGGCGATCGCGCCCGCTTCCGCCAACGCGGGCGGGGCGATCTCGCGGAGCACGACATAGTGGTTTTGGGCGGGGACTTGGAGCTCGCGCCGGTAGGCTGACGCTGGCCAGGGATTGGCAAAGCACCGGCGTTCAATCCGGCCGACTTCCGGCACATCGGCGGTGGTCATGGGCTCGATCCGGTACACGATTCCCTCTTGCCGGCCGCACGCCTGATGACGTCCGCGTGGGTCCATCGCCGCCGGCGGATATTTGGCCACCGGGGGCCGAAAAGTTAGCATTTTCGGGGCGAATGCACAACCTTTCGCCAGGTGATGGGTGTGGTTCACATGTTGGTATGTGAGTCCGCCAGCCACCGCGAGGCGAGTCCCGGAGGGACTTCGTGGTGCTCAGCGCGGACTTCCAGTCCAGCGCACCGGGGCGACGCGACCAACATGTGAACAACCCCCATGTCACGTCAATCGGGCGAAGGTCAGCTCTGCTCGCGCCCGGCATAGATTGCTTGCAACGAACCTGGATCGTCCGTGTCGCCAGTGGCGAGGCGATTCCATGCCAACGAGGCGACGGCGCCGGGTCGCCGGGCTCGCAAGCCGGGTGGCGGCAGCCGGACCCGGTCCACGGCGAGCAGGCGTTGCTCCTGGCCGGCATCGACCTCGCCGCTGACGATGACGGTCTCCGCACCAGGGAGGTCGTCGATCAGGTCATCGATCGTGCTGTTGCGCGGTGGCGCCAGCTCCGCCCAGCGGCCGTTGGCGCGGCCATAGGCGGACCAGACGATCCGGCCGCGGCCAGCGGGGACAAGGGGCACCACCGTGGCGGTCCCGGCCGCGTACGGCACGGCGGCGGCTTCCAGGGTGGGCACGCCAACGATCGGGATGTCGAGGCCGAGGACCAGCCCCTTGGCGACGCTCAGGCCAACCCGCAAGCCACTGAACGGTCCCGGTCCGACGGCAACCGCCACGGCGGAAATGCCGGTTGGCTCAAGTTGGTGCATGGTGAGGATCTGATGGATCGCGGCGAGCAGCATCGTTGTCTGCGAGCGGCCGGCGGGCCAGCTTAGCTCGGTGATGTGGATACCGTTGAAGAGGGCGAGCCCGGCCTGCTCCGAGGAGCTGTCGATCGCGAGCAGCCACGCGGCTTGATCGCTCATCGAGGTCTGATCGCTCACCCGGGCCGGGTCTCTCGTCATGCTCGTTGACTCAGTCGCGATCGTGGGCCGCGGGCCCATCTGCTAAGATGGCTACCGGGTGGCAACGTGACGGCTGCCGCGAAGCCGAGACGAGCTTAACGTTTCGTTGATCGCCAAGCTCCTTCTATCTACCACGATGGTACAGCCTGCCGCAACGGATCGGCCGCGGCGTCGTTGGGAAGGATCAGGGTGGGCGGACAACACGCCTCGGTCATCACCGCGCAACCAAATGCCGCGGCCAGCGTGGCCGGCTCTCGTCGCCACCGCCGTTTCTGGCAGGCGGAGTGGTTCCTGTTCCTGCTGTTTGTGGCGCCCAACGTCGTCATCTTTGCCCTCTTTACCTACTGGCCGATGATTCAGAACGGGTATCTCAGCACGGTCCGCTGGGATATGGTGTCGCCGGCGAAAATCGGCGTCGGCCTGGCGAACTACGAGTATCTGCTGACGAACGCCGGATTTCGTACGGTCTTCATCAACACGATCGTCTTTACCGTGGCCTCGGTCGGGCTGTCGCTCGTCCTCGGCCTGGCGGCGGCGCTGCTGCTCAACCAGCCGCTGCGGTGGCGCAACGGCGCCCGGGCCGTGCTGTTTGCCCCCACCTTGCTCAGCGGGGCGGCGATCAGCATTGTCTGGGTCTACATGTTCGATCCCCGGTATGGCCTGGTCGCTCAGATCCTGGGGTGGTTCAACCTGGGCTCGCCAAACTGGCTGATCGACCCCAATTGGTCGATGCCGGCCGTGATTATCGTCTACATCTGGAAGAACCTGGGGTTCACCGCGGTCATCTATCTGGCGGGTCTGCAGGCGATCCCGCGTGATCTGTACGAGGCGGCCAAGATCGACGGCGCGGGGCCGCTCTGGCGATTCCGCTCGGTGACCTTACCGATGCTGTCGCCGATCAGCTTCTTCCTGATCGTGACCTCGATCCTCAACACCTTCCAGGCGTTTGACATCATCCGGGTGATGACCCAGGGCGGGCCGGTTAATTCCACGAACACGCTCATCTACTACGTCTATGAACAGGGTTTCGTCGCCTTCAACGCCGGGCGGGCCGCCGCCGCCGCGATGGTCCTCTTTGCCCTGATGTTTGGCGTCACCTGGCTCCAGCTTCGCTTCACCGAGCAGCGAGTCCACTATGGATAGGCTGTCAAACCGGCGCTGGTATGGCGTCTGGCGATTCAGCAGCTACGGGCTGATGCTGCTGCTTGTGCTCCTGATTGGGGCGCCCCTGCTATGGATGCTCTCCGGCTCGCTGCGGACGACCCGCGAGATCTACGCCGTGCCGCCGGTCTGGATCCCGACCGAGCCCCGCTGGCAGAACTTCGTCGATGCCTGGAACGCGGCGCCGTTCGACCGGTTTTACATCAATACGATCGTGACCACGATCGGGGGCACCAGCCTCGAGGTCATCAACGCGACGCTGACCGCCTACGCCATCGCCTTTCTCCGGTTCCCGAAGAAGAACTGGTTCTTCCTGGGGTTGCTGCTGGCCCTGATGGTGCCCAGCCAGGTCACGATCCTACCGAACTACATCACCATGGCCAACATCTTCGGCCAGAACTGGATCAATACCTACCAGGGCATCATCCTGCCGGGGGCCTCGGTCGCCTTTGGCACCTTCCTGCTGCGGCAGGCATTCCTTGGCCTGCCGCGGGAGGTGCTGGACGCGGCGCGGGTCGACGGTTGCGGCCATCTGCGGTTGCTCTGGGATATCGTGGTCCCGATGTCGCAACCGGTGCTGGTGACGTTCGGCCTGATCTCGCTCGTCGCGAAGTGGAACGACTACCTCTGGCCACTGATTATCACCAATACGGAGAATATGCGTACGCTGACGGTGGGCATCACGTACCTGTTCGATCAAGAAGGCAACACCCAGTGGGGGGTGGTGATGGCTGCCTCGATCTTCGTCATCCTGCCGTTGCTCGTGATCTTCGTCTTTGCCCAGAAATACATCATCAACGGCTTGACGGCGGGAGCGACCAAGGGATGAGGCGATGAAACGATCACGTTTCGACAACATTCACCTGAGCGAGTCGGTCTATAGTCGTGGCGCCCTCTATCCCGCTCAACGTGAGTAGGCGGTGGGGACGACGCGCGTGCCCGAGTGAAGCGTCACGCCGGTGTGGCGTTGTGGACGGAACGGAAGAGGAGTTGACGGATGAACGGTAAACTGTCCCGGCGAAACGCGGTAAAGGGGGCGGCCACGGTCGCCTCGGCGGCGGCGCTGGGCGTCGCCAGCAAGAAGAGCAGCGTCTTCGCCGCCCCGGCCTTTGTGCGCCAGACCGGCTCCGCGGTCAACGTGGTCTATTGGGGGTCGTGGAGCGGCGAATTGGGTGAAGCGGAGCAGGAGGTCGTGACCCGCTTCAATGATTCGCAGTCCGATGTCGTGATCGAGTACCAGTTCCAAGGCAGCTACGAGGAGACGGCGCAGAAATTGACGGCGGCGCTGGCCGCGAACCAGACGCCGGATGTCTCGGCCCTCTCCGATGTGTGGTGGTTCCGGTTCTATCTCGCCAACGCGCTGGCGCCGTTGAACGATCTGATCGCGGCAAACGACGTCGACACCAGCGACTACGTTGATTCTCTCTTCCAGGAAGGCGTCCGCAACGACGTCAGCTACTGGCTGCCGTTCGCTCGCTCGACCCCGCTGTTCTACTTCAACCGCGAAGCCTTTGCCGAGGCGGGCCTGCCTGATCGCGGCCCGGAGACCTGGGACGAGTTCCTGGGGTGGATCCCGGACCTGATGGTTGAAGAGAGCGGTAACGTCACCCGCCACGCCTTCGGCCACCCGGACGCCGCGTCCTACGTCGCCTGGCTATTCCAGCCGGTGGTCTGGCAGTGGGGTGGCGCCTACTCCGATCCCGATTTCACGATCCGCCTGGCGGAGGCGGAGGCCGTGGCGGCGGGCGAGTTCTACAAGAGCTCGACGGCCGATGGCTGGGCGCTGCCCGGCGCCGATCATGTAGTTGACTTTAACAACGGCTTGACGAGTGCGATCATGGCCTCTACTGGTTCCATCGCCAGCATCGCTGCCAATGCAACCTTTGACTACGGCACGTCCTTCTTGCCGGAAGGCATGGAGTTCGGCTGCTGCACCGGTGGCGCTGGCTTGTCTGTCCTCGCCAACGCGCCGGCTGAGAAGCAGGACGCTGCCCTTCAGTTCATCGCCTTCGCCACGTCGCCCGAGATCACCACGTTTTGGTCGCAAGTGACCGGATACATGCCGGTCCGGAAATCGGCCATCGAGAGCCCGGAGATGCAGGCCTTCTACGATGAGAACCCGAACTTCGAGACCGCGGTCAACCAGCTCCCGCTGACCCGAGCTCAGGACGCGGCGCGGGTCTTCATCCCGAATGGCGACCAGATCATCGGCTCCGGGATCGAGCGGATCCTGATCAACCAGGAGGACGTGCAGACCGTCTTCAGCGAGGTCGCCGCCATCCTGGAGGAAGAGGCGCAGCCGGTGCTCGACGCCATCGCGGCGCTCGGCTAGCGGTGACGGTGGCCGCGCTGCCTGGCGGCGCGGTCTCTATTCGCGATCGGCAGGAAGACAAACCGGGATCGGGCGATTGTCGCCCGGTCCCGGTTTGTCGATACTCCCTCAAATGCCACGGCAATGCTCCGACGAACGGGCGGCCTCAATGCTGGCACACCGAACCTCGTCCGCGAACCACCCCGGTTTGACGCGGCACCCTTGGCGTGTATGATCCCAACATCACGTCATCTCAGTTGATCGGAGGCTCGACGGCCGGCGCGGATGTCGAAGTCGGTGAGGCAGCATGAGTACGTCGTCCAGTTCGGGTAGACGCATTTACCAAGACATCGGGGTGCGGACCATCATCAACGGCCGAGGGGCGACGACGGCGGTGGGCGGGACACTCATGCCGCCCGAGGTTGTCGCGGCCATGACCGGCGCGGCCGGGGCGTATGTCGTGCTGGACGAGCTGAACGTTGCGGTCGGCAGACGGATCGCCGAGGTCACGGGGGCGGCAGCGGGCTGCGTGGTCAACGGGTCGGCGGCGGGGATGGCGCTGTCGGCGGCGGCCTGTATCGCGGGAAGTGATCCGGCGCGGATCCGGCGGTTGCCGGACAGCGAGGGACTGGCCAATCAGATCATCGTCCATCGTTGCCAGCGCATTAACTACGACCTGATGTTCCGGCTGGGGGGCGGCCAGTTGGTTGAGATTGGGCGACCGTTAGGGACCGAACCATGGGAGCTGGCGGCCGCGATCAACCCGCGGACGGCTGCCGTGGCCTGGATTGATTCGCCGGCGACGACACCGGGGGCGACTGATTTTGGTGCCGTGGTCAGCACCGCCCACGCGCACAAGCTGCCGGTGATCGTTGATGCGGCGTCCACCTTGCCCCCGGTCCAACACTTGCGGCGATGGATCGACCGTGGCGCCGACCTGGTGATCTACAGTGGCGGCAAGGGGATCCGCGGGCCGCAAGATTCCGGGCTTGTTGCCGGCCGGCACGATCTGATTGCCGCGGTCGGCGCGAACTCCAATCCCCATGCCGGCATCGGTCGCGGGATGAAGGTCAGCAAGGAGGCGATGGCCGGGCTCTGGGTCGCCCTCGACCTCTTTCTCCACACCGACCACCAGGCGGAGTATCAGGCTCACCTTCGGCAGGCGCAGACCATGGTCGCCAGGCTCCGCGACCGCGCTGACCTGAGTTGTGTCCTGGAATCGGATTGGGAGGATTGGCCGGCTCCCATCGTCCGACTCTTCCCGAGGCAAGGGGCCTGGCGGCCCGAGGAGGTGCGGGACGCCTTGGCCGCGGGCGATCCGTCAATTCACCTCAACGTCGAGCGGTCTGGCCTGATGGTGAGCACCCATTGCCTCCAACCGGGAGAGGAGGCAATTGTCATCAATCGGTTGGCGATGATTCTGGATGCGGCAGCGAGCGCGTGAAGGATTGACCTACGTAATGGGTGTCTACGCCGATCTCGGGGTCCGAACCGTCATCAATGGGGCTGGCACCCTGACCAGGCTCGGCGGCAGCCGGATGGCGCCGGAAGTGCTGGCGGCCATGGCGGAGGCGGCCGCCTCCTTTGTCCATATCGACGAGCTGCAAGCGCGCGCGGGTGAGGTAATTGCCGAGATCACTGGGGCGGAAGCGGGCTACGTCGTCACCGGCGCCGCCGCCGGGTTGACCCTGGGCGTGGCGGCCTGCGTCGCCGGCCTTGATGTCGCCAAGATGGATCGCTTACCCGACACGAACGGCATGCGAAACGAGGTCGTCGTCCAGCGAGGGCATCGGAACGCCTACGATCACGCGATCCGCGCCGCCGGCGTCACCTTTGTCGAGGTTGGCTATCTCGGCTACCCCGGGGCCGGCGGCACCTACCCCTGGCAGATCGAAGCGGCGATCACCGAGCGCACCGCCGCGATCGCCTGCCCCATCCTCGAGACACCGGGCACGGTGCCATTGTCCGTCGTCGGCGAGATCGGCCGCGCCCACGGCATTCCCGTGATCGTCGATGCGGCGGCGGAGCTGCCGCCGCGCTCGAATTTGCGCCGGTTTATCGCGGAGGGGGCCGATCTCGTCGTCTTTTCCGGCGGCAAGTCGATCGGCGGCCCCCAGGCGAGCGGCATCATCGCGGGCCGCGGTGATTTAGTCGCATCTATCGCCTTGCAGCATCAAGACATGGACGTGCGGGCGGAGACGTGGGGTAAACGCGGCCTCCTGGCCGACGGGACCATCCGCGGCATCCCGCACCAGGGGTTTGGCCGGGCGATGAAGGTCGGCCGCGAGGAAGTCGTCGGCCTGATCACCGCGCTCCGGCGCTACGTGGCCGGCAGCGACAACGCGGATTACGCATGCTGGAACGACCAGCTCGATCACATTGAGGAGGGCCTCGGCGGTCTCGCCGGGGTGACCGCGCGTCGATTTCAACCAACCGAGAAGCTGATTCCGCAATTGCTGTTGGATTTGGACGAGCGGGTCCTCGGGTTCACCGCCTATGACGCGGCGAACGCGCTTCTGGACGGTGAACCGGGGATCGCGATCGGGTTGTCTCGGGCGGAGCTTGGCACCTTGAACCTGATCCCGCAGAGCCTCGAAGAGGACGAGATCGAGATTGTTGGCACCCGATTGCGCCAGGTGCTGTCATCCTCGTTGGTCCGGGCATGATGGAGGGAGACGATGCTGATCCGGCCCGCGTCGGGAAAGAAGGTGCTTTGGCAAGAAATGCTACGGCACGAGCTGCTAGCGGCGATGGAGAATCGGGCCGTCGTCATTGTGCCGGTCGGCTCGGTCGAGCAACATGGTCCACATTGCCCGCAAGACGTGGATATCAGCATCCCGTATCACTTGGCGATCCGGGCGGCGGAGGTCTGCGACGAGATCCCGGTGGTGGTGGCGCCGCCCCAGATGTACGGCTTCACCCACTACAACATGGGCGAGATCGGGACGATCACGCTCGGCTTGGAGGTGTTCATCGCCGTGCTGTGCGACATCTCGCGAAGCATCTGGGCGAACGGGTTTCACCGCATCATTCTTCTGAATGGCCATGGCGGCAACCAAGCGCCAACCTGGGCGGCGTCGGTCAAGCTGGCGGAGGAAGACGTTTGGGCGCTGGCGATCACCTACTGGACCATGGCCACCCCGGAGCTGCTGGCATGGAGCGAGGCGGACGGCGGCAGCATCGGCCATGGCGGAGAGTGGGAAACCAGCCTCCAACTTTATCTCCGCCCGCGCCTGGTCGACATGGACCGCGCGGTCAAGGACGAGTGGCGTCGCCATTTCAGCCCCGCGGTCCAGGAGTACGCCGTCTTTCCCGAGCGGCGGCGGGAGATGGCCAACGGGGTGATGGGTGATCCGTTCGTCGCCTCGGCCGAGAAGGGGGAGCGATTGTTCAACCTCCTGACGGAGCGATTGGTTGCGCTGTGCCGGGAGTATCACGCGGCCGACCCGCCGCGATACCGCGAATATGGCTCTCACTGTCCATAGCGGAACCGGTCAAGCCAGCCGAACCGGGCGGTGCCGGCCGGCGCCCGAGATAGACGAACGTTTCGTTGCTCACCCCCGGTGGCCGTGATCTCGATGAGGAGGTAGTCGGTGTCTAGACGCGACGCCGCCCGCTCCGGCCATTCGATCAAGGTGATGCCGCCCGCCGGGGCAAGATAGTCGTCGAAACCGAAACTGTCGAGCTCGTCGTCCCGCAGCCGATACAAATCGAGGTGATAGACGCGCCACGGCTCCCCGCCGGACGCCGCCTCGGCCTCATACTCGTTGACCAGGGTGAAGGTTGGGCTGGGGATTGGCCCGGTCACACCAAGACCGGCCAACATGCCCTGGGCCAGGGTCGTTTTGCCGCTCCCGAGGTCGCCGTGCAGCAGCACCAGATCGCCGGGGATCAATCGCCGTCCAAGTTTGATGCCGAGTCGAACCGTGTCGTCATGGCTCACGGTTGCCACGATAAGACTCATGGCTCGCCGCGTTCGGGCCGCTGTCCCGACAGATTGAGCCGCCAGTAATCGAGGAAGAACGGGGCGTCACTGGCGGCGGAAACCTCGGTCAGCCGGTTGAGGAACGCTGTCCGCAACGCCGTGCTCGGCAATGGCTCCAGATGCAGGCGAAGGACGACCGTCTCCAAGAACTCGTGATACTCTGGCGCCCCCGCGAGGGTGGTGGGCGCCTCCTCCAGGCTGGTGGCGACGTTGACGAAGCCGGCGGCGACCAATCGCTCGGCCGTCGTCGTCGCGCTGGCGAACTCCCAGAACTCCCGCCAATCGCGATAATATGGAGCAAACACGGGGTCATGCTGAAGGCGGTTCACCTCGGCCATGAGGCCGGCGATGTTTGGACCGCCGCCGCATTGGGCGACCAGGACACCGCCAGGCTTGAGTGCCGCGATCAGCCGCCGGAAGAGCCCCGCGTGGTCCGCGATCCAGTGGAAGGTCGCGGTGCTGAAAATGGCGTCGACCGGCGCCGCGACGCGGAGGTGCTGGAGGTCGGCCTGGACGAACGAGACCCGATCGCCGAAGCGAGGGCGGAGGTGGGCTGCCGCCTCTTGGAGCATGTTGGCTGAGCCGTCGATGGCGATGACGTGACCGGTGGGCAGCCGCTCAAGCAGCTCGACCGTGAGCCGGCCGGTGCCGCACCCCGCATCGATCACCGTCTCGTCGCCGCGTAACGGCAACCGGGCGAGCACGCGCCGGCCCCAGCCGACATGCGGGTTCGCGACCTTGTGATAGGTGGCGGCGTTCCACTCGGTCGATTGATTGGTCATTCGCGTGCTCCAGGCAGCAACACTCGCGCGAGCTCGATTCGCTTCGTATCCTACGGGAACTGGTTGGCTTGGTCCTGTCGCTGGTGCGGGACGAGATACACCTTGAGGGGGATCACCAGTTCGTGAACGATCGCCGCCGGATCGTACCGTATGTCTTTGCCGGGGCGATGGTGGTCGCGCCGTTCTTGGCGCTTCTCTACGATGTCACCGCCGGGCTCGGCGTCCTGGCGGGGGCGCTCGGGCTGACCGCCTACGTTGCCCTTGACGCGGCGCGTGCTGCCGGGCCGGCGATCCGACAACGCTTGCTGGCGATGGCATATCTCAATGCGGCGCTGGCGATCGTCGCGGCGATTCTCTTCGTCATGCGTCTCATCGTCTAGCAAAGATGGCGGACGGCGTCCCTTCGTCCCCGATTACGATCCGTTGCGCTGGGTAGAGACTGAGCGGCGGGACCGCCGCGCCGGTCCCGCCGCCGGTTTCCCGGATTCGGAGTCGGTCCGCGGGGCCGACTTCCGTGGCTGCCGTTTCGGAGAGGCGGCTTTCGCTGCCGCCGCGGTCGACGTTCCTGTTGGTTTCGCGGCTCGACCACGAGTTGAAGTCTGCCGGTGGGGCCGGGGAGCGGCGGCCGCTTGCTCTGTCGGTTCCACGATCGGCTCTGGCAAGGCGATCGGGGCAAAGCCGAGCAGGAGCGATTGCTCAACGATGTCTCGCTTCATCATCCGTGTTGCCTCTACCAGGGACTGGTTGAGCGGATGGCCCGGATCGACCTCGCGCAGCATTTCCCGCACCTGCCGCATGAGATCGATGGTCTTGTTGAAGGTCAGCACCAGGTCGCCTTCGGACAGGTCGATGATGTCGCCGATTTCCGCCATCGTGGAGCCGCGGCACCAGGCGCGGGCGGCGCCATAAAAGCTCGGGTTGTGACCCTCGGAGACATCGAGCCCCTCGGCCCGCTCTTCTCCCAATACCGCGTGCTCGACATCCTCGATCCGCCGCCGCGCCAGCACCAGGCGATCGGACAAGACGAACCGATTGCTGTTCCGGAAATCGCGATCGAAGGAGAACCAGGAGAAGACCTCGGCCACATCCTCCGGCGTCAGTTGATCGAGGAGGCCGCGGTCAACCAGCTCGCAGAGGATCAGCCCATCGTCGTCGAACACGGCGGCCAGCATATCCGCCTTCGCGGTCGGATACCCGCGATGGAGGTAGCCAAACGCATGCAATACGTTGCGAATCCCTCGGATCACCCCCCGGATCCGGTCGTCCTCGGCCTCGATCTCGCGGCTGAGCCGCTCCTCGATCGCGCGACGCTCCTTGTCGAGCTTATCAACTTGGTTGAGGAAGTCTCGATGCTCGTGGCGACGGTCGCAGGCATGGCAGGGGTGTTCGAGGCGGTCCCGCTGCATCACGCTGGTTTGGGTCTCGGCGACCGTGATTTCCGCCTCCAGCTCGCGAATCGTATCGTCGATGCGGGATCGCTCGGCGGCGCGATACTCGGCGGCGACGGCGTTGAGATCGGGCAAATCGAGGGTTCGCAGCCGGCCCGTGAGGTCGTCGAGCTGAGCCCGTGAAATCAGATCGAGCGCCGCGGTCGCGTCCGTCTCGGCTGCCGCCAGCTCCGGCGGCAGCTCGATCACCTGGTCGGTGAGCTGATTGATCTGACGATACTCGTCGACCAACCTGATCGCCCCGTCCGGACCGAATATGAACCGACCGACGCCTCCTCGCGTGCCGCGATTAAGATAGATCCCCCAGCCCCACTGACGGTGGTGCGCCAGCAATCCCGGCCGGGCCGAGCGAAAGGCACGGCGGAGCGCCTGCCGGCCGGGCTCGGTCCAGGGCGTTGCGGTCGCGATCGCCCGGTTGACGAGGGCGTGATCGCTTTCAAGGCGCCGCCGCGTGTTCCGCGAGGCAGCCAGGGAGCGATTGAGACGGCGATAGTCCTCCAGCAGCTCGTCACCCGCGTCCAGGCCGATCAGACAGCCTTGGGGAATGTGGTTGATCTCGTCGCCATACTGGATGATCTCCGTCTCGAGCCCGCGGATGCGCTGGCTCGATTGAAACTGGGCGAGGCTCTGTTGCAACATGGCGCGGACCCGCTCACCCTCGGGCGGATCCCAGAGATTGAGCACCGTGTTATAGCGGATGGCGAAGGCGGAGCGGACGGGGTGCAGCTCGCCGGTCGCGATCTCCAAAGTTTCGCGGAAGGAGAACCAGGGCGAGTACGGGACGACGACGTGGCCAAACAGATCCATGCCGCGGCGGCCGGCCCGGCCCGCCATCTGCTGAAACTCGTTCGGAATGAGCAGCCGGCGGCGCCGGCCGTCCCACTTGCTCATCCGGCCGATCACCACCGTCCGCGCCGGCATGTTGACCCCCAGTGCCAGCGTGTCCGTGGCGAAGACGACCTCCATCAAGCCGCGTGAAAACAGCAGCTCGACCAACTGCTTCAGAATTGGCAAGAGCCCGGCGTGATGAAAACCAATTCCTTTGCGGGCGAGGGCCGAGATCGTCTGGACTTGGGGCAGCTCGCGATCCTCCGGGCGCATGTTCGCCAACACCGCCTCGATCGTCTGTTCGATCAGCCCGAGCTGACGGTCGGAGACGAGTTGGGGCCGCATGATCGCCAACCGCTCGGCGAACGCCTGGCAATCGTTCCGGCTAAAGAGAAAGTAGATGGCCGGCAGCATGTCGCTCGCCGCCAACGCATCGACGATCTCCCGCGGCTGGGGCTCATCCATTTCCGGCCGGCCCCGTTCGGCCCGGTTGCGGCCGAAGCCGCCGCGGCGTCCCGCCTGCCGGCGCAGCTCGCCGCCCGTGTGTGGAAAGTCGCGGACGAGCGTTCCTGTCTGGTCGATCGAGACGTGGAGCTTACCCTCGTGAAAATAGTGGAGCGCCAGCGGCACCGCCCGCTCGTTGTGCGTGACCAGGCGGATGGGACGATGCCCGCGGCTGATCCAGGCCGCGATCTCGTCGGCGTTGCTGACGGTGGCCGAGAGGCAGATGAGCTGGACATGGTCTGGGCACAGGATGATGGACTCTTCCCAGGTCGTGCCGCGTTCGGGATCGGCCAGGTAGTGAATCTCGTCGAAGATGACGCTTTCGACCGTATCGAGGTCCCATGGCGTCTGCAACAGCATGTTGCGCAGGACTTCGGTCGTCATCACGACGATGCGGGCATCCCGGTTCTCGGAGACATCGCCCGTGAGCAAGCCGACCTCGTCGCCATAGGCGGCGCGCAGGTCGCGGAACTTCTGGTTGGAGAGGGCCTTAATCGGCGTGGTGTAGAGGACTCGCCCGGTCCGCTTCAGCGCTTCCCAGATGCCATATTCGGCAACCACGGTCTTGCCGGTGCCGGTGGGGGCGGCAACGAGGACCGAGTCGCCCTCCAGGAGGACGCGGATCGCCTCGCGTTGAAACTCATCAAGGGCAAACGAATAGCCCGCGGCAAATTGATCGATCGTGGCTTCGAGCCTTGGATCAGGCGGCCGGTATGGCTCGACCGGGGCCGCGGGCCGCTGGCGATTCGGGCGTTGCTGACGATTGGCGCGGGATGTGCTGCTATTCGACACGTCCGCACTCGGTCCTGGCTGAGCTAGCGATCGCGGCAAGTCAGAATCTATCCAATCCCGCGGCCGTTATCGAGAGCCGCGGTGCATCAGCTCGGGCGAGAAGGTGGGTTGCCGATCAAACCAGCTTTGCGCTGGCGCCGGCCAAAGTATACCAGGCGAAATTCCGGACTCCGCTCGGGAGCTGATCGCCTCGATGCTCTCCTTGACGAGGCGTGCCTAATCCCGGTACCGTGCCAGAATGGTCGTCACCATGGGTGCCCATATCGCGACGGAGTCACCCGATGAGCATCGAGACCGCGGCGACTGTTGGTGAAATCGGTGAATTTGGCTTGATTCAGCGACTGCGGGAGACGCTGGCGCCGGGGACCGTGGCCGGGGCGGGGCTCCAGATCGGGATCGGCGATGATGCGGCGGTCTGGATACCGGAACCCGGTCGCGCGCTCGTCATTACCACCGACAGCCTGGTCGAAGACATCCACTTTCGTTTCGCCTGGACCGATTGGGCAAGCCTCGGCCACAAAGCGCTCGCGGTCAACCTCTCCGACCTGGCGGCGATGGGCGCGA
>JALZJP010000016.1 GCA_030859715.1 Chloroflexota bacterium
ACCGAGACCACGGCCGCGGCCGTGGTCGCCGAGACCGACAGCGAGGGAACAGACACGGACTCCGCCTTCGTCGCCGGCGCCATGGTCCTCACCTCGGACGAGGTTAACCTGCGGGCGGCGCCCTCGCTCGATGCCGCGATCATCGCCATCCTCGGTCCCGGGATCGAGCTTGAGGTGACGGGCGGCGCCACCGATGGGTGGGTACCGGTGCTCGAAGTCGGCACCGGGCGCCGCGGCTTCGTCACCGACGCCTTCCTGACCGCCCAGTAGGACCGATCGCCCGCCGGCAACACGAGGCACGCGTTGCCGGCGGGCGATCAACCAAGCGAGCGGGGCCAGGCGCGGTGACGCGACCCCACGTCAATGGCGCGAGCCGTTTTTTAAGGAGGCGGTGGGGCCGCGTTGACCGCGGGCGCCGCCGCGCTGCCGATTTCGACCAGGGGCAGCACCGGCACGCGGCGCAACGGTCGAATGACGGTGCCGTATTGACAGCGGCCACCTGGGCGTCCATACTGTACGTACACTCACCGGTCCGGGGGTGCCAGTGGCTACGACGGGAAGTGTAGCCTGGCTCTTGGACCCATCGCTCCCAAGACATCTCGGGCGGGTGCCTCTTGGGCGCGGCAGAGAGGGAGGGGTTCGATGCGCGACTATACCGCCATGAGCTCGATCTCAGCCCACGCGGGCCTCCGCTTGGCGCAACGCAACCTGAGCGCGGACGATGTCCGGTACGTGTTCACGCATGGCCGGATGCACCACGCCGGGAAGGCGCAGTTCGTCCACCTTGGCTTGCGCGACATCCCGGACGATGACCGGCGAATCGACCGCTACCGTCGCCTCGAAGGGACGGTCCTGGTGCTCGATCCGGTCAGCGGCCAGCATCTGACCACCGCCTACCGGAACCGTCGCCACGGCAGCCGCGACATCAAACGCAAACCGAAGCACGCCTTCGACGACTGAGAGTGGCTCCAGGCCTCCACTTCACCTACGTGTCGGCCACCACGCTCTCCCTTGCCGCAATCAGCGGCTGCTTCTGTTCCGCCCGGACCAGGGCGACTTCTAGACGGCCGCAGGCGTAGCCCTGTGTAGAATGGGGTCAGCGTGGAGGCTCTGGATGCGCCTCCCCGACGTCGGCGGAGCGCCGAGAGGGGCATAGCGTTGGAACGAGCGCGGGTCGACGGGGCTGAGCTGGAGTACGCGGTTTCGGGCAGCGGCGAACCTGTGCTCTGCATCGACGGCGCCTTCATCATGGACACGTTCCGGCCGCTGCTGGCCGAGCCCACCTTGACGGATCGGTATCGCCTCATTCGCTACCACCGCCGCGGCTATGCGGGCAGTACCCGCGCCCACGGCTCCGTCAGCGTATCCCAGCAGGCCGCTGATTGCCGGGCGTTGCTACGCCACTTGGGCGTGGACCGGGCGCACGTCGTGGGGCACTCGTATGGCGGCGCCATCGCTCTCCAACTGGCGCTGGACGCCCCGGATGCCGTCCACTCCCTGGCCCTGCTGGAACCGGCGCTAGCGGTGGGAGCGAGCGCTCAGGGCTATCGGGAGTCGCTGGCGCGCGGCGCCGAGCGCTACCGGGAAGCGGGCGCGGCGGTCGTCGTCGATGAGTTCCTGCAGATGCGGTGGCCAGGGTACCGCGCCGCCCTCGACCGTGCGCTGCCGGGGGCGTTCGCTCAGGCGGTGGCCGACGCGGGCACCTGGTTCGAGCACGAGCTGCCCGGACTCCTGAGCTGGCGGTTCGGTGAGGCGGAAGCGCGGCGCATTTCCCAGCCGGCCCTGTCGGTGCTCGGCGGCGAGAGCGACGCCCTCTGGCCCCGCTTCGGCGAGACGCACCGGCTGCTGCTGGCGTGGCTACCAGATGCCGAAGGGGTGATCCTACCGGGCGTCACGCACCTGATGCAGATCGAGAATCCCCGAAGCCTGGCCGAGGTGCTGGCAGCCTTCTGGCCACACCACCGGCTTCCGGGTGGGGCTGCGTAATCGCCCGCGCCCTCCGATCGCCCTCTGCCGTGACATCCGAACCGCGGTCACCGCGGAGCTTTGATTCGCGATCCCCTTTCGGGCGTCGCATCATCAAGACGCTGCACCGCGGCGCCGGGGGCAAAGGTGCAGACGTGGATCAGGTCGGGGCGATCGGCCAGGCCGACCGCCTGGTAGTAGGTTGGGCGCAGGGCGGCATCGAGCGCGGCAACGCGATCGCGGGGCAGCAGGGTGAGGACCGCTCCGCCCTCGCCGCCGCCCATCATCCGCGCCCCGAGGACGTCCTCGACCGCCAGGATCGCCGCCACCAAGGCTTCGACCCGCGGATGGCTGATCTCATAGTCGGTGGCGGAGGAGCGGCCGGAGGCGGTCATCAGGGCGCCGAAATAGTCCCAATCGCCATCACGCGCGGCGCGGGCCCCGGCCCGCACCCGGTCGGTCTCGGTGACGATGTGCCGGGCTCGCGACCAGAGCGGCGCCGGTAACGCCCGCGAGCCGGTGGCCAACGCCGTCAACTGGTCGCTGGTCAACGCCGCCAGATGCGGCAACTCGATCCCCAGCACCCGCTTGGCGTGGGCAAGGGCTCGCCGTGATTCCTCGACCCGGACCGGGTAGGACGAGGCGCCGAGCGAGCGGTCCACCCCGGAATCGGCGACCGCGAACACCAGCTCGCCCAGGTCCGGGGTGAGGCGCGTCACGTCGAGCGTGGCGGCATCGAAGGCGATCACCCCGCCGGCGACCGAGGCTGATTGGTCCATGGTGCCGCAGGGCGTGCCGGCCCGATGCTCGGCCTCTTGGGCCAGGAGCACCAGCTCGTTGGCGGCCGGGGTGGGCTCGGTCAGGGCCAGGGCCAAACTGACGCAGAGTGCCGCCGACGAGCTAAGGCCAAACCCGAGCGGGACGTCGCCGGCGAAGCTGAGCAGCGCTGGCTGGCGGAGGGTGAGCGCGTCGCGCCCCAGGGTGGCGGCGATCACCCCGCGCACATAGTCGTATGGCCGGGGCGCCGGCGACGAGTTCCGCCAGTCAACCAACCCCGGCGCGGAAAGCACGCCAACCCCAAGCTCGGGCAGGTCCGCCGCGATCGTCCGGATCGCGCCGTCGTCGGCCGCCGGTGCGGGAGAGAGCAGCGTCACCACCTGGCGATCGATCGCGGCGGCCAGGACCAGGCCTCCGTTGTAATCGACATGGTTGCCGAGCAGCTCGATCCGGCCGGGCGCCACCGCCCGCCGGCTTGGCCGCCAGGCCGCGCCAAACGCCGCCCGCCCGGCCGCGTCCGCCCGCGCTTCGAC
>JALZJP010000057.1 GCA_030859715.1 Chloroflexota bacterium
CGTGCCGGGCGGGCAATGCGGGTATGCTGTGACAAGATCGCGATCAGGCACTGGCGGCATCGGGCACGGGACAGATCGGCCAAGGTGTCGATAGCGGGCAGATGACGGCCATGCGGCAACGCGGCGACAACGAGGCCGATGCCTACCGCCGGTTCGAGGGGCGGGTGGTCCTGTTTTGGACAGGCCTGACCTACCTCACCGCCGGCTTGGGCCTCTGGAGCCTCCAGGCGAACCGGCCGGAGGCGTTTCAGGGTTGGTCGCTGGCCGGGCTGGTCGCCCTGCTGGCGACCTTCTTCCTCCTCTTTCATCGCGTCTTCCGCGGGCCCGAGTTGCCCCCGGCGTGGCAGGTCGCCGTCTATGGCGCGGCCCAAACCGCGGTCGTCCTCGCCCTGCTCAGGCTCTACGCCGGGGATTTCTTCGGCCTGGCGATCGCGCTCACGCTCCAAGTGATGAGCGTCCTCCCGCTCCGTCGCTGGCCGATTCCCGTCGCCAGCCTGCTCGCGGTCGTCGCCGTCGGCTTCGACGCACCGAGTCTGGTGCGCCAGGGCAATCTGGGGACCGTTTTCGCGATTGTCTTGCAGGTGCTGATGTGGGTCTCCATCTTCGGTGTGGCGCTGGTGCTGCTGCGGCAGCGCGAGCGGCTGGCCCAACTGGTCGAAGAGCAGCGCCGGGCCCAGGCGGAGCTGCGCCGGGCGGCGGCCCAGGCGAATGAGTTGGCAACCTTGCGCGAGCGGACCCGGTTGGCCCGCGAGATGCACGACAGCCTGGGCCATGCCCTGGTCACGGTCAATGTCAAACTCGAGGTCGTCGAACGACTCTACGCGCGCGACCCGGCGCGGGGCGTCATCGAGCTGCGCGACACCCGTGATCTGGTCCGCCAGGCGATGGTCGACCTGCGGCACTCGCTCGATGATTTGCGGGGGCCCATCGCCCAACGGGGGCACCCGCCAGCGCGGGATGTCCCGGTCGACCTCCACCGACATCTGGCCGAGCTGCAAGCGCGGACCCCGCTGGTGGCGACGAGCGCGATCGCGCCCGATGTGCCGGAGCTGCCGCCGGCGATCGCGACGGCGATGTGGGCGGTGCTGCTGGAGGCGCTCCAAAACGTGGAGCGGCATGCCGCCGCCGGCAGCGTCGCCGTCAGCCTGTGTCGTCAGGATGAGGCGATCGTGCTCCGCGTCGCGGACGATGGGACGGGGTTGCCGCCCGCCGCGCTCGGCCGCTCCGGGCATTACGGTCTGACCGGAATGCGGGAACGGGCCGAGGAGTTGGGTGGCCGGTTGCGCCTCCTGCCCCGGCCGGGAGGAGGCACGATCGTGGAGGCGACGTTCCCGCTCGACGGAACGACGGCGGAGCCAGGCGCCAACGAGGCGAAGCTGGTCGAGCGGCGTGAGCTAATGATGGACCGGGGTGCCTGATGACGCCAATCCGGATCGTGCTGGCCGAGGATCAGACCTTGATGCGACAGGGCTTGCGCACCATCCTCGAGTTAGAGGACGGCTTTGAGGTGGTAGGGGAAGCGACCACCGGCCAGGAAGCGATTTCCCGCGTCTTGGCGTTGCGGCCCGACATCGTCCTGATGGACGTGCAGATGCCGGAGCTGGACGGGGTCGCCGCCACGGCGCGGATCACCGCCGCCGTGCCCGCCACGCGGGTCATCATCCTGACCACTTTCGAGCGTGAGGAATATGTCTTCGAGGGGATCAGGGCCGGGGCCAAGGGGCATCTGCTGAAGGAGATCCCGGCCGAAGATCTGCTCGACACGATCCGTCGCGTCCATGCCGGCGAGAGTGTCATCCAACCTCGCCTCGCCACCCGCCTGATCTCGGAGTTCTCCCGCCGTTCGACCCAGGCGGCCAGCCACGAGCCACCGACCGAGCGGGAGCTGGCGGTCTTACGGTTGCTCGCGGCGGGGCAGAGCAACAAGGAGATCGCGCGGGAGCTGGGGCCGGCCGAGGGGACGGTCAAGAACCACGTCTCGACCATCCTGGACAAATTGCACGCCGCCAATCGGACCCAAGCGGCCCTGACCGCCAGGGATGCCGGCCTCATCTGAGCCGGCAGCGGCCTGGATGCCAGGCGTGATGGCCGGTGCCTTGCTTCGGTATATCATGCCCGGCGGGGGCGCCGGCGGTTTGGATCGCGCCTCGTTCGCATGAGGAGCAACGATGTACTCAGCACTGGGGCCGGGCGCGATCGGGATCCGCGATCTGTCATTGTCGGAGAGTATTCTCCTGGCCCGCGACGCGGGGTTTTCCGGCCTCGTCTTCGACATCCGGGAGGCCACCCGCCTGGCGGACGAGCGAGGGATCGACCATGTGCGCGATCTCTTTGCCGACGCGGGCATCCGGCCAGCCTCGTGGAGCGTGCCCGGCGCGGTGCCATCGGGCCCGGCGGTGCCGGACGATCTCGAGCGGTTGCCGCGCTACCTCGCCGTGGCCCGCGGGCTCGACTGCACACGGGCGACGACCTTCCTGCCGCCCGGCTCCAACGAGCGGCCGTACGACGAGAACTTCGCCTGGACCGTCGACCGGCTGCGGCCATTCGCGGCGGCGCTGGCGGACGCGGGGTGCTGGCTCGGCCTCGAGTTCTGCGGCCCGAGGACATTCCGCGCCGGGTTCCGCCACGAGTTCATCTTCACGATCGCCGGCGTCCGTGAGCTGGGCCAGGCGGTCGGCACCGGCAACATCGGCGTCTTGCTCGACGCCTTCCATCACTACACCGCCGGCGGCGCCATCGACGCGCTCGACCAGCTCTCGGTCGAGGAAATCGTCGTGGTCCATGTCAACGACGCGATCGCCGGTGTGCCGCGGGAGGAGCAGCTCGACCGGGTTCGGCTGCTGCCGCTGGCGAGCGGGGTGCTGGAGATCGTTCCGTTCATGCAGACACTGCGCGACATAGGCTACGACGGCCCGGTGATGCCGGAGCCGTTCAGCCAGGAGCTGGAAGACCTAGCGGCGACCAATCCCGCCGCCGCCGCCGCCGAGACCGCCCGCTCGATGGCGATGCTCTGGCAGGCTGCCGGTTTGGAGGGTTAGCTGCCGGCCGCCTCACGCGCTCACTTCAGCGGATGGTAGTCTTCCTGCTCACGGTCTGGCGCTGCCGGCCGTGACCCATACTGGCCGCGCTCGTGCCTGGCGGCTGGGCCTGCAGCCCGGACTCGGGTGTACGATATGACGAACGCTCTGCCTTGCCCACTCGATGCTCCAGAGGACGACGTCGACGTGTCAGGAGACCATCAGCATGGCACGCGACGTTACCCAGCCAGCGTCTGAGCAAGCACCGTTGCGGATGAGTTATGCCGAGTGGCAGTCCTGGCTCGGAACCGCGGAGATGCATCGTGGGGAATGGGTAGATGGGGAGGTGGTTGCCTTCGCGATGCCAACGTATCTGCATCAGGCGATCCTGCTCTGGCTGGCCAGGTTGCTGGCGGAGTACGTCGAGCGGCGGGAGCTTGGCCAGGTTGGCGTGGACGGGGCCGAAATGTGGTTGCGATCGCGCAATACGGCCCGGCTGCCCGATCTCTTCTTTGTCGCGATTGCCAACCTCGGCCAACTCAATGCTGAACGACGTGAAGGGCCGGCGGACCTCGTCGTGGAAATCATCTCGAATGACAGTGTCACCCGTGATCGTCGGGAGAAGTTTCTTGAGTATCAACGCGCGGGTATTCCGGAATATTGGATCATCGATCCCCGGCCGCGAAGGCAATCAGTCGATTTCTACACTCTCGACGCGGATGGGTACTACCAGCCAGTGCCACCGGACGACGCCGGACGGCTTCGTTCCCGGGTGTTGCCGGGATTTTGGATCGATCCCGGCTGGCTCTGGCAAGACCCACTGCCAGGACCATACCAGCTCATCGGGCGGATCGAGGCCGAGCAAGCCGACCCGCTGCCGTAAACTTCCGCCATGGTGACGGTGAATCCAATCGGATGAAGGAGCAAGCGGTGGCGGAACGGGTGATGGTCAACGTGCCGAGCAACCAGTACGACGCGGTGATCATCGGCGGCGGCCATAACGGGCTCGTCGCCGCCTGTTACCTGGCCCGCGCCGGGTTCAAGGTTTGCGTGCTGGAACGCTACACGGAAGTCGGGGGCGCCGCCATTTCGGAGGAGATCGCGGGGGCGCCGGGGCACATCGCCTCGACCGGCTCCTATGTCCTCTCCCTGGCCCCACGCAAGATCCTCGATGAGCTCGATCTGTGGGAGAACGGGGTCGAGCTGATCCCGCGCAATCCGCGCTCCTTCGCCCCGCTGGCGAGCGGCGATGACGGCCTGGTGTTCTGGGAGGATCAGGCTGATTTGCTAAAGGAGCTGGCCCGGTTCTCGCCCCGCGATGCCGCCGCCTATCCGGACTACGACGCTTTGATCGAGCGGGCCTGCGCCATCATGGACCAGTTCATCCTACGTAACCCGCCCAGCTACGCGGAGTTTGCCGCCGCCTTCAACCAGCCGGGGGACGAGCGGATCTTCAAGTACATGATCCTCGGCTCGGCCGCCGACCTGGCGGAGTACTACTTCGAGTCGGAGATCATGCAGGCCGCCGCCTGCGCCCTCGGCCTGATCGGCACCTTCCGCGGCCCGCGCGACGCCGGCACCGGCTACGTCAAGCTCTATCACTCGATGGGGATGTCGACCGGGCGGCGGGGCGCCTGGGCGTACGTGCGGGGAGCGATGGGGAGTGTCACCCAAGCGCTGGCTCGCGTCGCCCGCGGCCTGGGGGTCGAGATTCGGACCGGCAACGAGGTGGCTCAGGTCTGCATCCAGAACGGCCGGGCCACGGGGGTCGCCACCCGTGATGGTGAGGAGTTTCATAGCAGGATTGTCCTCTCCAACGCCGACCCGCACCGGACTTACTTGAAGCTGGTCGACCGCCAGCAGCTCCCCGGCCCTTTCATTAATGACATCGAAGCAATCCAGTTCACCTCGCCGGTAATGAAGATCAACCTGGCGACGACCGAGCTGCCCCGGTACAAAGCGCTGGCGAAACGCGGTTACGAGCTTGGCCAGCTCGGCGGCGTCCACATCGGCCCCTCGATCGACTATTTGCAGAAGGCATGTGACGACGCCCGGCGCGGCGAGCCGAGCGACTGGCCCTTCTTCTCGATCCACGCCCAATCCGCCCACGATCGCTCCCTGGCGCCGGAGGGTAAGCAAACGATCTCGATCTTCACCCAGTATTTCCCCTACACCCTGGCCGAGGGGACCTGGGACGAGCGGCGGGACGAGATCGCCCGCCATGTGATCGCCCGTTTCGCCGAGTACGCGCCGAACATCGCCGGCGCCGTGATCGAGGCCCAGGTGCTGGCCCCGCCCGACATCGAGGCCCGCTTCGGCCTCACCGGCGGCCACATCTTTCAAGGCGAGCTGGTGCCGGAGCAAGCGTTCGACCTGCGCCCGGTCCCCGGCTCAACCTCGTACGAGGGCCCGATTCACGGCCTCTACCTCTGCGGCGCCGGCGCCTGGCCGGGCGGCTGCGTCATGGGCGCCCCGGGCCACAACGCGGCCCACGAGGCGATCATGCACCTGAAAGCGGGGCGGTATGATTAATATGATGCGGAGCGCGTATCGATTCTTGGGATCATTGCCTCACTGCCTGTACTCCATGCCACCCGGTGTTCGGAGTGCAGCGAGATTCTCGACGAGCCAGGTGTCGGCTGGTCGTACAGTTTCCAGCACGCTATGACGCAACAAGGCAGAAAGTCGAAGTGGATCGGATCATCATCCGTCCGACTTGGAGAGCTGCATACAATCCAGGATGCTTTCTGGCTGTCGCTCCTACACTAAAGGAGAGGAGGGAAGGAAGTCTTGAAGGGCCGAAGACGCCACAACAGAGTTCGTTCTTCGTGGGTCAGTCCAGTATCGAGGAGAGTTTCTTGTCGGTGATCCAGGTCATGGTTCAGTTTCATCCCTCCGAGTTTGGTCCTGACATCGTAGAAGTCGCCACTGATGCTGCCGACACCATAAGATCACGTCTTCCTGACCACGAAGTGGAGGTACGGTTCCCGCAGGGTGCAGGAGGTGGTGACGGCTTTCTTGAGATCGCGCGCACCCTCTTCGTCAGCATTCCCTGGGATATTCTTGCGGGCGCGGCTGCCGGCGTCCTGCTTGAGACACTACGCGACTGGCTGACAGCGCGTGTCCGGCAAGTCAAGGACATAGAGGTGCAGAAAGTAGATCGACTTGAGGGGCGGGGGGATTTTCACTTTCCCGCAGGGGCAACTCGCGATAAGAAAAACGACCTGCTCCGTACAGTGCCTTACAGCGTACAGATCTACGGACCTCGTGGTCAGTTACTTGCCTCGATTGAACAGGATGAATCTATGGAGGAGGCAGTAGTTAAAACGATTGACTACTGCTAATTAGAGCGAAAGCAATACCGCAACTCCGGAAACGACCGCCGCAGGTCGATCGCGTCCTGCTTGATCGCGCTAGCCGAGCGGCGCTCTTGCACGACGTCGACCATCAGGTCGGCGATGCGGGCCATCTCCGGCGCCTTCATCCCCCAGCGGGTGACTTCGGTGGTGCCGAGTCGGAGGCCGCTGGGGCGGTTCCAGGCTTCGGGCTGGTCGGTGGGGATGAGATTCTTGTTGGTGATGATGTTTGCTTCGGCCAGGCGGAAGGCGACCGCTTCGCCGCCGCCGTGGGCGCGGACGTCGGCGATGGCCTGGTGGGTGCGGGTGAAGCCCTTGTGAGCCGCCAGCATCGGCACGCCGCGGTCGTGCAACGCGGCAGCTAGGGTTTGGGCGTTGGTCACGATCTGGGCCATGTACTCCCGGCCGAAGGCGAGAAATTCCGCCGCCGCTGCCGCTAGCGCCGCTACCCGGTTCACTTGATGGGTCGCCGCCAGGGTGGGGAAGATGGCGTCGGTCAGGGGCACGGTTAGGGCCGAATCGTTCCAGACGATGACGCCGCTCTGGGGGCCGGAGAAGGTCTTGCCGGCCGAGCCGGTGAGGACCGCCGCGCCCTCGCGGAGCGGGTCCTGGAACTGGCCGCCACCGATCAGGCCGAGCTGGTGCGCCCCGTCGAAGAAGATGCGCCCGCCCCACTCGTCGGCGATCGCCGCCATCCCCGCCACCGGGAAGGGGAAGAGGGTCATCGAGGCACCCAGGGCGACAATCTTGGGTCGGATCGCGCGAGCGTTCCGCGCGAACGCCTCCAGATCGACCTCCAACTCCACCGGGTCCATCGGGACGTCGTGGATGCGAAGACCACGCACGCCGGCCGGGCCGTCGCCCCGGTTGCTGGAGTGACCGCCAAACGGCTGGGTCAGGCTCATGATCGCGTCGCCCGGCGCGGTCAAGGCGGTATAGACCGCCAGGTTGCCGAGCATGCTCGCCACCAGGCGGTGGTCGGCGTAGCGGGCGCCGAAGGCGCGCTTCAGCAGCTCGACGCAGAGCGCTTCGATCTCGTCGATGTGGGCGGTGCCGGCGAACCAGCGGTTGGCCGGACCGATGTGCCCTTCCGCCGCTCGCTGCCCGACCTCGGTCGCCAGCAGGCCGCGCACGGTGGGGCTCATCGGCGCTTCCGGGGCCAACAGGTTGAGGCATTCGTCGCCCCGCCAGCGCGCGTTGCGGTCTACGGCATCAAGCACGGCTTGCCGCATCCGGCGGGGGTCGGCGGCGCGGTCGAGGACGTCGCCGGCCCATGCCAGGACGGCTGGATCATGGACCTCGACGGCGGTTTCCGGCGCGGCCGGGGCACTCGTGGTCGTCATCGTCCGGTAACCGCTCCTTCATTCACAGGCCGCTCCGCATCCACTGGTGACCTCGGCCACGAGCGTATGCGACGCCTTGCCGCTGGTGTACTGGCTGGTGCTGACGAAGTCGCCGGTTTGCAAGAGGTCCAATCCACGGAGCAACGCCATCGTGCTCGGTTCGTCGTCGATCAGACAGGGGAACGAGAGATCGAGCATTCGATGCCGCTGCAGATCGAGCCGGGGAAAGGCCGCGTTCGTCAATTGCATGGGTGCTATCCGATCACTGGGCGGTGCTGGCTCTCTACGGTGTATCGCTGACCACTACCACGATCGGACCGTGTCGCCAGCCGCGAACGGTCTCGATCTCTATTGAATCACAGCCCGGAATAGCTGTCGCGGCCAGCTGACGGCTCCCCCTGAAGACGTCCGGGTTGGGGGTGCCGCCGGACCCTTGACGGTGCCGGAGCGGCGGCATATCATTAGCAGTAGCAACTATTAGTCCTGCTACGTTTGAGCCGTGAGCGCCTGATGATCGCCCGTACCGCCGTGGAGGATGCGCCGATGACCGGGGTGGCGACGCTCGAGGGGCGGCTCGTGGCCGCGCTCGACGCCGTCCTTCCCCGGGTCAACCGCGCCATCCGCCTGGCGCTGAATCAGGCGGAAGGGGAGGCCCGGCTGACGGTGACCCAGTTCCACTGCCTGCGGGCGATCGCGACCGGTCCCGGCCCGGTGACAACCAGCCGCCTGGCCCGCCGGCTTCAAGTGACGGCGCCGACGATGACGCGAACGGTCGATTCGCTCGTCGAGCGCGGCCTGGTGGAACGGCAGGCGGACCCGGCCGACCGGCGCACCACCAGCTTGCTTCTCACCACCGATGGGCACGATCTCGCTCGCCGCTACCAGGCGGTGATCGACGATCGCCTCCACGCGCTGATCGCCGCGCTGGCGCCGGGTCAGCAGCGGCGTCTGCTCGCCGCCGCCGGCGATCTGACCGCGATGCTGGACGCCGATGAGCAGCGCGAACGAGAACGGGGCTAGTCGATGGCGACCACGATGCTCGCGGCCGCCGCGCCGTCGGCTCCCCGCCAGTCGCGGCCGGTGGGGAGCCCGCGACCATGAGCGCGGGGAAAGCCGGCTCCGCGCCGCGGTTTCGGCTCCGCTTGCCACGGGGGTTGGCCGCGTTCGAGCATCGCAATTACCGGCTCTTCTATTTCGGCCAATTGATCTCGGTCAGCGGCACCTGGATGCAGACGCTGGCCCAGTCCTGGCTGGTGTTGACGCTGACCTCGTCGGCCTTCCAGCTGGGGCTGGTCAACGTCTTCCAGTTCGCGCCGGTGCTGGTGTTTGGGCTGATGGGCGGGGTGCTTGCCGACCGCTTTCCGAAGCGTTCGCTGCTGGTGGTGACCCAGGGCACCGCCTGCCTGCTCGCCAGCGTCATGGCGCTTCTAGTCTGGACGAACCAGGTCCAGCTCTGGCAAGTCTATGTGCTGGCCTTCGGCCTGGGCGTGGTTAATGCCGTCGATATGCCGACCCGGCAGTCGTTCGTGGTGGAGATGGTCGGCCGCGATCATTTGATGAACGCGATCGCCCTCAATTCGACGTTGTTCAACGCGGCCCGGGTGATTGGGCCGGCCATCGCCGGCCTGCTGCTGGCCACGGTCGGGGTGGCGGTCTGCTTCGCGATTAACGCGGCCAGCTATCTGGCGGTGATCAGCGGCCTGCTGCTGATGCGGCTGGCGCCGCCACCAGAGCGGTCCACCGAGCGGGTCATCACCCGGCTCCGAGAAGGGCTCCGCTATGTCCAGCAAACGCCGGACATCTTTCTCCCGATCATCCTGATCGGCGCCGTCGCCACCTTCGGCATGAATTTCAACATTTGGGTACCGCTCCTCTCGAAGCAGGATCTGGGCGTCGGCGCCGCCGGCTTCGGGGTCATGATGTCGGCCCTGGGGGTTGGGTCGCTGGGGGGCGCGCTGGGGCTGGCCTTCCTCGGCCGCCTGCCCACGATGCGGCTGCTGTTGGGGGCGGCGCTGGCGCTGGGTCTGGTGGAAGTCGCGCTCGCGGTGACCGCCCGCGCGTTGCCGTTGCTTGGGATCATGGGGATGCTGGCGGGTCTCGGCTGCTTGATGACGACGATGATGGCGATGGCCAACACGCGGGTCCAATCGACCGCCCGCGACGCCCTCCGAGGCCGGGTGATGAGCGTCTACATGACCGTCTTCGCCGGCACCGCGCCCTTCGGCGCCCTCGTCGCCGGCGCCGTCGCCAACACCCACGGCGCCACCGGCTCGCTCATGGTGGGCGGTGTAATCACGGTGATTTCTGCTTTTCTCGTGGCGTTGCTCTCTCGACGGGTCGTGGCCGGGCCGGTGCGATCGGCTTCAACCGCGGCCGATCACGAGGCGCGCCAGACCAACCAGAGTCCGAGCCGCCCGTGATTCGGTAGAGGGGCGGACCGCCAAACGCTTGACCCCGGCCCTAACGGCTCATAGAATGGGCATGGCTGCTCGAAATGCGAGCGGCCTATCCGCTCGTGTTTGCCGGAGCTTCACCGCTTTGGCCGGTCCCACCGGGGCCGACACCTTTGGAAAGGGGTGTCCATGTTGACCGTCTCTTCGATCCTTGTTCGCTCCGGCGCCGCGACGGCGGTCGGACGGGCCTAAGGCTCGCGGTCTTCCCGTAATCGGATTGCATGGACACCTGGTCCGGACGGTCGATCACGACCGGCTGGTTGGTGTTGACCACGTAAGTTCCATTTTCTCGGCCGCTGAGCCCTAGAGCCAAGATCCTGATCCCGCCGTTCGCGGCGTCGCCGGGTTGTGCTCCGTTTGGAGCCAGTCCGGGCTTTGCCGTGGCCGGCGGCGCTGCCGCCTGCCCGCCAGCGCGGATTCCGACGCGCAACCATTGCCCTGTCATTACTTGCCGGCCGCGGAGGCCGGGTTGGATCGCCATCGCGCGACCTAGAAAAGGATCGACCCATGAGTGCCATCGTCCTTCGATGTTCCCGGCTGATGTTCTCGACATCGTGTTGTCCAATCGGAGGACCATTCCGTGCCACGCCTGCATATCCACGATTTCGACCACGACGATGCGTTGGAGCTTATCGACAATCAGACGCGGCCCCGGCGCCGCTCACCGCGAGCGGAGACCGCGCCCCGGTTCCGGCCGCGCCAACGGCGAAACGAATGCGAGCCGTTCAAGTGCGGCCGCTGCTGGAGTTTTATCCAGCCGCCGGCCACGGGCAGTCGCTACCGGAACCACTGTCCGGCCTGCCTGACCTCACGGCATGTTGATGCCCGGCGGCCGGGCGACCGGGCCTGCCCCTGCCAGGCCCTGATGCCGGCCGTGGGGACCTATTTCCGGCCGGATGGCGAGCAGATGCTCGTCCACCGGTGCAACGGCTGCGCGGCGGAGCGGACGAACCGCATCGCCGCCGACGACAACCCGGTCGCGCTCGTCCGGTTGGTTCCGGTGGCGCCGCCCGGCCCGGCTGCCGCGCCAGCCGACGACGCGGCGATCGCCTGATCTGAGGCACGGGCCGGGCGGTGACCGGGATTGTCACCGCCCGGCCTCCGCGCCGTGCCCTTCGATGCAAGCCCACGGCGCCCCGCTCGGGGCATTGGCCCGGACACGCTCGGATCGGGCCGAAAGGCGCGGATGACCTAGCCCTATTGCTAGGTGCGAACCTGCCCGTTTCGTTAATAGTACACGGAACGGCGCCTGCTACGATGGTCGCATCGACAGGTAGGGGGTGGTCGAGACAGCCGTACTGGACTGCTGTCCTCGCCCGCCGCGACCGATCAAGGGCATTTGATACGGACGCCGATCCGGCGCGGGACGGAGACCGGAGATTGCAATGGACCACGAGCCGACACTGTTCGAATGGGCTGGCGGGTTACCGGCCCTGACCAGGATGACGAGCCTCTTCTACGAAAAGTAAGTCGCCCAAGACCCCCTGTTGCAACCGCTCTTTGCCAATATGGCCGCCGATCATCCCGAGCGCGTCGCGGCCTGGTTGGGTGAGACCTTCGGCGGCCCGAAGACGTACACCGAGCAGTACGGCGGCTACCCGCACATGGTGGCGGAACACATCGGCAAGGCGCTGACCGAGCCCCAGCGGGCGCGGTGGGTGCGCCTGCTCGGCCAAGCCGCCGATGAAGCCGGGTTGCCGACCGACCCCGAATTTCGGTCCGCTTTTGCCTCCTACATCGAGTGGGGCTCGCGGATCGCGGTGGAGAACTCCCAGCCCGGCGCCAGTCCTCCGCGAAATATGCCCCGTCCCACGTTGGGATTGGGGGCCGGCCGGGCCGCCGGGAAGGCGGATCTCGGCGCTGGCGCCGCGGTCGGAGGACGCGGCGATCGAGCTGCCGGCGGCGGGGGCGGCGGTGAGCTTCGCGGCGCAAATCAAGCCGTTGTTTCGCGCCACGGATCGCCAGTCGATGCACTGGGCCTTCGACCTATGGTCCTACCAGGATGTCGTGAGCCACGCCGACGCGATTCTCGAACGACTACGGTCGGGGTCCATGCCGTGCGACGAGGCATGGAGCGAGGCGAAGGTGGACCTGTTTCACCGGTGGATCGAGACCGGCAAGGGCGAGTAACGAGCTCCGCGAAGGCTGCGGTCGGCGCGTCCGCACCGCTTCGATGCCGCCATACTCGTCTCATGCTCGACGTTATCCCGCCGGTGCCGATACCTCGCCGCTCTTGACCAGAAGCCGGGTGAGGCCCGAGGCCGCCAGGTACGATGGCGTCGCCCATTCCAGATCGACCAGCGCTGCCGGGTCGCTCACGTGGCTGGCCATCTCGTCGTGGATCAAGCTGGTCAGGCGCTCATGGTCGGCGCCGGCCAGCAGCGCCGCTTTCGCCAGGTCGCGCAACGCCGACAGGTTCGGCATCAACTGGCCGAGATGGACCGCCACATCGGAGAACCGGCCGCCGTGGGTGAGGAAGAGGCGCCGGGCGCCAAGGGCTCGCATCCGGTCGACGCTGATCGCCCAGGCGGCAGGGTCCAGTTCCGGTGGCGGGGCGGGGGGACAAGCGTACGATGTGCCCGGCATCCGGACGCCGCCGACATCGCCGGTGAAGAGCACCGCCCGCTCCGGATCCCAATAGGCGACGTGATGCGAAGCATGCCCCGGTGTGTAGATGGCGGAAAGGACCCGGCCGGCGACGGCGATCGTGTCACCGTCCGCCAGCGGCGCCACCTGGGCCGCCGGCACCGGCAACACCGCCCCCCAGAGGGCATCCATGCGGTCGGCGTAGAGCCGGGTGGCGCTGGCGACCAGCCGGGACGGATCGATCAGGTGTGGGGCGCCGATCGGGTGGACGAAGACGGTCAGGTTCGGGTTGTCCCGCGCCAGCACCCCTGCGGCGCCGGAATGATCGAGGTGAATGTGGCTGACAAGCAGATGAGTGAGCCGCGCCGGGTCGAACCCGGCCGCCGCGATCCCGGCCAGCAGGTTGGGCAGAGTCGCGGTGGGGCCGGACTCGATCAGGGCGAGCTGGTCGCCTGCCGCTAACAGGAAGGCGAGGACCACGTTGGACCGCTCCTGGAAGCCGAGGTCGATCATCCAGGTGCCATCGTCCACCGCGGTGGCCGTGCCGGATAACCGCGTGTGGCCGTCCGCCATCCCGTTTCCTCCTCGTCGGCGCCGAATCCGCGATCAGTATCGCACTCGGCCTGCCGAGAAGGCGGCATCGGGGTGGGTGGTCCTATCGAGCCGGCGCCTCGCCGGCGGCGATGACGAGCCAGCCGATGTGGGCGCCGCCGGTGGCGCCGGTCTCGTTGTCGATGGGAAAGTGGATGCCGGCCCAGAGCCGGGAGTCCTTGGCTTCTCGCGCCATCGTCGTCAGGCCGGCGGCATCGGCGGGGAAGAGTTGGCCGAGCACCGTCGCCGCGGCGGCGGAGATGGTCGAGTGGCCCGAGGTGTAGGACGGAAACGGCGGCGTCGGGATCAGGACGTCGAGCGTGGGATCGGCCGTGATCGGACGCGCCGTCCAGTAGGCATACTTCGCGTCCCAGCAGCAGACGAAGGCGTCGTGCATGGCGATCGTGGCCAGGGCCAGCGCCCGTGCCGCGTCTAGCGAATCAAGCTGGTCACGAAGGATCAGCTCCCAAGCGGTCTCGACCCACAATCCGGCCGGGGTCACCGTGCCGCCGCCGCCGGCCCAGTGGTGGACCGCCGCCGCCTGCTCCGGTGTGCGGCGGGCGACCGCTCGTTGGACGGCTGCCAGCTCCGCCCGCCAGGCAGGGGAATCCCACGCGGGCGGCGCCGGGGGCCGGAGGGCGACGACGTCGGTGACAACCCAGGGCCGCCAGGTCCCGGCCAGCGGTTCGAGCGGCCGCGGGCGAAACTTCGGCGGCGTCGGTTGCCAGGCGCCGGGACCGGTGGTCGGCGTTCCCGCCCACTCCTGATCCGCGCCATCGGCCGCGGCATGAGCGGCTGCCAGTTCGCCCACGGCGCGCCCCAGGCGAAGGCCGGCCTCGATTTCCCCGCGAGAGCTCGTGCCGGACCAGAGCGCCGCCTCGGCCGCTTCCCGTTCCAGGCCGGCGACGAGCTTGGCCGCGCGGGGAAAGGCGGCGCCGAGCGCCGTTGCCGCCGCGCCGGCGACCGCTGCCTGTTCGGAGGGGACGGCCGGCGCCCCCGCGCCAGCGGCACGGCGGGCGTCCTCGACCGCGATGACGGTATCGGCCATAGCG
>JALZJP010000080.1 GCA_030859715.1 Chloroflexota bacterium
GATTCACTGACATGAATCGGCCGCTCCCCATTGTTGACTTGCGGAAAATGGACGACACTGACAATACGTCACATGCGACCCGCTGGCTCGTTCGCTCATCCCGTGAGGCACCCGTGGCGCGGAGCGATATCATTGTCGGCATCTTCAACCGGGAAGATCTGAGTGCCGGACTGGTTGCCACGCACCGGGCCGGGTTCGGGCCGCATGCCCGTGTCCTCGATAGCGCTCGCGGCCCGCTCGATGGCCAACTGAGGACGGCCGGATACCAGCTCGCGGTTCGGTTTGCCGCCGATGAGGCGGACACGGTGCTGATCCTGATCACGGCCCCCGGCCGGGCCACGCTCGCCACGGACATCCTCGAGCGGGCCGGCGCCCGCTCGGTCCATGTCGCCGATCGGGCGGACCCTCGATCCGCGACAACCCGAGAGGCGCCGCCGCCAGACCCAGCGACGGTCGTCTCGCTCGACTCGCCGCCGGCAGATCACTAGCTCTGGTTTGGCTCCGGCTGAAGTTCGCTCGGCTTCGGCTCCTCACTTGGCGCCGGGGCGGTCGCGGCGCGGACCGGGATGCTGCGCGGCTTCGCTTCCTCGGCCTTCGGCAGGGTGACAGTCAGCACACCGTCCTTGAAATCGGCGTTGGCTTCACCAGATTTGACCGCTGACGGCAAGGCGACGGACCGTTCAAAGGCGCCAAATCGGCGCTCACGAATCAGCCACCGGCCGTTCTCGCCCGATTCCTCGCGGTCGTCCCGGCGCTCGCCCCGGATCCGGAGCGTGTCGCCAAGCACGGTGATGTCAACATCAGCCGCCGGCACCCCCGGCACCGAGGCGATAACAACGAAGGTATCCGCGGTCTCGTGGACGTCCACGGCCAGGCCGGCAGCGGCGCCCGGTACGCCCGGCCGCGGGCGGACGAAGCTCTCTTCGAGCAGGTTATTCATGGCTTCCCGGAGGCTCACGATGTCTCCGAGGGGATCCCAGCGACTACTGCTCATCTTGCCAGCGCCTCCTCTATGATCACGCCGGATCGAGGTTGCACCGCTTGTGCCCACCATCCGGTGTTCGACCACCAATCTTAGCACTCTCGAATCGAGAGTGCTAAGGCGTCGGGCGCATCAGGCCAACCGCTCCTCGAAGAGCGGGCGGCTCAACCGGCGAAAGCCCTGCCAGTCGAACTCCACTCCGGTCGAGATGCCATCACCAAGCGCGAAACAGCCGCCGGTCGCGATCAGGGGCGTGGTGACGAGATCTTGGCTGAAGTACGCGCCTGTAGGCGAAAAGTGGTCGCCCGGCAAGTCGATCTCGGCCAGGCCGTTCAGGTTCAGGTTGAACGCTTTGCCCCAAGCCGTATCGAGCATGCCGCCGATCCAGGTCCGGACCCCGACCGAACGGCAGTAGCCAGCGATCGCGATCGCCTCGTCAACGCCGGAGACCCGCGGCGGCTTGATATTGATGATGAGCCGGTTGAGCGCGCTCGATTGCTGCCAGAGCCGGACCGCGACTTGGCAGTCGCGCAACGAATGAATGCTCTCATCGAGGCAGATCGGGGTCCGCAGGGCGCCGCTGATCTCGGCGTGGAGCACGATGTCGTCATCGTAGAGCGGTTGCTCGATGAGGAGGAGATTGAACTCGTCCAGCGCCTTCAGCGCCTCCCAGTTGGCCAGCGTGTAGGCAGAGTTGGCGTCGACTTGAAGCAGCACGTCCGGAAACCGCTGCCGGAGGGCGCGCACCACGTCGCGGTCGAACCCCGGCCAGATCTTGACCTTCAAGCGGCCGTAACCGAGATCGACCGCGTTTTGGGCGAGCGAGACGACCTGGTCGACCGTCTTGCCGCCGATGCTGACACCGACCGGAAAGGTCCGCTTGCCGCCGCCCCAGAGTCGCCAGAGCGGCTGCCCCGTCTGTTGGGCCAGGAGATCCCAGTAGGCTGCCTCGACCCCGCTCTTGGCGAAGGCGGCGCCCTTGATCCAGGCATAGCTGGCGCGCACGGCCTCGACACTTGTGAGCGTGCCCGCCGCCTGGTGACCGCGTACCACGCTCGGCACCACGAAGTCCTCGAGCGAGGTGAGGACGGCGGGGGTATCGGCCTCGGCTTTGTAGGCGGGGTCGGTCAGGGTCGGCACTTCGCCGACCCCGCGCCGGCCATCCTCGGCCTCGAGGACGACGAACGGCCGGCTGAGCCGGGAGTAGGTGCCGAATGAGGTCGTGAACGGCACCCGTAGCTCCAGCTCGGCCAGGTGGACCGCGATCTTCGTCAGTTTCACGCCGCTATTCCCCCCACGCCCGCTCTTTGCGCTCTAGCAGGTACCAGCTCTGGCGTTCACCCGACGAATCTGACCCGGTGGCGATGCCGGTGACGATATAGGCGCCAGGAGTCACCGCGATGCCGATCCCGACCGGATCGGCGGGGACGGGAACGCCGCCGCCAGCCGACTTGGTGGTGACGAGCGCGGCAAGGGTCTGACGCATCTCCTGCCGCCAACCGATGGCCGAGGCCGGATCATCGCGCATCAATTGGTCGATGTCGCCCGGAATTTGATAGCGCAGCCGCGGTGGTCGAGCCACGACCAGATCCGCGATCGAATCGAGCGTCACGATCGGCACCTCCTGGACCTCCGCCACCATTAGCGCCTGATACCCTTCGCTCGCGATCAGCCTGATTCGCTCGGCCGTGGCTGGCGATAGCAGATCCCAGTGAGCCGTGAACCGGTCCGATGGGACGTCGCCATAGAGTGAGCTGCGCAGGGTGCCATACTTGTCGAGCGTCAGCTCCGTCACCACCGCGCCGAGCTTTTCCAAGTTGAGCCGGGCATTGACGCCCCGCATCGGATCAAAGGTCCAACTCGCTGCCACGTAGCCGCGGCGGAGCGCCTCGTGGGCTTGCACCAGCTTGAGATACCAGCCGATGTCGTGCCGCCCACGGGCCTCGGCCCGGACTCCGAGCATATGGGAGAGCAGGGTGCCGGTATCGGTACCAAGACTGATCACAAACCCGAGCCAGCCATCGACCGTGAACCCCGCCCGCCGCCGGTAGGCGACGATGACGGAGCCGCCGCTCTCGGCCAGCACCGCCAGCACGTTCGCCGGCACTAGCTCCTCGGGCGCCATCCCCCAGGTCTGCCGTTGCAGCTCGACCACCAGCTCCAGCGCATCCAGCCCCGTGATCTCGCCGTGCTCCGAGGCGTGGTGCGATCGCATCCGCGCGTGTTGCCAGCCGAGCGCGGCGAACACGACCGGCCCGAGGCTGGAAAACTCCTTGATCCAACCGGTACCAGCCGGGTGGAAGCCAAACCGAAGTGGATCAAAGGCCGCCAGCGCCGCCGCCCTTGCTGGTTCTCCACCATGATCCAACGTCATCCCGAAGCCCCGGTCTATCCGTGTGATGTGCATCGTTCCGGACGCGGCGAGGCGCGGAGTGGCGCCACTACGACTCGATTCTACCAATCGCCGACGTGCCGGTTGTCGCGCCGGGACAAGGACTTCCGTCGGGGCGTGGCGGATCGGGCCGGCAGCCTCGCCGCACCGGCGCATCAGACAATGCGGGTAGGTGGGCGAGGGGCACTCTCGCGAATGCGCGTCCGCCGGTCGTTGACGGTTGTGATGGCGCGGCTCAGGCGTTCGGCGCCGAGCGCGAGGTGGTCTGGCGGCAGGGCGGAGAAGGCGAGACGCATCGTGTCGCGGCCGCCGCCGTCGGCGTGGTACAGGTCGCCTGGCACGAACGCCACGCCGAGCGCGATTGCCTCGGTTAGCACCTCGCGAGCGCGGATCCCGCCCGCCAGCCTCGCCCACAGATAGAAGCCGCCGGCGGGCCGCTGCCAGGTGAGCCGCGACCCGGCGGTCTCGGCCAGCCCCACGGTTAGACGGTCGAGGCGTTCGGGGTAGATCGCTCGCAACCGGTCCAGATGAGGATCCAACCTGCCCCGCCGCAGATACTCGGCGACCGCCCACTGGGCAAGCGGGTTGGAATCGAGATCGACCAAACCTTTGACCCAGGCGAGGCGGGCGATGACCTGCTCCGGGGCCACGATCCAGCCTAGGCGAAAGCCGGGGAAGAGGATCTTGGAGAAGGTCGACAGATAGATCACCGAGCCGCCCGGCGTCCGGTCGAGCGCGACCAACGAGGGAAGCCTCGTTTCCTCATAGCCGAGCTCCCCGTACGGATCATCCTCCACGATGGGAACGCCATGCCGGCGGGCGGCCTCCAGCAGTCGCTGACGCCGTTCAAGGGAGAGCGTCACCCCGGTCGGGTTCTGAAAGGTTGGCAGGGTGTAGATGAGCTTCACCGGACGCCGGCCGAGGAGATCGTTCAACCGATCAATGTCCAGACCGTGGCGATCGACCGGGACGGCGACGACCCGGGCCCCGACCGAACGGAAGACCAAGAGGGCGCCGTGGTAGGTCGGCGCCTCGACGACGACGGTATCGCCCGGCTCCAGCAACGCTCGCGCCAGCAGGTAGAGTCCCTGCTGGGAGCCGGCGCAAATGAGGACTCGGTGGGGGGACACGGTGGTCCCCTGGAGCGTCATTCTGCCGGCGATCGCGGTCCGCAACGGGGCGAACCCTTCGGGCGGGCAATATTGGAGCAGACCCTCGCCGCCCGCTCCCAGCGCTTCATCCAGTAACGAGCGAAATTCGGCGATCGGGTAAAACTCCGGCGCCGGGATGCCCGAAACGAAGGAAACGACGTCGGACCGCTCGGCCAGGGCTCCCAACTCGTCGAGCAAGGGATCGGTAGCGACGGCGGGGGCCAAGAGCTGCTGCCAATCGAGGCGCCGGGTGGGACGAAGGCCGGGCCAATCGGCGGTCTTGGGCTGGCTGATCGTCGTCCCCCGGCCGACATGGGCCTCGACCAAGCCATCGGCGGCCAGCTCCCGGTAGGCGGCGATCACGGTCGAGCGATCGACGCCCAGGCTGGCGGCCAAGCGCCGCTCCGGCGGCAGCCGGCTCCCCGCCGCCAGCTCCCCCTGTTGAACCTGCCGCCGGATGCCGTCGGCGATCTGCCGGTAGAGGGGCACGCCAGCGGCCCGGTCCAGCGCGATCCCCAGCCACGATCCATCGTTCATCGTGATCGTCATGGCGACCCTGCCCCTCCGTTACCCCACCAATGATACAACCAAACATTCTCCGAAACAGACCAATATTAGCCACCTCGTCACCTCGGTGATGCTTGCCAGTGGGCCGCCATTCATCCATACTCGGCGCATGACAGAGACAGTCGCCACCTCCATACCAACCACGGCGCTCAGACTCAGGGTTAACGAGCAGGGCCAGGTGCTCATCCCCGTTGAGCTCGTCCAAGCTCTCGGCGTCGACCCGGGCGACCTCGTCGTGGCGAGGGTGCGGGATGGGCGATTGACCATTCAGAGCCTTCGATCCAGAGAGGACGAGGTTTGGGCCATGGTCGCCGGCAACAGCGGAAGCCTGGTCGACGAGCTTTTCGCGGACCGCCGAGTTGAGGTTCGACGCGAGCTGACCGAGGTAGGCGTGGACGAGGCCGAGATTGAGCGCATGGAGCGGGCCTGGCTGGAGGCCAACCGTAGGGACGAGTAGCGGACTCGTCTGAGAGAGTGGTAGATGCGCTGTGGGGCATGTTCGCGGACGTTGAAGGCAGCCTCGCTGACGAACTGATTCAGGAGCGCCGTGGAGACGCCCGCCGCCAAACCGAATAGCCCGACGGTTGTCCTGGATTCGTCCGCTTTGCTCGCGTTTCTTCAACGTGAGCCTGGCTCCGCTCGCGTCCGATTCGCTTTGATCGAAGGGGCGGCGATTTGCTCGGTCAACCTGGCCGAGGTGTATGGCAAGTGGGTCGCGACCGGCCGGCTAGTGACGGCCGCCATCGAATACTTATATGACTCAAAGCTGACGGTTCTTCCCTTTACGGAAGAGGACGCACTGCTGGCAGCGAATCTCGTTCTTGACGTCCGGCCGATAACTCTGTCGCTCGGAGATCGAGCCTGTCTTGCCACGGGGATGAGGCTGGCGCTTCCGATTCTGACGGGGGACCGTGTCTGGGCCAACCTTCAGATCGGCGCCGAGATCGAGCTGTTTCGCTCCTAGCCCTGCCGATTTCCTGTTCCTTGGGTATTGCGCCCCAAGGCAATGTCTGGCAAGCTGAGGCTTCCATCGCGGGAGCCAGCGGGCTGGACTGATGAAGCGCCTACTTTGGCGCCGCGTACCCGACACGCTGGTGTTCGACTCGGAGCGATTACCGGCGGCGGGGCCGGGATCGAGATGACGGAGGAGACGGACCAATGGCGGACCGACGGATTCACGGGTTAGCGCAACAGCTCTATCGGCGACAGATCGACCGGCGTGATTTTATTCGGCAAGCGGCCGCCCTCGGCGTCTCCGCCGGCGCGGTCCAAATCTTCCTCCGCGGCGCGGCCGCCCAGGAGGCCGCCTCGCCGACCCCGATTCCGGCCGACCAGGCGGCACCGGTGGTGACCGAGCCGTGCGAAGGGGATTCCTGCCTCTTCGCCGGCCAGACGGTGACCTTCCTGGTCCCGAACGAAAGTATCCAGGTGCCGATCTTCGAGGTCCGGGAGGAGTTCGAGGCCGCGACCGGCGCCACCCTCGACATCGTCACCCTCCCCTTGAACGACGTCCTGCCGCGCCTGCTGGAGGATGTCGTCAACGCCACGGGCACCTTCGACTGCTGCATCATCGGCGCCTGGTGGATGGGTGAGCTGGTCGAAGGGGGCTTCATCCAGCCGCTCGCTCCCTATCGCGAAAACGACATGTATCCCGCGTGGGATCTCGACGCGATCCTGCCCGGCCCACGGGCGCTGATGGAGTACGGCGGCGAGCTGTACGAAACCGCCTACGACCATGACGGCCAGGTCTTCTACTACCGCCGTGACCTGCTGACCGATGCCGAGCATCAGGCGGCGTTCCAGGAGGAGTTCGGCTACGAGCTGCCGGTGCCGCCGCAGACGTGGGACCAGGCGATCGACATCGCCAACTACTTCAACGGCGTCGATTTCAACGGCGACGGCGAGGCCGATTCCGGCGTCACCATGCACCTGCGAGTCGGCGGCCAGGCGATGTTCCACTTCATGTCCTTCTCTGCCCCGTACCTGATCGGGCCGGACAATCCGCGGCTCTACTGGTTCAATCCCGAGGACATGACGCCGCTGATCACCAGCCCCGGTCACGTCCAGGCGATCAACAAGCTGGTCGAGCTGGCCGTACATGGCCCGGAGGCCATGTACGGCTGGGGCCTGGGCGAAGCGTGGGACTACTTCCTCCAGGGTCGCGCCGCGATCACGTTTACCTGGGGCGACCTCGGGGCGCTGGCCCAGGAGACGCCGGAGCGGGGCGGCCGCTCACTGGTGCAAGGCCTGACCGCGTCCTCGCAGATCCCCGGCACGAACGAGTACTACGACCTGGTGAACGGGACCGCGGTCACGACCGAAGAGCCAAACTTCGTCGGCAACACGACCGGCGGCTCGTGGGCGCCGGTGCTGTCGCAGTACTCCCAATCGCCGGAGGCCGCCTACTACCTGATGGCGCTGCTCGCCAATAGTGAGAAGCATTTGACCTACGCCGGCCGCGGCTTCGACGGGGTCGATCCCGGCGCCACCTTCCAGTTCCCGGAGCCGAACGGGACCGGCTCGATCGAGGACTACGTGGCCCTCGGGTGGGATGAGCAGGACGCGATCGACTACACCGATGCCTACTTCCAGAGCTTTGGCAACCCGCAACAGTTCCCGTACCTGCGGATTCCGGGCACCTTCGAGTACTGGCTGTCGCTCGATACGAACCTCTCGCGGGCGATGATCGGGGAGCTGACCCCGGAAGAGGCGCTCCAGACCACGGCTGACGAGTGGGAACAGATTACCGACCGCTTCGGGCGCGATCTTCAGTTGGCGTCGTATCGGTCGTCGCTCGGGCTGTAGACCGGCCGGCGAACGAGTTGGACCGGGGAGCGGCCGCTCCCCGGTCCAGTCACCGGGAACTCCGAGGCGAACGCAACGGGAGCGGGATCGAGATGGCTCAAGCCACCGTGTCGACAGCGGCGGAATCTCTGCCGCGGCAGGGCGTCCGGCATCGCGTGCGTGACCGGGCGAAGTACATCTTCATTGGCCCCGCCGTCCTCTGGATCCTGCTCTTTACTCTCTTCCCGCTGGTGTACGCGCTCTATACCAGTCTGCATGGCTTTCGTAGCGGCCGGATGACCGCGTTCGTCGGCTGGAGCAATTTTCAACGGCTCCTGACCGACGACGGCCTGCACTCGGCGATCCGGATCACGGTGGTCTACGTCCTGGTCGTGGTGGCGATCGAAATGGGGCTCGGGTTTGGCCTGGCCCTGTTGTTCAACCGGCAGATGCGGGGGATCGGCTTCCTGCGGACGATCATGACGTTACCGCTCTTCGCCTCCCCGATCGCGATCGGGTTCCTGGGTCTGACGATCTTCTACGAGATCAATGGCCCGATGAATGAGCTGATCGCGGCGCTCGGAGGGTCGCCGGTGCCCTGGCTGTCAACCGCGTTCTGGGCTCGGATCGCGGTCATGATCATCGACATCTGGCAATGGACGCCGTTCGTCTTCCTGGTGGCGCTGGCCGGGTTACAAAGCCTGCCCCAAGACGTCCTGGAAGCGTCCCAAGTCGACGGTGCATCCTCCTGGCAAACCCTGCGCTCGATCATCCTGCCGATGATGGCGCCGATCCTCTGGTTGATCCTGATGCTACGAACGATCGACGCCTTCAAGGTGGTTGATGTCGTGGTCGCCATGACCCAGGGCGGCCCCGGCCGCGCCACCGAGTTTATGAGCTTCTACATCTTTCGCACCGCCCGCCGCTTCTTCGACTATGGCGGGGCGGCGGCCCAAGGTTTTCTCCTCCTCTTTATCGTGATGCTGCTGGTGACGCTGCTCTGGGGCCGCATCCGCCAGTCGTACGAGCCGGTGGGGTAAGCTGATGGCAACCCTCCCCGTCCAACGCCGCTTCCGGCCCGGCAACGTGATGCTCAATGTCATCGTGATCGTGGTCTTCGTCATCGTCCTGGTTTGGGCGCTGTTCCCCATGTACTGGGCGTTCATCAACTCGATCAAGAACCCGGGTGACACCTACGGCGCGAGGTGGATCCCGTTCCTCCAGTTCGCGCCGACGCTGCGTCACTGGCAGGATGTGCTGGCGACCCGTGAGTTCCAGACCGCGATCTTGAACAGCACGATCATCTCGGTCGGCGCCGCTACCCTGGCCCTCGTCCTCGGGACGCTAGCCGCTTACGCGCTGGCCCGGTTCCGATTTATCCGGCCGCAAAACAGTAGCTTGATGACCTGGTTCCTCTCGCAGCGGGTGCTGCCGCCGGTCATCTTCATCACCCCGTTCTACCTGATCATTCGCCAACTCAACTTGCTCGATACCCACCTGGCCCTGATCCTGCTCAACGCGACCTTCAACCTGCCGTTCCCGGTCATCATCATGAGCCAGATGTTCCGTGAGCTGCCGATTGAGCTGGAGGAAGCGGCCCAGGTAGACGGCGCCAGCCGGTTCGAGATCTTCTTCCGGATCGCGCTGCCGCTGGTGGCGCCGGGACTGGTCGTATCTTGGATTCTGGTCCTCGCCTTTGCCTGGAACGAGTACATCTTCGCCGCCTCCCTCACCCTACAGCAGGCGGTGCCGATCACGGTGCTGATCGCCGGGGCGGAAGGCACCCGCGGCATCGACTACCAATTCATCGGCACTCGGGTCATCCTTGCCATCCTGCCGCCATTGGTCCTTGCCTTGCTGGCGCAACGATACATCGTGCGCGGATTGTCGCTGGGCGCGGTCAAGGGATAGTGGGCTTGACGAGCAATCCGCTTCTCGTCGGGGTCGATATCGGGACCACGAGCATCAAAGCCATTGTCGCCGGGCCCGATGGCCGAACGGTAGGGGTCGCGTCCAGGCCGACGCCAACTCACTATCCGCGACCCGGCCGCGCGCACTTCCTCGTGAGCGAATTGTGGGATCAATTCGTCGCCGTGCTGCGGCAGGTCACCGGGCGGCTCGATGACCCGAGCCGGATCGTCAGCGTGGCGGTGACGAGCTTCGCCGAGACCGGGATGCCGATCGACGCCCATGGCCAAGTGGCAACCGACGAGGCGATCGCCTGGTTCGACACGCGGACCATCCCGCAAGCGGCGTGGTTGGATCGGACGATCGGGCGGGATGTGCTGTTCGCCCGCTCCGGGTTGTCGCTGCAACCGATCTTCACCCTGAACAAGCTACTTTGGATCAAGGAAAACCAGCCGGACGTCTGGCGGCGGACCGCGCGTTGGCTCAACACCGCCGATTATTTCGCCTATCGCCTCTCCGGCGTCCAGGCCACCGATTACTCATTGGCGTCACGCACTCTGGCCCTCGATCTGCACCAGCTTCGTTGGGATGATGAGATCATCCGCGCGGCCGGTCTCGACCCCGGCCTCTTCGCGCCGCTTGTATCTGGCGGAATCCGCCTGGGGCCGATCCTGCGCGAGGTTGCGCGTGAGACCGGCCTGCCGGAGAGCACGATCGTGGCCAGCGGCGGTCACGATCACGTCTGCGGCGCGGTCGCGGCCGGAGTGATCGCGCCAGCGTCGCTGCTCAATTCGCTCGGCACCGCCGAGGCACTCTTCCTACCGGTCGAACGGCCGCTGACCGACCCCCTCGCCGGCCGTCAGGGGTATACGCAGGGAGCTCATGTAGTCGGCGAACATCGCTATGTCTTCTCCGGGCAGTACACGAGCGGCGCCAGCGTCGATTGGCTACGTTCGGTCCTGGGTGGAGTTGGCCATCCTCTTTCTCACCGGGAGCTGATCGCCGAGGCGGCGGCCGTGCCGGTCGGGAGCCTGGGCGTGACGTTCTTGCCGCACCTGCGGATGGCGAACCCGCCGCACGACGATCCGCGGTCACGCGGCGCCTTTGTCGGGCTCTCGACCGATGTGACGCGGGGGGCGCTGGCGCGGGCCGTGTTCGAGGGGCTAGCATTCGAGACTCGCGGCTCGTACGAGCCGCTGCTGACCGACCACGGGATCGCACCGGCGGACCGGGTGATCGCGATCGGCGGCGGCACCGGCAACGAGCTCGCGATGCGGATCAAGGCCAGCGTCATGCGGCGCTCGCACACCGTCATCGAGGTCGAGGAGGCGACCGCGCTGGGCGCGGCCATCTTGGCCGGACTCGGTGCGGGTGTCTACGCTGATGGCGATGCCGCGGTTGGCGCCATGCGGTACGATCGCCGCGACATCGACCCGGACCCGGTCGATGCCGACCAGTATGACATCATCTATCGGGACGTCTACCAACGGCTCTACCCCGCGGTGGCGCCCCTCAGCCACGCGATCGACGACGCCCGATCGCGCACCGGCTGAATCGATATCCTGGCAGGATTGGTCATGGCAGAGTGTTTTCTCGGGATCGATCTCGGCACCTCGGCGGTCAAGGCGCTTGTCGTCGACGAGGCCGGGCAGTTGCGCGGCATGGGCAGTGCCGAGTATCCGACCCACCACCCGCGACCGGGCCACGCCGAGCAAGACCCGGACGATTGGTGGGAGGCAACGGTGACGGCGGTGCGCCAGGCGACCGGCTGGCTGCCGCCTGACCTCCAGGTCGCCGGGATTGGGCTTTCCGGCCAAATGCACGGCACCGTCTTGCTCGGCGCCGATGACAAGGCCGTGACGCCGGCGGTGATCTGGTCCGACCAACGGTCGCGCCGGCAGGTCGAGACCCTGACCCAACGAGCCGGCGCCGAGCGGATCATCGACCTGACCGGCAGCGCCCTGGCCACCGGCTTCCAAGCCGCGACCATCGCCTGGTTCATCCAGGAGAAGTCGTCGCTCTGGTGGCGGGCCCGGCATGTCCTGCTACCAAAGGACGAGCTACACCGGCGTCTGACGGGGGAGCTGGCGACCGATCCCGGCGACGCCTCGGGCACGCTCCTGCTCGACGCCCGCTGGCGGGACTGGTCGCCGGCGATGCTCGAACTGGTGGGGATCGAGCAGGAGCGCCTACCGCCCGTCACGGAGTCGATCGCGATCGCCGGCGAACTGCGGCCGATGAGCGCCGATGCCCTCGGCTTGCCGCCGGGGACGCCGGTTGTGGTTGGGAGCGGCGACGCCGCCTGCGGCATGCTTGGCTCGGGCACGGTTGATTCGAGCACGGTGCTCCTGTCGTTGAGCACGGGAGCGCAGGTCATGATCGCGGCCAGAGGAGTCCATCCCGACCCCTACGGCCGGACGCATACCTTCTGTTCCGCCCTGGAACCGACCGCCGAGCGGACCGGATGGTACACGATGGGGGCGACGATGACGGCCGGCATGGCCCTGAAGTGGTTGCGCGACGAGATGCTGCAAGTCCCGGGTGACGATGCCTATGACCGGATGACCGGCTGGGCACGAGAGTCCGCGATCGGGGCCGGCGGCCTGCTCTTTCTGCCATATCTGGTCGGGGAACGGACCCCGCACATGGATTCAGCGGCGCGCGGGGCATTCCTCGGCTTGGCGGCGCATCACGGCCGGGGCGACGTGGTGCGGTCGGTGCTGGAGGGCGTTACCCTTGCCTGCCTCGATGCCTATGACGTGTTGGTCGAGCAGGGGGCAAGGCCGGAGCGGATCGTGATGACCGGCGGCGGCGCGCGGAGCCCCTTCTGGCGGCAACTCGTGGCTGATGTCTTCGACCTGCCGGTGCGGGGGCTGGCGACGACTAACCAAGCCGCGATCGGCGCCGCCTTGCTGGCGGCGGTTGGCACCCGCCAGCTCGACCCGCTGGCGAGCGCGGGGATCTGGGCCCAGCTCGGACCGGCCGTGGAGCCGAGCCCGGCCCGCAACCGGCGCTACCAGGAATTGCACGCGATCTTCCGCGACGCCTACCAGGCGGTGATCGGGCTCAGCCACCGCCTCGGCGAGTTCGAGCGTAGCGTTCACCAGGGCACCGCCAAGCCGAATTCGACCGCCAGACTGATGAGGCCGCGATGAGGCGCGACGTGGTGCTCGGTATCGACTCCAGCACGCAGGCAACGAAGGTCGTCGCTGTTGATGTCGAAACCGGAGCGGTGATCGGCGAAGGCCGAGCGCCCCATTCCGGGGCCGATGTTCAAGATCCAAACGACTGGTGGGATGCACTCATCACGGCAACCCGACTCGCGGTGCCGTCGGGCACGCGGGTGGTTGGGCTGTCCGTGGCCGGTCAGCAACACGGCTGTGTCACGATCGACGAGACTGGAGCGCCGGTTCGGCCGGCGCCGCTTTGGAACAATGTGGCTTCGGCGCCGGAGGCGGAGCGGCTCAACGAGCAGGCAGATTTCGCGGCCGAAGTCGGTACCCGGCTCGTGGCCTCGTTCACGATCACCAAGCTGGCCCACCTGGCGCGGACCGCTCCCGACGCTCTGGCAAGGACGGCGGCGGTCGGCTTGCCGCATGACTGGCTCAACTTCAAGCTGACCGGAGCCCTTGCCAGCGATCGCGGCGACGCCTCCGGTTCGGGTTGGTGGTCCCCACGTGAAGGGCGCGACCGGCGCGATCTGCTTGCCCTCGCGGTCGGCTCGGACGCGGCGGCCAGACTCCGATTACCCGAAGTGCGCGGACCGAACGAGCCTGCCGGCACGTTGTCGGCCGGGGCGGCGGCGGAACTGGGCTTGCCGGCCGGCATCCCGGTGGGAGCGGGCACCGGCGACAACATGGCGGCGGCGCTAGGGATCGGCGCCGAGCCCGGTGAGGTCGTGGTGAGCCTCGGCACAAGTGGCACCGTCTATGCCGTGACTAGCGAACCAACGGCCGACGAGACTGGCGAGATCTGCGGCTTTGCCGACGCCACCGGGCGTTTCCTGCCCCTGGCCTGCATGCTGAACTGCACGCGGGTGGTCGACACCGTGGCGCGGATGTTTGGGATGGACCTGGAGGTTGCCCTCGATCGCGCGGCAGCGGCTCCGTTCGGCGCGGCGGGCCTGACGATGACTCCCTATCTCGCCGGTGAGCGGACGCCGAACCTCCCGACGGCAACGGGAACGATTCTCGGCCTGACGGCGGCGACCGCGACCCTGGACCTCTTTCTGCGGGCGGCGCTGGAGGGGGTTGCCGCCGGATTATCCTACTGTGTCGATGCGCTGGAGCGACTCGGATTGACGGGAACCACCGTTACATTGGTCGGAGGCGGGAGCGCTCACCGTGCCTGGCGTCAGGTCATCGCCGATGTCATCGGCGTTCCCGTCGTCCTCCGGGGCGGTGGCGAGCACGCGGCGCGGGGAGCGGCGATCCAGGCGGCAGCCATTGTCCGCGGCGAGCCGATCATCGACCTCGTGGCCCACTGGCGACCCGAAGTGATCGGGGTGGTTGAGCCGAACATGGAACACCACGACCGGTTTGTGCGGCGACAAACCGCGGGGATCAGCGAAGCTCGGGGCTAAAGCCGCCGAGCTGAATACAGAAACCACCACAAATGGTGCTGATTTCGACACCAGCGTATCATCACATGGAACAGAGATAGAGCGAATTCTGGTGCGAAATGCCCCGCGTTGATGCCGATCCTTTGCTCCGAGCCGACTTCAGCCGGGTTTGTGATTTCAGCTCGGCGGCTTTAGCCCCGAAATTGCCTGATCCCCGCGCTGCCTCGCCATTGACCCGATCCTCATCACTGGGATCAGGGCGAGCAGGGCGATGACGCCGGCGATGAGGAATGTTTCGCGGACGACCTGGAGGCTCAAGGGGAGGACGGTCGATTCCAGGAACTCGGTTTGGCGGGCGAGGAACTCGGCGGTGGTCTCGCCGGGAGATTGCACGATCGCCTCGAGGCCGCCGACCAGCGATTGCAGGCGCTGAACGGCGACCGCCGTCAACGCCGACATGCCGATGGTCATGCCGAGCAAGCGGAAGACCATCACCATGGCGGCGGCGATACCGCGGTCATCCGCGGGGGCGGCGTCGATCGCGGTGGCGCCGATGGGAGCGACGACCAGGCCGAAGCCGGCCCCGGCCACGGTGAGGCCGGGGATGAGGCGGAGAAAGTCACCGCCGCTGACGGTGAACCAGAGCAGAGCATAGCCAGTGGCGACCAGCACCAGGCCGGCGGCCGCGGTCCAGCGGGCGCCGAGGCGGCCGGCGATGACCCCGCCGCCGAACGACAAAATCGCCATGAACAGGGTGAACGGGGCCAGCATTAAGGCACTGACCGTGCTGACCTGGCTTTCGGGGACGATGAGGGCGACCATCACCGGAACATCGACCATGGCCACGATCAGGGCGGCGCCGACGATACCGTTGGCGGCGATCGCGGCGGCAAATCGCCGATTCCGAAATAGGGCCAACGGTAGGAGGGGTGTGCTAGCCCGGTGTTCCCACCAGATGAAGCCACCGCCGAGCAGCACCGCCCCGACAAGCAACGGGACGAGATAGGCGGACAGTGGATTTTGCGTGCCGCCCAGGGCGCGGCTACCGGTGTCGGGCGCTCCAACTTCGCCGCCGGAGGAAAGCCCGAGGTTGAGCAACAACAGGGAGAGCGCCAACAAGAGCGAACCGCCGAGATCGAGCCGGCGCAACCACCCGGTCGAATCACCACGACCCAGGCCGCGGCCAGACCGGAGGATGGCGACCGCGGCGATCAGGCAGACCGGCACGTTGACGATGAAAACCCAGCGCCATGCTTCGTCGCCGGGGATGATCCCCACCACCGCCGCCCCCCAGAGGGGTCCAAGAACCCAGCCCAGAGTATCGACGGCGCCTACCACGCCGAGGGCGGCGATCCGGCGGGCCGGCGGCAGAAGATCACCGACGAGCGCCATCGTCACCGGCAGCAGGGCGCCGCCGCCGGCGCCCTGGACCGCCCGGCCCGCGATCATCCAGCCGAGATCGGGTGCCAGGGCGCACCAGACCGACCCGATGACGAAAACCGCGAGCGAGGCTTGAAACGCCGTCGTGCGCCCGACGAGGTCGGACACCCGGCCGACGATCGGGATGGCGATGATGTAGGCCAGCAGATAGGCGTTGACAATCCAGACGTAGCGATCGATGTCGGCAGTGTTCACCCGCAGGTCCGTAACCATCCACGGCAGGATGGCGGCGATCACGGTCAGATCGAGGGCGCCGATGAAAACGGCCAACAGTGCCGCCAAGAGCGCCCCGCGCGACCCGGCCGGAAGACCGGCGAAGAGCGCGCCGGGAGAGGTCTGGCTGGAGGCGTCGCTCGGCACCGGGTTAGACCGGCGGTTCAATCGAGACTTCCTCGCCGTGCCGAGACAGGTCGAGCGTCCAGGTCGTCGGGTCGCCGTCCGGTTCGCTCGCGGGCCGCGAGAGCTCGGCCCGGAGCAGGTCATCGGTCTCGCGGTCGATCCAAAGGTTGACGGTCACCGCCGGGCCGGTCAGCAGGTAGGAGGTCAGCGGACCGATGGTCGCTTGATCGACGGTGGCTTCAATGCGGTAAGCGGGGCGGCCGTCGATCTCGGCATCGTCGAGCCGCTCGGCGTCCGAGATACGGTCCATCACGGGGCCGATGCCGTCCTGGTTGTCGAAGAGGATCCCCGGTTTGTAGGCGAACTCGCCCGGGGCCGGGACCCATTCGCCGCTCAGGATGTCCGTCGTCCACGAGTCAGGGCCAACGGTGATCAATTGCAAGGTGATCGTCCGGCCCAAGATCTCGGCCCGGAACGACGAGTAGACCCGGTCCGGGCGTTGCAAATTGCCCTCGGCATCGACCAGCCGAATCGTCTCGGTCGTGTCGAGGAACGTGTCTCCCTGAACCGTCAAGGCGTAGTGGACCGTCGTCGTGTCAGCCACTTGGCGGCTGGCGCGTTCCAGGAGGTCGGCCGCGGTCGGCGTCGGGCTTGGCACCAGGGTCGAGGTTGGTTCGGGCGCTGGCTGGCCGCCACAGGCGGCGAGGAAGAGGGCGATCAGGACCGTCGTCGCCAAGGTGGGTGCGGAGCGGCGGCGAAGAAAGCCGGGACGAGGCAAATGGGATAATCCTTTCGGGCGCCGGCGCGGCCAAGGCGCGGTGGATGCGCCGCGTGCCGGCGAGTCTACCAGGAACCGGGAAGCGCCTGAGCCGGGACACGGCCCCCGGGCGGGCGGATCGGGCATGCTATCATCGGTCGCCGGAGCGTCGTGGACCAAGCGCTGGGAAGAGCCCGTGAACGAGCGTGTCCAACCAAATAGTCTCGTGGTCGATGTCAATTTGGCCGTCGGCGCCGCCACCGACGTGGGCGGACGGCCCGGAAATGAGGATCGCGTCCATGCCAGCGAGCTGACCGGCGGTGATCGGCCGGCCCCGGCCGGGGCCGCCTTCCTGCTGGCGGTGGCGGACGGCATGGGCGGCCACCAACGAGGTGAGGTCGCGAGCCGGATGGCGATCGCGGCGGTGGTCGAGACGGTCGGGCTTGATCCCGGACCGGACCCCGCCCTGCTCCTAAAGCAGGCCTTCCGCCGGGCAAACGAGATGATCTACGAGGATGGCCAGAATGGCGGCCAAGAGGAGCCGATGGGGACCACGTTGGTCGCGGCGGTGCTGCGCGGCAAGTACGCGACGATCGCCAGCGTCGGAGACAGCCGTGCCTATCTGGTCCGGGCCAATGCCCTGACCCAGATCACAAAGGACCATTCGGTGGTCGCCGAGCAGGTGGCGCGGGGGACGCTGACCGCGAACCAGGCCCGGGAAAGCCCGCGGCGGAACGTCTTGACCGAAGCCCTGGGCCAACGAGCCAAGCTGGACTCCAAGTTGCCGGAGATCTTCGAACTGACGCTACTGCCCAAGGATCGGCTCCTCCTCTGCACCGACGGCTTCTACGACGTGATCGAAGACCGCGATTACGTGCGGACGCTGCTCGAATTTGATCCGCAATCGGCCGCCAAGCACCTGATCGAGCTCGCGGTCCAGCGGGGCACCACCGACAATGTCAGCGCGGTCGTGGTGGAAGCGATGCCGACGCGAGTCCCGGCCCAAATTCTGCAACAAGCGCCGGCGGCCTCCGGCCGCGGCCTGGCGACCGGCCAGATCGTGGTCTTGGTCATGGCCACGGTGGTCATCGTCGTGATTGCGATCCTGCTGATCGCGATGGGCGTGTTCCCATAACCGGGGCGACTGGCGACAGCGCGACCCTCTCCGTGGTCGATGCGCATACGCATGTCTTTGTGCCGGAGGTCATCCGCGAGCGGTCTCGCTACGTCGGCCACGACCTCTGGTTCGAGCATCTGTACGCCGATCCCAAGACGCTCTTGATTGATACGAACGATTTGCTGCGCGGCATGGACGAGGCGGGCGTCGACCAGGCGGTTGTATGCGGCTTCCCGTGGCATGACCTCGGGATTTGTCGCGAGCATAATGACTACATGAATGAGTCGTGCCAGGGGGCGGGAGGCCGCCTGGCCTGGTTGGGCATCGTGCCGGCCGGAGGTGGCCCGGCGGCAGCGGTCGAGGCGGAGCGATGCTTCGGGCTCGGCGCGGCCGGCATCGGCGAGCTGAACGCCGACGCCCAACGATTCGAGCTGACCGACCCCGCGAGCCTGGCGCCGGTGATCGAGGTCTGTCTCGCCCGCGACAAGCCGGTCATGCTGCACGCGACGGAGCCGGTCGGGCACGCCTATCCTGGGAAAGGCACCGCGACGCCCGACCGCGTCATCGCGTTCTTGAAGGCGTTTCCGGCGTTGCGGGTGGTGTTGGCGCATTGGGGCGGTGGATTGCCCTTCTATGAGTTGATGCCGGAGATCGCGGTTGCCGCCGCCCGCGTTGTGTACGATTCGGCGGCATCGACCTATTTGTATCGGCCGCAAGTGTTTCGCGCCGTGCTCGACGTGATCGGACCAGAGCGGGTGCTCTTTGGCAGTGACTATCCGGTGTTGCGGATGGACCGGTTCCTGCGCCGGGTGCGGGAAACCGCCGCCCTCCGGCCGGAGGAGTTGGCGCCGGTGCTGGGCGGCAACGCCCGCCGGGTCTATGGATTGACTACGCCGGACGCCGACATCATCTCTGAGGGACATCAACCATGATCTCCGCCCTGCGAGGCCGGGTCGACGCCAAGCTGATCGATGCCGTCTTGGTTGACGTCGGCGGCGTCGTGTACCGGGTGAATACCAGCTTGACGACCCTGAACGAGGTGGGCGAACCAGGCGACGACGTCCGCCTACAAACGCACCTCGTCGTTCGCGAAGATCTCTTGGCGCTCTACGGGTTCACCACCGCCGATGAGCTCCGCCTGTTCGAGACGCTGATTGGGGTCAGTGGGATTGGGCCGAAGCTCGCTTGCGCCATCCTGTCGCGGGTATCTACCGATGCCTTGACGCTGGCGATCACCGGTGAGAACGCCGAGCTGCTGGCGACGGTGCCGGGGGTCGGCAAGAAGACCGCCGCCCGCCTGATCCTCGAGCTGCGCGGCAAATTGGTGCCGATCGCGGCGGTCGCCCCGACGCCGGGCAGCCTGCTCGACAGCGAAGTGGTGGCGGCGTTGCGGTCGCTAGGGTACACGGCGGCCGAAGCGCACGGCGCGGTCGCCCGCTTACCGCGCGACCTGGGCGACGCCGCGATCGAGGATCGCGTCGTGGCCGCCCTGCGAGACCTGGCCGAACCGTAATGGTTCGTCCCTACCGAGCGCCGTCGAGCCGCCGCTGAATCGCGGCGGCGTGGGCGGTGAGACCTTCGGCCCGCGCCAGGGCGATGGCGGCTGGCCCCAGGCGCTCGACCGCGGCGCGGTTCGCCGCCACCAGGCTGATAACCTTCAGGAAGTCGTTGACATGGACCGGCGAGGAGAAGCGGGCGGTGCCCCCGGTCGGCATCACATGGCTGGGGCCGGTGGTGTAATCGCCGAGCGCTTCCGGGCTATCTTCGCCGACAAAGATCCCGCCCGCGTGCCGCACCAGCGGGATGGCCAACCAGGGGTCTCGCACCAGGAGGCAGAGGTGCTCCGGGGCGTAGCGATTGGCGAGATCGACCGCGGACGCGACATCCTCGACCACGACGATCAGGCCATTCGTCGCCAGCGACTGGCTGGCGATCGATTTGCGTTCCAGCCGCTCGATCTGCTCGCCTAGCTCTGCCAGTACGCAATCGGCGAGGGTCGAGCTGGTCGTCAGCAAAATCGCGGACGCCATCGGCTCATGCTCGGCCTGCGCCAGCAGGTCGGCGGCGACGAGCTCGGGCCGGGCGGAGTCGTCGGCAATGACCACGGTTTCGGTCGGTCCCGGAAGCTGGTCGATCGCCACCGTGCCGAAGACGCGCCGCTTCGCCAGAACGACGAAGATATTGCCCGGCCCGTGGATCTTATCGACATGTGGCACGGTTTCGGTGCCGTAGGCGAGGGCGGCGATCGCCTGGGCGCCGCCGATTTGGAATAGCCGGTCCACCCCGGCCACCTCGGCGGCGGCTAGGATCAACGGCGACACCGAGCCATCCGGCCCGGGCGGGGAGCAGATGATGATCTCGCCCACGCCGGCGACGCGGGCCGGGACCGCGGTCATCAGCAGCGACGATGGGTAGACCGCCAAGCCGCCCGGCGTGTAAATCCCGATCCGCTCCAACGGGAGAACGATCTGGCCGAGGGCGCCTTCGCTGGTGTAATCCAGCCAAGAGGTGCGGCGTTGCTTGTCATGGAATGATCTGATTTGCTCCGCCGCCAGGGTCATCGCGTCTCGCAGACCGGGCTCCAAAGTTTGCAGAGCGGCTTGCCAATCAGCCCGCGGCACCTCCAGTGAGGCGGGAGCGGCGCCATCGAACGCCTTGGTGTAGCGGACGATCGCCGCATCGCCCTCGGCGCGGACATCGCGCAGAATGCGATCGACCACCTCCTCGGCCGAAAGATCGGCGCCGAAGACCCGGCGAATGCCGTCCCGCATCCGCGGCGACAGCGTGGATTCCTCGAACCCCCGGCGCCGGGTGAGCAGGCGCCGGGCTTCCGCCAGATCAGTGACCATACGCGGCGACCAGTCCGATTTCGGTTCGCTCGTTGATGATCCGGTCATCGGCGCGGGCCTTTCACGAACGTTCGTGGTGCGATCGACTATGCTCGCAACGTCCCCCCCACCCGCTGTTTGAGCGTCTTGCCGATCCGGTCCCGCACCTTGCCGAGCTCGATGTCGGTCAGGGCGCGGTCGGGGGCGGTGAAGGTGATCCGATAGGCCAGGCTCTTGTTTCCTTCGCCAAGTTGGAGGCCGCGATAGATGTCGAAGAGGACGACCCTCGTGGCCAGCGGCCCGGCCCCGGCCCGGAGCGCCCGCTCGACCTCGACCGCCGGTGTGTCATCAGCCACCACGATCGCGAAATCCTGCTCAACCGGGAGGAACCGCGGTACCTGGACCCCGGTGACCGCGATCGAGCTGGCGGCGAAGATGGCATCGAGATCGAGCTCGGCGACGGCGACCCGCGGACCGTCGATGCCGAACGCGGAGGCCAGATCGGGCCGCAGCTCGCCCAGGGTCCCAACCGACTGGTCGCCAATCGAGACGAGAGCGGCGCGGCCAGGATGCAACGCGGAGTGATCTGAACGATCAAACCGAGCATCGCTCACCCCAAACCGGGTGAAAACCGCCTCGACCATGCCTTTGAGATCGAAGAAATCGAGCTCACCCTCCTCGCTGAAGCGGCCGATCGGCTCCCGGCGCCCCGCGAGTACGAGGGCCGCCCGGTTCGCTTCGTGCGGCAGCGGTGCATCCTCGTCTGTCCTGGACGGCAGGTAGACCCGCGACAGCTCGAAGAAGCGAACGCCCGTCTCGTGCTTCAGGTTCTCGGCTACGACCGCGAGCAGCCCAGGAAGCAAGGTCGGCCGAAGATATGGGCGGTCGCTCTGCATCGGATTGCGGAGTTTCCACAGGTCAGCCAATGGGACGGGCGGAATGAAGCCGGCGGTGTCTTCACCGGCAGCCAGCAGCCGCAACTCTCGCTCGCCAGTGGTGATATAGGTCACCGCCTCGAAACAGCCGGCGGCGACCAATGTCTCCCGCACAAGGCGCTGGCGCAAGGAGACCGGGTCACGCTGCACCGGGGTCGATTTGCCCGTGGGCAGCGTTTCGGGGAGGGTCTCGTAGCCGACGATCCTGGCCACTTCTTCGACGATGTCGGCTGCCATCGTGAGGTCCTGCCGGTAGGTCGGGATCGTCACGGAGAGCGTATTGCCTTCCAAAGTGGGCGACAGACCAAGCCGAGCCAGCACATCAAGTATCTGTGCCGGCGGGTAGCGGACGCCGAGCAGGCGCTCGATTTCGCCGAATGGCATTGCCAGCGGCCGCGGCTGGACCGGATTGGGATAGATGTCGCGCACGGCGACGACCCGGCTGCCCGGGCAGAGCTCGAGCAGCAGGTGGGTGGCGCGGGCCGCCGAGTCGAACGCCAGCGCGGGATCGAGGCCGCGCTCAAAGCGGATCGAGGCGTCGGTCTTGAGCTTCAGTGCCCGCGCCGTGTGGCGAATCGACACCATATTGAACGTCGCGGACTCGAGGATGATGCTCGTCGTCTCGTCATCAACCTCGCTGTTGACGCCGCCCATGACGCCGGCAATGCCGACCGCGCGCTCCGGATCGGCGATGACGAGGACATCGGGGGTGAGTTTGCGCCGCTGATGGTCGAGCGTTTCGAGCGCCTCGTCCTGGCCCGCCCGGCGCACGATGATCCTGCCCTCCGCCAGCCGCGACCGATCAAAGGCGTGCAGGGGCTGACCCCACTCCAGCATCACGTAGTTGGTGACATCGACGATATTGTTGATGGGGCGGACCCCGGCGGCGGTCAGACGCCGCGCCAGCCAGTCCGGGGAAGGGCCGACCCGCAACCCCTCGATGGCCACGGCCAGGTAGCGAGCGCAGAGCTCGGGCGCCTCCAGGCGAGCCAGCGCATCGTCCGCCGCCGGCGCCCCGGCCAGATCGGCGACGGGCGGGGGATGGAGGCAAGCATCGGTGAGAGCCGCCGCCTCGCGGGCAATGCCGAGAATGGAGAAGGCATGGACCAGGTTGGGCGTGATCTCGAGCTCGATCACGGTATCGCCCAACCATTCGACCAGGGGGACGCCGACCGGGGCATCCTCCGCCAGCACCATGATCCCTTCATGCTCGGCCGAGAGACCCAGTTCCTTTTCGGAGCAGACCATCCCTTCCGAGCGGATACCCCGGATCGTGCTTGGTTTGAGCGTCTTGTAGTTGACACCGTCCACGTAGGGATCGATCAGGCGGGCGCCAACCAGGGCCAGGGCGACCTTCTGACCCGACGCGATGTTCGGGGCGCCGGTGACGACGGTGAGGCGGTGCTCACCGGCACTGACCGTCGCCAACACCAGCCGGTCGGCGTCCGGATGCGGCGCGACCTGTTCGACGTATCCGACGTAGACATTGTCCCAGCCGTCGCCGATGTTCTCGATCTTCTCGGCTTCCAACCCGGCCATCGTCAGGCGATGCGCCAGATCGCGCGGCGGGAGGTCGATCGTAATGAAATCCGCGAGCCAGCGGAGCGGCACGTTCATGCAAGTGAGTCCTTCGTGGTCGAGCGCCTCAGGCGACGCGGGCAAATTGACGCAAGACGCGAAGATCATTGGCGGCGAAGGCCCGGATGTCGTCCAGCCCGGAGCGCATCATCGCGATCCGGTCGATGCCAAGGCCGAAGGCGAAGCCGCTAACCTGATCCGGGTCGTAGCCAACGCCGCGCAGGACGTTGGGATGGACCATCCCGGCGCCGCCCAACTCCAGCCAGCCGGTCTGCTTGCAGACCCGGCAACCGCGGCCGTCACAGATCGCGCAGTCAACGGCGAAGTCGACCCCGGGCTCGGTGAACGGAAAGTAGTCGCAGCGAAATCGGATTTTACGCGCCGGGCCGAAAAGCTGCCGGGCGACCTCGGCCAGGGTGCCCTTGAGGTCGGACATCGTGATGTTCGTGTCGATCGCGAGCCCTTCGAGCTGATGAAACATCCATTCATGCGAGGCATCCTGCGCTTCATAGCGGAACGCCTTGCCTGGCACGACCACCCGGACCGGCGGCGGCTGGCGCTCCATCGTGCGTGCCTGCATCGGCGAAGTATGCGTGCGCAGCACAAGCTCTTCAGTCGCCTCGACGTGCAACGTATCCCAGACATCGCGGGCCGGATGATCGGCCGGGATATTGAGCAAATCGAAGTTGTAGTGCCCGGTTTCCACCTCGGGGCCAAAGACGGTCTGGTAGCCGAGGAGGGCGAAGATCTCGCTCAGCTCGTCAATGACTTGCGACAACGGATGGCTGCCGCCGATCATCGGGCGCCGGCCCGGCAACGAGATATCGACCGCGTCGGCGTCCAACCGCTGATCCAGCGCCGTGGCGGCGAGCGCCGCTCGCTTCGCGTCGTACGCCGCCGCCAGCTCCACCTTGAGGGCGTTCCCCGCCCGGCCGGCAAGTGGCCGCTCCGCCGCCGAGAGTGCGCCCAGGCCGCGCAGGAACGTCGTCAGCTCGCCCTTGGCACCGAGGAACGAGCGTTCCCAATCGGTAATCGCGGCGAGGCCGGCCGCGTCGTCGAGGCCGGCAAGGGCGCGGTGACGCATCGCGTCAAGCTGATCCTGGACCGATGTCGGGCTCATGTTCCTCAGTCCTACCACGATCGGGCACAAAAAAACCCCTCGGCAGGGACGAGAGGCCACCGCGCGGTACCACCCTGCTTTGCCGGTTTCCCGACACGCTCAGCCGCCAGCCCCAATCGCTCGGAAGCGCGGCGTACCCCGCTAATGGTGGGTCACCAGATCCGTCTACTGACGCGAGTAGCGCCGTTCACCGGTCGGCTCGGGAGCGTTTCAATCCCCGCCCAACTAGAGTGCCGGGCGCAAGCGCGGTTACACGGATGATACAATCGGACAGAGAAAGGTTGCAATCCCCACCCAAATCAACGGCTAGATGCAACGGTCGGTCATCGCCCGATTCGACATATCTGACGAGTTTCAATGACGACAATGAGGTCGGCAATGAAGACATGATGCTATCTGGACCTAAAGGAGGATAACAGGCACGATGGAGACGGTGATCGAATCGATTCGCGGCCGGGAGATTCTCGACTCGCGCGGCAACCCGACATTGGAGGTCGAGGTTGAGCTGGTCGGAGGGGCCTCTGGCGCCTTCAGCGTGCCATCGGGGGCATCGACCGGGGCCCACGAGGCGGTGGAGCTGCGGGACGGCGACAAGCAACGGTACGGCGGCAAGGGCGTCCTGACGGCGGTCCGCCACGTCGATGAAGACCTGGCGGAGGCGGTCGTCGGACTCGATGCGCTGGACCAGATAGCGCTTGACCGGACGATGATCGAGCTGGACGGCACACCGAACAAGGGCCGCCTGGGTGCCAACGCGATCCTCGGCGTGTCGCTCGCGGCCGCCCGCGCCGCGGCGCTCGCGGTGGGCCTGCCGCTGTACCGCTATTTAGGCGGGCCCTTCGCTCGCCACCTGCCGGTGCCGATGATGAACATCCTCAACGGCGGCAAGCACGCCATGGGATCGAGCGTCGACATGCAGGAGTTCATGGTGATGCCGGTCGGGGCGCCGTCGTTCCGCGAGGGGTTGCGATGGGGCACCGAGATCTTTCACCAGTTGAAGCTCATTTTGCACGACCGCGGGCACAGCACGAACGTCGGTGACGAGGGCGGCTACGCCCCGAGCCTGGCCTCCAACGAAGAAGCGATCGCGGTCGTCACCGAGGCCATTGTCAGCGCCGGGTACACGCCGGGCGAGCAAATTGTGATCGCGCTCGACCCGGCGGCGACCGAGCTCTACCAGGCGGACGGGACGTACCGCCTGGCCGGGGAAGGCAGGACGCTGAGCGGCCCGGAGATGGTCGCGTTTTGGGCCGATTGGTGCGACAAGTACCCGATCGCGTCGATCGAAGACGGTTTGGCGGAAGACGACTGGGCGACCTGGGCCGTGCTGCGAGCGACAATTGGGGGCCGCGTGCAGCTCGTCGGCGACGATCTGTTCGTCACCAACGTCGACCGGCTCGCCCGCGGCATCAACGAGCGATCGGCGACGGCCATCCTGGTCAAGCTGAACCAGATCGGGACCCTGACCGAGACCTTCGCCGCGATCAATCTGGCCCAAGGCGCCGGCTTCAACGCGGTCATCTCGCACCGCAGCGGCGAGACCGGCGATACCTTCATCGCCGATCTGGCGGTGGCGACCAACGCCGGTCAGATCAAGACCGGGGCGCCGTCGCGGGTCGACCGGGTGGCGAAGTACAACCGGCTGCTCCAAATCGAAGACGAGCTGGGGGAGGACGCCGTGTACTCGCGGGCGCCGCGATAGCCGGGAGGACGGCGAACGATGCCAGTGCTGGCTGGCGGACCGGCCGTCACGAGCAAGCGCGGGGCCAAAGCCGCCGCGCTGAACACACGGACCGCCATAGAGGGCGCTGATCTCTCGGTCGATCGCCAGCGCCCCCGCCGGCTCCAGCGTTCGGTCGAATTCGAGCCGCCCAGAATCCGCGCTACGTCTTGAGCGCCCCTTCCTGCAGCCCCTTCATGTACCACCGCTGGGCGATGCTGAAGGCGACCAGGCCCGGTGTGATCGCCATCACGTAGACGGCGGCAATCCGGGGCCAGACCCAGGCCCCCATCCCGCCCGACGCGCTCGCCAGCACCACCGGCAACGTCCGGGCCGATTGGTCGTTCATCAATGAAACCGCGAGCAGGTACTCGCCCCAGGCCGCCACGAAGTTGACGATGATGACCACCACGATGCCGTTGCTGACGAGGGGTAGCATGATCCCAAGCAACATGCGGACCGGACCCGCGCCGTCGATCCGCGCCGCGTCGGGCAGATCCTTCGGGATCGTTTCGAACATGCCCCGCATGATGAAGACCGAGATCGCGATGCTGAGGGCGACATAGGGCAAGATCAGACCCCACGTCACATTAATCAGGCCGAGTCGTCGCTGAATGTCCCAGATCGCGATCAGCGCCGTTACCCTAGTCGGGAAAAAGAGCGACGCCACCAGCAGGGCGAGGATAACCGCCTTGCCAGGAGTACGGAGGTGGACCAGCGCGTACCCGGCCAAGATCGCCGCGATAGTGGTCAGCACCACGGTCCCGGTCGTCACCAGCACACTGTTCCAGAAGTTGGTGGCCAGTGTCGGAATCCGCTGCAACGAGTAGGCATAGTGGCTGAAATCAAAAACTGTTGGCCAGATTTCGTTCTGATAGGCGTCGGGCAGTGATTTGACCGAGAGGAGCAGCACCCAAACAATTGGGAACAGGATGATGACGCAGAACACGATCAGCGTCAGGTGCCGGAGCACGGTCCCCAGCGAGGGTCCCCGGCGCGGTCGCCACGTTTCCGCGACCGAGGTCGCGCGCGGCGAGACATGGGTTGCTGGTGCGGTCAGCTCTCGGGTCGCCATCGTGTACCTCAGTCTCGAGATCGAAATACGTAGAACAGGCCGGCAACGACCACGAGCATCGCGATCGCGCCGATCCAGCCAATGGCCGCCGCATAGCTCTGGTTATGGTCGCCCGTGACGAATGCGGTCTCGAACATGTAGACGGTCCAGGTGTAGGTGGGTCGGTCCCGTTGAAACGCGCCCATAATCAGGTACTCGTCGATGATCGCCATCGCCGTGCCGAACCTGAGCACCACCAGGACCAGAACGATCGGCAAGAGTCGTGGAAAGGTCACATCCCAGAACATGCGCCACTCGTTGGCGCCGTCTACCCGCGCCGCGTCTGGTAAATCCTTCGAGATGACCGCCAAGCCAGCCAAGAAGAACATGGTGTGATAACCGAGCCCCCACCACCATTCCATCACCGCCAGCGACGGGAACACGAGCTGGGGGTCGCCGATCCACTGGGGCTGATTGCGAATCGTATAGATGCCGAGCACATCCACCAGGACCCAGTTGATCGGCCCGATGTAGAGGTCGTACATCCATTTCCAGAGGACAAAGACCAACGGTCCCGGAATCATCGCCGGGATCAGCAGCACCAGCCGGTAGAACGTCGCCAGCTTCTGATTGACGACCCGGTCGACGAGCACGGCGACGAACATTGGGATGAAGATCATGCCGGGCACGAACAAGGCGGTAAAGGTCGCCGCCCGCAGCAGCCCCTGCTGCAACAGCGGGTCGGCCAGCGCCCGCCGGAAGTTGTCGAACCCGACGAAGTTGACCTGCTGCCCAAGGCGCAGGAACTGGTAATCGGTAAAGCTGATCCGGGCGACTTCAACGATTGGGTAAATCTGCCAGCCGACAAAGAAAATAGCCGTCGGCAACAGAAAGAGCCAACTGACCGGAAACCATCCGAGCAAACGCCTGCCGCGCCGTGGTCCTTGTCCACCAGGATAGGGTGATACGGCCTGTGCCATTGAACCCTCGACCCGATTACGCGATCACCGTCGAAAACCATGAGCTTCAATGTGAAATCTTGCGGATGAACCGTGGCGGTTCGGAGAAACGATCCGGCCCCCACGTCACCCCGCGAGTTCCCGACGAAACTCCTTGCCGTGGCCTTCGCCTGTCCCGGAGGGCATCGGCTGCCGCCTCATGCGGTTTTCGACCAATCGATTGGTGCGAGCGAACCCGGCGCCCGTGCTCAGTCCTGGAAGGACTTTTCGATGCTCAGCGCGGAATTTATTCCAGCGCGTCGCGAAAGCCCAGCCCCGATTCCGCCACAACGTACCCGAAGTCCGTCCTAGCTCGCGGCGGGACGATTGGATCCAGTTC
>JALZJP010000083.1 GCA_030859715.1 Chloroflexota bacterium
TTGCTCTCAAGGTGCTTGCCTCGGGATCCCACGCCGGACCCACGCTTGGGGGACGTCGCATATCGAGTCTCCCAGTACTCTCGGTTGTCGAATTGCTCTTTCGAAGATAGCTTGGGCGACTGTTCCCGCGTAGTCCCCAGTCCTCGTAGTCTGCGGATTCCCTTCTCTCTCATTGATTCACTCATTACCTAACTCCTCGCTCGGCTGTGCTCCGTTGTGACTCGTGCATGCACGCCACAACGCACGACTCTCCATGTGATCGACCCTCGATCGAGGCCGGAGTCGTTTGCCCAACTCCTACGTACCGGAAATCTGCTCACAACTATACCCCATATGTCCTACACCGCGGATGAACGATGACACTATACTACCATCGACGAAGACGCTATACTGCCGAGGGCTCCGTTGTTGGAGTCGTGGGCTGGACTCTTAGGTCAGGTGAATGCGGACCGTTTTCTTTCAGTGCAATCTGCGCAATTTTCGCGGTGCTCACCTCAAGCTTTGGGACTATTTTGGCCATGTGCTGGCCACCCCCGGCTTCACCCCCCGCATCACGTTCACAGCGCGGTCGCGCTGGGATGAGATGAATCCGTGGTTGAACGCTCGCGAGTACGTGGTCGATGACTGGCGTTCCCTCCATGTGGATGTCTTCTTTGTCGGTGGTCGGCAGTGGGAGCTCGCTGAGCAGCATCCGGATTGGGGCGACGACAGCCCGGTCATCAACTTCGTCCAACATGTGCATCACGCGGATGTGGACAACGATCGCTACCAGTACCTGACGCGACGGGCAATTCGGGTATGCGTGGCGCAGGAAGTAAGCGAGGCCCTGCGCCAGACCGGCCTCGTGCGGGGTCCTCTGCTCGACATTCCAAACGGCATCGACATTGGAGACTTCCCCCCGAAAGACGACGACGGGCCGGAGGTTGATGTCCTTATCGCCGCCTTAAAGCGACCCGACATTGGGCTCCGGCTCCGCGACCGCTTGGAGCAGCCGGGCCGACGGATTCATCTCCTGACCGAGCGCCTACACCGCTCAGAGTATCTGCGCCAACTCCAGGCTGCCCGGGTGACCGTCTTTCTGCCCAACGACACCGAAGGCTTCTATCTCCCCGCCTTGGAGGGGTTGGCGGCGGGCACGCTCGTCGTCTGCCCCGACTGCATCGGCAACCGGTCGTTCTGTCTCCCCGGCTATAATGCGTTCCTTCCGTCGTTCGCGATTGAGGAGCTGGCCGCGGCCGCCGAAGCCGCGTTGGCGCTGCCGGAGGAACGGGTGCGCCAGATGAGCGAGAATGCTCAGGAAACGGCTGAACGATATAGCTTGCGCCGGGAGCGGAGGGCCTTTCACGACGTGCTGACTAACATCGATCGGCTTTGGCAAAATGCCCACGCCGCCGAACCGGCGGCACTGGCGCGGTAACGAATGAGAAACATATGGTGACGAAAAAGATTCGTGACCCCCAAAAGCGCATGCGTAAAATGGTGTGGCGGCGGCTTGAGTCCGGAGACGTCCACCTCCGGCAGCCGCCCGGCTTCATCATCATTGGGGCGCAGAAGGGAGGCACCACCTCGCTTCATCGCTACCTGACCGAACACCCGGATGTCGGGGGATCAGTCCGCAAGGAGGTCCACTTCTTTTCCTGGTTCTACGCCAAGGGGATGGACTGGTATCTGGCCCACTTCCCGCAGCAGGGCAAACACGCGGTGGTCGGCGAGGCGAGCACGAGCTACGTGTCCGACCCGGAGGTTCCCGCTCGGGTCCGGGAAGCGGTGCCGGAGGTCAAGCTGATCGTGCTCTTGCGCAACCCAATTGACCGCGCCTACTCGCAATATCAGATGAATGTGCGGAAGGAGTTCGAGCCGTTGTCGTTCGAGGAGGCGATCGCGGCGGAGCTCGAACGGCTGCGCGCCGCGCCCGATCGGTCAAGCGAGCAATGGCGACATGCCTCCTACCTGACTCGCGGGCTGTACGCCGACCAGTTGACGCGGTGGCTGGCGGTGTTTCCTCGCGAGCAGCTCCTGGTGCTGCAGAGTGAGGCGTTCTTCGCCCGGCCCCAAGAGGGTCTGGCGCGGAGCCTCGAATTCCTTGGGCAGCAACCGTGGCAGCCGCCGGAGTATGAGGTCTATAACCTGGGCACCTATGGGGGAGGGATGGGGGACGCAACGCGGGCGCGGCTGGCAGAGTACTATGCGCCCCATAATCAGCGGCTGTACGATATGATGGGCATAGATTATGGGGCGCATGGGTGGAACGATGAATGAGATCGATGTCGTGCTGACCGGCTTGCCGCGCTCGGGCACGACCCTGACCTGTTCCCTGCTCAACAAGCTGCTGGACACGGTCGCCCTCCACGAGCCGATGCAAGGCGTGGAGCACAGCGATGTGACCGACCATCACGCCCTGGCGCAAGACGTCAAGCGCTTCTTCGATGAGCAGCGGACGTCGATTCACGAGCGTGGCCGGGCCCTGTCGCGCAACATCGATGGCGTCGTGCCCGACAACCCGTTCGCCGGCGACCGCTCCGCCAAGGGGATGCGACCGAAGATCGACGCCATGGGTGAGATCGACATCGACAAAGTGCTCTCGGACCGGTTCATGCTGGTCATCAAGCACACCAATCGCTTCGCGCCGATGCTCGAGGGGCTGGTCGAGCAGTTTCCGGTGTACGCCCTGGTGCGCAACCCCGTGGCCACGATCGCCTCCTGGGGAACGATCGAGGCGGGGCTCCGGCGAGGCCGGTCAGGGCCGGCGGGACGGGTCGCCCTCGACCTGAACGAGCGAATGGACCGCTACGACGATCCGCTCGACCGCCAGATTTGTCTGCTTGGCTGGTTCTTCGAACAGTTCCACCGGTATCTACCGGAAGGAGCGATCATCAAGTACGAGGCGCTCGTCGCGTCTGGCGGACGGGCGTTGAGCGTGGTGCGGCCGGAGGCGGAGCGGCTCGACGAGCCGCTCACGAGCCGGAACACCAACGAGCTATACGACCATCAGGAGATGCTGCGCATCGGCGAGCGCCTGCTGAAGACCGATGGCGCCTACTGGGAATCGTACAGCAAAGCGCAGGTCGAGCAGTTGCTGGGTGAGCTAGAGCAGACGGCGCCGGCCTGAGCCCCGACGTGACGCCGCGGTTGATCGCCACGCTACTCCCATTCCAGATCCCGGCCGATCAGGCCGTACAGCATCTGGTTATGGGGCGCGAAGTACCCGGCGAGGTGCTGCCGGGTCGCGGCGTCCATGTCCGGATACTCGGCAAGATGGTACGGTTTGAGGCTGTCTGGAATCACTGATCGCAAGCCAAGCCAGGTGAGCGTCCGTTCGAGGATGGCCGCCGGATCGGCATAGAAATCTTCGCTCCGAATCACGGAGAGCCGCTCGCGAGGAACCACCGCCAGCCAGCGCTGGAGCTGCTCCGCGTAGAGGCCGCGCTTGGTATACGAGAAATGTCGCCAGGGTAGCGTCATCGGGTTATCGGTTCCGGGGAGACGAGTCCCCTCCGCCGCGAGTGCCTCGGCGAACGGTAGCGACTCGATGCCGCGCCGGACCATCAGCTGATACTGCGAATAGGCGCGATCGACCGGGTTCCGCAGCATGGCGATGTAGTGAGCGCCCGGCAAGGCGGCGTGGATGCGCCGGGGCACGGCCGGGGCGAACAGATAGGATGGGCTGGCCTCAACGACGAGGGGCCATTCGCCGCGAAGCGGGAAGTGGGCCAGATACCACTCCGGCCCTTTGTCGTAGTAGCGGTCGAAAAAATGGACTTCCTTCCGCAGCGATGGCCCGATCTCCGGATGTTCGGTCAGGTAGCGGTAGAGCGATGTCGTGCCGCCGCGTTGGGCGCCAATGATGACAACATCCGGGAGCTGCCGGGAATGGGCGGTCGCCAGGTTGTGGGCCGGCGGGTCGGGACGCTCGGGCGGGGCCGGTGGCGTGACACTGCTATCCATCGGCTGCCTTATCGAGCGAGCGGACCGGCCCCGCGCCGCTCCTACCAAAGTTGATCGACATTATGCAACAGGTCCAGGAACGCCCGCCGCTCGCCCTGCAGGTCGTGGGCCGCCGCCGTCCGCCGGCCGTGCTCGAGCAGTTGGCACGCTGCCGCCGGCGGTAGCGCCAGTGCCAATTCCGTCTCTCGCACCAACTCCTCAACCGCGTACCGAGGCCGAAAGGCGTTCTGTCCCGGTAGACAGAATGACCGGTTGCCGACGACGTCCGGGCAGATTCCCAGCGTGCCCACGGCCATGGCCTCTAACGCCGGCAAGTAGAACCCTTCCGTTTCGTTGGGGAGAAAGAGCGCGGCGCGCGCCGCGCGGAGGCTGGCCAGGAACGCGGTCCGCGGCAGGCGCTTGGCCAACAGCTCAATCCGGCGTCCGTCTCGCGCCAACCGCTCGGCTAGGATGCGGCCCAGGTCCGGTTGCTTCGTGGCGACGATCAGCAGGTCGACCTGTCGGTCCGGTCCGGCGCCGGCGGGCACGATCTCGACATCGGTCCCATTCGGGATCACCACCACCGGACCGTTGACCAGCCCCGTCGCGGTCACCGCCCGCGCCACCTCGGCGCTGACGCAAATGCGGATTGCCTTTCGGCCGAGGAACGCGTAGCGCTTGATCTCGGCATCGGCGTGCCGCACATGCTGCATGATATTGAGCACCGGAATATCGGGCCCCGCGTCCGGGTGCGCATCCACCATCGGCCAGCTCGCGCCGCCGATGAAGAAGAGATCGGGATGGCGGAACCGGTGCCAGTCGACAACGTAGTTCCTGGCGTTCACCCAGGGATTCGTGGCATCCCAGCGCGTCTTCTCCGAGAAAGCGATCCGGGGGACGAAGTCGGGTGAAGCCAACACATGGTTGAAATAGTCCCACGTTTTGAGGTGCCCGCCGCGGAACAGGCGAAAATCACGATAAAAGAGCACCGTCCGCACCGCCGCATCCTTCCCGCCGTCCAAGGTAGCCACGATCAGCCGGCGACCAGGGTCGCCAGCTTGAGGACGGTGTTCCAATTGCGCCCGGTGCCCCGCGTCCGCAGCGTCGACTCGATGACCTTGGTGGTTACCTTGGATCTGCCTATTCCGTCCGGATAGATGACGTACAGTTCCCTGTCCACGGCGGAGACGATCTCCGGTCCTCTGATCGCCTCCCGCAGCAGGTCCACCGCCTCCGGTGCCGGCGCCTGCTTAAGGAACATAACTACCAGATGCGCGGGGTCGTTTGTCGCGGCGTCGGGAAAGGGGTTGTTCTCGACCAGATCACTCCAATCTGGGGCGGATCGCACCATAACGTCGGTGCGGAGGCCGAGGCGGCGCTCGACTTCGGATTCCAGCAGGCGCTCGAGCTCGAGGCCGGTTACCGCCTCGCTCGTTAAGACGACGTTGCCGGTTTGGAGCAGTGTCTTGGCATCGTTGAAGCCGATCGCGCTGAGCATGTGACGGAGATCAGCCATCGCCAGCTTCGTGGTGCCGCCGACGTTGATGGCGCGGAGAAGCGCGACTTGGACGGACATCGTTTCTCCTGGAACCAGGTACCGGCATTGCCGGCCGCGGTTGGCCATAATCCCGTGTCAGGACGCGAGCACCAGCGTTCGGGCAGGCGCCTTCACCACGCGGCCGGGCGCGCCGAATCGTACCAGCCCGTCCCGGCGCCGGACCAGGCGGCGAGGCGGCCTAGTGGCCGGCGCTCGTGGCCTGGAGCAGGACCACGCCGGAAACGATCAGGGCGATGGCCGCCAGGCGGGGAAGATCACGCGATTCACCGAGGAGCGCCATCCCCAGCAGGGCGGTGCCGGCGGCGCCGATACCGGTCCAGACGGCATAGCCGGTGCCGACCGGCAGGGTCCGCAGCGCCAGCGACAGCAGGCCGAAGCTGGCAACGGCGAAGACGACGAACGACACGCTCCACCAGAGGCGGGAAAACCCCTGGCTCTCTTTGAGCGACAAGGCCATGACAACTTCGAGCAGCCCCGCCACGATCACGAGTATCCATGCCATCGTTGGTCCTCCCTCCGCATCCCGCCAGGCTCACCCCGCCCGGTCGTCGCCAAGGATGACACCGACGGTGATGAGGTCGCCAGGGTGGAGACGAACGCGGCCGATTCCATCGACCGGGGACAGCTCGACCAACTCGCGTTCGAGGAAGCTGCCGGCGACCATCCGCCGGACATCGAGCGCGGGGAAGGAGACCGCGACCTCGACCGGTTCCGGCGCCAGCGAATGGAGATAGGCGACGAGGCCGTCGTCGCGCCGCGAGGCCGCCAGGTGGATCACTTGCACCAGCGGGTCGGAGACGGTGCAGAAGCTGCCGCGGGCCGGCAGCGCGCGGGACGGCGCCGGTCGCCGGTCCGGCGCCACGATGCCCACCAGCGGCGTGGTGAGCGCGGCGGCGGTCTGGCTGCCGAGCTCACGGGAACCGAGATCGGGATCGCTGGCGACCGCGTAATGAAAGACCATCTCGCCGCCTTGCTCGATGGGGAAGTTGGTATCCCAAATGTTGTTGAGCGGCCAGGAGTAGATCGTGGCGGGGTTGGCGCGATCCTCGGGGATGGTGGTTGGGAACGGCGCATACGGCACCGCGATGTTGCCGAATTGAACCAGCGGCGCCTCCAGCGTGGCCCAGGCCGCCGCCCCCCGCTCGTCCCGGAGCGCGACCCAATGCCGGACGGCGAGCATGTGCCGGGCCGAGCCGGGGATGTGGGGCGCCCCGTGCGACGTGACGCCGCCGGTAATCTCATATTCGGGGTCGGGATCGTTGACCGCGAAGGGGAAGGAGACGTAGACGCTCTCCTTCTTTCGGGTGGCGATCTTCTGGATCCGGTTCGCGATGTCGATCCGCTTCACGCCATGCGGCAGCGAGATGGTCGTTTCCAGCCAGTGGCTGCCCTCGGCCACGAGCCGCAGGGTGACGTGCTCACCGGTGGCGGTCGAGCGGCGATTGACGATCGAGGCGTTGCCGCTGGTAACGCGGTCGCCGACGAGGGAGAGGTCCAGCGCCTGGATGCGACCGGAGAGGTGGTTGAACTCGGCGCCGCTGGTGTAGGTATCGTAGATGTATTCGTTGAAGCCGAACGGAGCATCGCTGTTTACCAGCTCGCGCCCGGACTCGCGATCGCGGATCGAGGCGATGAAGCCATCCTTGGGGTCCATTTCCACCCGGTACAGGTCGGTCTCAAGCGCGAATGGGTCCGGCTCGGGCCGGCTCCCCGTATCCTGGCCGGCTCCGGCGACGAGGTCGAAGCGGGCGTAGCCGACCGGGGGGATCGCCTCCGCCCGGAAGGTCAGCCACTGCCCTTTGGCCCGAAAGCTTGGGTTCGCTTGCGGCTCCCACGTCGCCGGCACGGTCTCGCCCGTGGCGGCATCAATGACGATCACCCGCTCACCGGGAGGCACCCGCGCCGCCGGCACCAGGAGCCGGACCAGGTCGGTCCGCGGCCACGAGCTCGGGTTGACAATGATGACCGAGGCGAGGGCGCCGGCAGCGGGGTGAAACGCCTCGCCCAGGCGGCGGCGCCCGAAATCGAGCAGCATCCCCGTCCGCTCACTGGCGGTATGGGCGAAGGCGGCCTTGCGGGTACGTTGCAGGGTACCGGAGGCGCCGCGCTCCAAGCCGTCTTTCCAGGGGTCGGAGGAGCCCCACGTATGCTCGTCGAAGAGCGCGAGATCTTCGTACGCCTGATCCACCGCCGGCGCGACGCTTGGCTCTCGCGGCTGGCCCAGGGCATCGGCGAGCGCATGCAGGGATTGGGCGGTGCGCAGCGTACCCTGGGCCCGGCGGTTGACCCCGAGCGGCAAGGCGTCGGCGGCGACGCCGTCCACCCACCAATCGGTCCAATCGCCTTCGAACGTGGCGAATTGGTCGCCGCCCCGCGCTTCGGCCGCTTCGAAGAACTCGCGATTGGTGGCCAGCCGCAGCCGCGGGAAGGCCCACCGCTCGTTCCAGTCGCGGACGGTCTCGGCGATGGTCAAGCTGGGCGGGGCGTTATCGGCGATCGTGTCCTGGACCCGGAAGTGCAGGATGTCGCCGGCATACGGTTGCTTCGTGACCGGCATCCCGCTTGGCAGGTCGTGCCAGCCAAAGGCATGCCGGCCGTAGGGATAGGGCCGTTCGGCCAGGGCGAGCAGATAGTCCGGCAGCACATCGCGCGCGATCGCCTCGCCCTCGGCCAGACCCGCCATGTTGCCATCCATGTACGAGACGCCGTGGGGCGTGTCGGTGAACCAGACCAACAACCGCTTGCCATCGGCGGCCCGCCAGTAGAACGGCCGGGCCAGCTCCTGGCCGCCGGTCAGGAACGGCACCGAGCGGCCGGCATAGTTGTGCGCGACCGAGAAGTACCGGATCCCGGCATCGGTCAGCAGATTAAGGAGGCCGATGGTGTGGCCGGGGACGTCGGACTGGATGGCGGAAACAATCTCCACCCCATGCCGCCGCCGCAGCTCATCGGCGAAACGGAGACCCCATGCCAGCTCGTCAATCGAGTAGACCTCGGAGTGCATGCTGAACGGCAGGGCATTGATTTCGATCCGGCCCGCCTTGACCTGAGCGAAGAATTCGTCCCGCGCCGCCGGGGGACGGGCGGCGAGCCACTGTTGCAGGGGATAGGTGACTTCCACGTTCCAGCGGAACTTGGCGTCGTCCGGCCAGTCGTCCGTGGCGGCGACCAGGTCGATGGCGGCGTCGAGATACTGAAGCTGCTGCTCCATCACGATCGCCTGGGGATCGGTGTAACCGTAATCGAAGTGAGAATGGTGAATCAGATAGACCGACCACTTCCGTTGCGGCCGAACCTCGATCGTGGCCGTGCTGGTGGCGCCCGAAGCATCGACGGCGACCAGGCAATAGGGTGTGGCGTCCTCGACCTCGGGCACAAAGAGATGAGCGATGCCGGTGGCGCCCGGATCGAGCGTGACTTGGTCAAGGACGACGTCACCGGCCCGAACCACCACAACAACTGGTTGGTCTGGCCGTTCGGCGCTCGCCAGCAACCGGATCGCCTGGTCCAACCCGCCGGCCGTCGACCGGCGAAAGAGAGGCACCGCGGTCGCCCGGACCGTGGTGCCGGCGACGGCCAGCTCGGTGGCGGGCGCCGAGGCCAGCAACTCCTCGCGGGCATCATTCGAATGCCAGTGGCGATGCGGGTCGAGCCGGCGTGGCATGCCTCCGTCCTTTCGATTCGTCATATCGCGCGGTCGTCGTCGTTAGCTGACCTCATGGTTGGTTTCAAACAGCAGTTGGCGGTCGAGCCGGGAGCGGACCCGATGCAGGTGCTGGAGCATAGCGCGGCGAGCTTGCTCGCCATCCCTGGCATGAATCGCCGTCAGCACTTGAACGTGGTCGAGGTGGTCGCTGGCGCGGACGGCTTCCAGGGTGCGGTCGGGATCGACGGCGTGGAGCTCGGCGGAATAGAGCTCGGCCAGCGACTCGACGATTTGGGCCAGAATCAGGTTGCCCGAGGCCCGGCCGATCGCGGTGTGGAACCGGGCGTTGATCTGAAAATAGCGCTCATCCTCACGGGCCAGCAGTTGCTGGCCATCGTGGACGACCCCGGTGATCGTCTGGAGCTCGTCCGCCGTGGCGTGGCGGGCCGCCAGGTCCGCCAGATGCGGCTCGATCAGGGCGCGCGCTTCGAGCACCTGGAGGACGGTGTAGTGCTCCAGGGTGCCCGAGTGTGGATTCGACAGCATCAACCGCTCCCGATCCTGGCGGACATAGATGCCGGAGCCGTGCCGGATATCGACCACGCCGGTGGCCTGGAGCCGGCGCAGGGCCTCACGCAGGGTGGGGGTGGCGACGCTGAACCGCTCGGCCAGGGCCTTGGCGGTGGGCAACCGATCGCCGGGCGCCAGGTCACGCTCCCGGATCAGGTCCAGGATTTGTTGAGCCAGGTAGGCGGAGAGATTTGGTCGAGACGCCGGCGGTTGCAGGCGTGGCAAGTGAGTAGGCATGGCGCGGTCCCTGGCAACGCACGACGCGACGCGACGACACCGAATGCTGGCAAAGAGATCTAATCATCTATCCGCATCGAGGACACTGTAGGAGCCGCCGCCGCCGCTGTCAACCGGCGGCCACGATCAAGGCGCGGCGAAGCCGTGACCAGTTGACAAGACGGAACGGTGACTTCTATGATGCAGGGAGTCAGCTAGTGATTAGATCTCTTCGGCAGCGGTCGGCGCCTGATCGAGGACATGGGTCAGCGGTCGGAGCGCCCTGAGAACTGGGCGACGGGGCTCAGCGACGCATCGACGCCAGATGGCGGGAGGAACGATCATGGCAGAGTCACACGACCGAGCGCTGCGACGGCTCGGGCTGCACGGAATGCCGCGGATGCACGCGAATCGGCGGCGCCTGCTGCAGGGCGGCGCCGGGCTCGGTCTCGCCGCCGGCCTCGGTCGGTTCGGGGCGACGCCGGCGCGGGCCCAAGATGACACCGTGCTCACCTTCTTTCACGACAAGACTCCCTGGCAGGGATTCTTCGAGCAACTGGGCGACATGGCGCAAGAGGAGATCGGCGTCAACTGGGAGGTGAGCGGGTTCCCCGACACCACCTCCTACCAGGCGGCGATCCTGCCGGCGCTGCCGTCCAACGATCCGCCCGATTTCTTCACCTGGTGGTCCGGCTACCGGATCGAGGACCTCTATACCGCCGGCGTCCTCGAAGATCTCTCCGACATCTGGAGCGAAGCCATCGCCGCCGGCAACCTACCGGAGTCGCTCAACGGCGGCTTCACCTTCGACGGGGCGCAGTACGCCATTCCCGGCAACGTCTCGTACTGGGGTGTCTTCTACAACATGCGCCTCTTCGACGAGCATGGGTTGAGCGTGCCAACCACCTGGGACGAGTTCCTGGGGGCGGCGGAGACGTTCAAGGCGGCCGGGGTCACCCCCTTCGCCGCAACGCAGGATGGCCGCTGGCCGAGCTTCATCTGGTTCGAGGAGATGGTGCTGCGGACCGATCCGGCCTTCTACCAGGCACTCACCGCGGGCGAGGCCAGCTACACCGATCCGACCGCGGTGCAGGCGATGGAAACGTGGCAGAGCCTGATCGAGGCGGAGTATTTCACCTCGTTCGATACGACGATGGACAACGACTGGCCGAGCCTGTTCGCCCAGGGTGAGCTGGCGATGATCCCGATCGGGAGCTGGTACCAGAGCACCCTGCTCGCCTCCGAGCTGGTACCGGGTGAAGATTTCGACATCTTCATCATGCCGAACATCAACCCGGACGTGACGGACAACGTCTGCATCGTCGAGACCGGGGCGATCGCGGTCGCTCTCAACAGCCAGCGCAAGGAAGCGGCGCGAGAAATGGCCGCCTGGTGGGTTTCGCCCGAGGCGCAGACCGCCTGGACGAACTTCCTGGGCGATGCTCCCGCCAACCCGACCGCCACCAGCGACAACCCGGTCTTGAACGGGCTGCTGGCGAACCTGACCGAGAACGACTACACGCTCTACCAGCGGTATTGGGAAGCGTCGCCGGTGCCGATCGTCGAGGGCGCGGTCGATTTCCTCGCCCAGTTCATGCTCAATCCGGGCGACCTGATGAGCGTGCTCGAGCAAATTCAGACCCTGGCCGAGACCGAGTGGGCGGCCCGCGAGGCGTAACGGTTGCATGGGACCGATTCATCCAGTGCCCAACCTCGTCGACGAACAGGACACTGGATGAATCAGGCATGCGAAGGTGAAGCGAGGTGTCCGCTTGGCCAAGCTCGGGAATAAATCCCCGAGCTGAATTCACAAACCCGGCTAAAGCCGGCTGTGCATGGATATTTGGCGCTATTGTTGGCAACAGCGGCGAATGACCGCGTCGCCAGGGTTCATCGGAGCGCCCTTCAGGGCGGGTACCCTCTGGGTGTTGTGCTTTCAGCTCGGTGGCTTTAGCCCCGAGCTTGCCCTCGAGGTCTTGGAGCGATGTCGCGATGGCGCAATTGACACGAGAGGCGGCGGCGCGGCCAGCGCGGGACGTGGCGGGCGGGACCAGACTCTGGGCCGCGGTCACGCCGTATCTCTTCCTGCTGCCGGCGCTCGCCATTGTCGGCATCTTTCTCCTCTGGTCCTTCCTCCGTAGCGCGTACCTCAGCTTTACGGACTTCGGCGGCATCGGTGACGCGAACTGGGTCGGCCTCGCCAACTACCGCGCGCTGCTCAGCGATCCGATCCTGCTCGGCTCCTTCACCAACACGATGCTCTGGGTGGTCGGCACCCTGTTGCTGCCGGTCGGGATCGGCCTCCTGATCGCGATGCTCAGTCACGGCCTCAAAGGGGGCGCCTTCTACCGGATCCCGTTCCTGTTGCCCTACGCCCTGTCGGGGACCGCGATCGCCACCGTCTGGCAGTTCCTGCTCCTGCGCGATGGGGCGCTGAACGACATGCTGACGGTGATCGGCCTGGGGGACTGGACGCAATCCTGGCTCCTGACCCCGCCGCTGAACACCTGGTCGATGATCGTGGCCTCGACCTGGCAGTCGATGGGCGTCTCGTTGCTGCTCTTCCTGATCGGCTTGCAGACGATCCCGCCCGATCCGATCGAAGCGGCCCGGCTCGACGGGGCCGAGGGGTGGCGGCTCTTCCGCGACATGACGCTGCCGCTGCTGCGGCCAATGACGGTGGTCATCATCGGCATCTCGCTGGTCAATAGCCTCAAGACATTCGACATCATCTGGGTAATGACCCAGGGCGGACCGTACCGCTCCTCCGAGACACTGGCGGTGACCATGTACCGGGAGACCTTCGTCCTCTTCCGCCATGGCTACGGCGCCGCGATCGCGGTGGTGCTGAGCGTGATCGTGGTCGCTATCTCCTGGCTCTATCTCCAGCGGTCGCTGAAAGGAGCCTAGGCGAGCCATGCCGCGGGTACTGTCCGTCTTGCGTCCCGCCCTGCTCCTGGCCCTGGCCGCGGTCTGGATCATCCCGCTCTACCTGGTGCTCATCAACGCCGCGACCTCGTCCGAGGAGTACGCCCGGAAAGAGCGCTGGCTGCCGCCGACCGAGTTCGCCCTGGGCATCAACATCCAGCAAGCTCTGGAGGTCACCAAGCTGGGCCAGGCGATCGGCAGCACCGCTTTCTACGCGATCGCGGGCGGGCTGCTCTCCGTGTTCGGCGCCGCCTTTGCCGCCTATGCCATCGTCTCGCTCCGGGTCCGGCACGGATTCCTCTGGTTCATGCTCATCTACCTTGGCACGATCTTTCCGTTTCAGATGTACCTGTCGCCGCTCTACACCCTGTTTGTCGGCTGGAACATTTACAACACCCATGTCGGGATGCTGTTGGTCTACACCGCGATCGCGATCCCATTCGGCACCTTTGTCATCCGCAACCACTTTGTCTCGATCTCACCCGAAATGGCGGAGGCCGCCCGGCTCGACGGCGCCACGGCGCTCACGATTTTCCGCCACATCTTCATCCCGCTCTCGCTCAATGCCTTCGCCACGGTCTTCATCCTCCAGTTCACCTGGATCTGGAACGACCTCCTCTTCGGCCTGACCCTCTCGCGGGATGAGAGCATCCGGCCGATCATGGCCGCCCTGGCGGCGCTGCAAGGGCAATACGCCCGCACCGGCACCCCGGTGGCGCTGGCCGGCGCCCTGCTGGTCTCGATCCCGACCTTCATCCTCTTCTTCTCGGTCCAACGGGTCTTCGTCCGGGGGCTACGGGCAACGGCGTAGCAAGCGTTGTCCGCCTCTGGTACGCGGATCATCTTGACAACGCGGGCTGACGGCAATGTTGCCATCCTCAGCCAAGCTCGGGAACAAATCCCCGAGCTTGGCTTGCGGTGGAGACCGTGCCGAGAACACCATCTCCTATCCAGCGAACCGGACCCGTACCGACTGTATCGCCCGCCCCGCTACGTTCACCGGGACGATACCATCCGCGACATTGAGCTCGGATTCATCTATCTCGACCGGTGAGGCCATCGCGGCGGAGACGGGCGCCGGGCCGGGAAACGAGAGTGGCACGGTCAGCTCACGCTCGGCGAGGTTCTGGATCCGGACGATGACGCCGTCGCCATCTTCGGCCGGCTTGGCGGTGACCAACACCGGGGCACCCGCCGGCAGATCGAGGAAGCGGCCGGTTTCCGGTCCGGTGCGGAGGTAATCGCGGAGGACGACCGGCGGCGTCGCTTGCTCGGCACCGAAGCGAGCGGCGGCGGCATCATCGCAAGCCCCGGCGTGGGTTGTCAGCCGGTAGCGTTGCGGGATCTCGCCGCCTTGCGACGCTTTGAAGTTGACCATCCAATGATTGTGCAGCGCCCAGGACATGATCGTGGGGCCGTCCGGCTCCAACTCCTTCGCCCACTTGCCGGTAGTGATGCCGCCCAGATGCACCAGCGGGGCGTCGAGCGGCACGATGGTCACGCCGCGCTCGCCGTCGCTGACATCGACCCAGCGCCCGATCGGATACCAATCGCGCACGGTGTTCGGAAGTTGGTCCTCGTTGGGGCTGAAGGGAACGCCGTTGATGTCGGCCCGAAACCGTGGGGCGCCGAGGTTGAACGGGAAGGCGACGAAGACCGCCTCGATCCCGGTCTGATGCTCCTTGTCGAGCAGCCAGTCGATCGCCAGCGACTTGGCGCCGCTCTCGAGGGCGTAGACGCAGCGGGCGCCGCGAAGGCCGGGCGCCTCGATCGTCACCGCGATCGTCGCCCGGCCGTGCGCGATCGCCGGCTCGCCGATGGTGACATTTGAGGCCGTCCACCGTTGCCATGGGGTATCGGTGCGGCCATAGCCGAAGTCTTCCATCGAGAAGTCGCCCCAGAAGAGGGCTTGGCGATCCTCCGGCGAGTCGACTCGCTCGTAGATGTATTGGCCGATGCCCCAATCCTGGTAGGTGCCGGCAAAATCGTGGTTCAGCGTCTTGTCGAGCCATTCGCCGATGGCGCCCGTCTCAGGATTGATCCGGACCCGGTAGTGCGCATTCTCAATCGTGTTGGCCGATACGACGAGGTCGCTGGCGGAGGGTTGGGAGGAGAGGGGCAGGAAGGCATAACCGAAGCCCGGCACCTCGCCGCTGACCACCCGCATCGGGGTGCCCGGCCGGTCGCCGCCCCACGGCACATCGCGCGGGAAGAAGCATTCCAGGACCCCGGCCGGCGCCGCCCGTCCGCGCTGCTCCGGCTCGGTTACGTGGACCGGGCGCGGCCATGGCAGGGTATTGATGACCAGCAACGAATCGGCCCGCGGCGCGGGATACGCCGCCCGTGGCTCGAGGTCGCCGAGATTGAACATCCCTTCGGTATCTTGCTCGGCCACGGTGGAGGCCAGGACGCGGGCGCCTTGGCTGAGCAGATCGAGAGCTTCGGCCGATGCGGTGTAGCCGTAGTTCGCCTTGCGACTCCACTGCGACTTGGTCCAAAGCGAGTTCGGGGCGGCGACGCTGGCAAAGGCGCCCCAAGTGTGCTCGTCGTAGAGGGTGGCTTGCTCGTAGGCGTGGGCGGCCCGCTCCGCGCTCCAGATGGGGCGCCCTTCGCTCGTCAACCAACTGCCGATCAGCTCGGCCATCGCCAGATGCTCGTGGGTGCCGCGGCTGACCCCGGTCTCGTAGGCGCTGGAGGCGACGCCGTCCGCCCACCAGTCGAGCCAGTCGCCGCGCCGGGTCGGGATCAGGCCGGCGTAATCGTCGCGCAGCATCCGGTTTAGTGCCGCCGGCGTGGTGAAGGCCAGCCGCGGGGCGCGGCCCTGGGCGTTCCAGTCGCGCACGAAATCGGGCATCCGGCGGTCGGGCGGCCCGTTGTCGACGCGGATCGGATGGGTCGATTGGGCGTAGAGAAAATCGAACGGGTAGTCGTCCGATGCTTCCAGACCGGCGATGATCGGCGGCAGCGACTCGTCGACGAAGCGCCAGTCGCCGAGCTTGGCGATGCTACGGCCCCAGAGGTAGTGGAAGCCGTTCCAGGCCAGCACCTTGTTGCCGGCCGGGCCTTCCCACCAGAAGGCGCCGGGGAGCGGCTTCGGCACGTTACCCCGCAACGGGTTGACCGCCATCGTCACCAGCTCGACCCCGGCTTGGGGCAAGAGATCGGCGTACAGCCAGCTGATGCCGTTAACATCGCACTGCATCGCGGTCGAGATCGCCAGGTCGTACCCATCGCGCAAGCGCTGGATCGGGTAGAGGCTTCGAATCATTTGCTCGATGGTCTGCATCGGGGTGTGGTTGTACTGCATCCCCGCCACATCGATGAAGCCGAGCCGGTTCCAGTGCTGGAACCGCTCGATCCGCGCTGGCGAGGCCCGCTGGAACCATTTTTCGGTCATCCCCGTGACCTCGCAGGTCCACCGGTATTGGGCCTCGGCGGGGTAGCCTTGGGTGGTCTCGATCAGGTCAAGGGCCTGGTCGATAAACTCCTGATGTTGGCGGAAGCAGAGGTCCTGGTAGTCGGTGAACCCAATGTCGGTGTGACTGTGGTTGACGAGGTAGAGCGTACGGATCGCGGCCACGGTTGCCTCCTGGTCCCGTCCTCAACTTGCTTGACGAACAGGCGGCACCCTACCGGCAACAGGGACGCTCGTCAAACTCGAACGACGGCATGATCCAGGGACCTTCGGCCCTCAGGCGACAAACCCGCGCTCCCGGTCGAACGCCATCTCGTTGCCCACGACAAAGGCGGCCATGGCCGTTTCCCCAGACACGATTTGCGGAACCGAACTCGTGAAGCGGGAACATCCGGCGGCCCCGGTGACGTTTGGGCACGTCGAAATTGGGAGTCGAGCCCGGTCTTTTTTCGGCCTGTACGTTTATCTTGACATCGGTTCGAGCCGCCGCTAAGGTGAAAGTCGTTCCGTGATTTGGGTCACCATCGCGATGATCCGATACAAAGCTTGAAACTGGAGACCACCCCGCAATGGTATCCACGGCCCATACCCGCCACCGCTGCCCTCTCCGTTGCCGTACCTGCCGAACCGGGCGATCCCGTTTGGCCTGAGCAGATGGCGCCGGTTCGCCGGCGTCCCGCGCCGATGTTGGTACTGCACATGATGTAGGGAGCGTGCCCGTGGCCCCCGTTCGGTTGAACCCCGCCCTGTCGTTGTCCGACGAGTCCGCGCCGAAGAAAGTCGCCCTCGCCTACTCCGGCGGGCTCGATAGCTCGTGCAGCATTCCCTGGTTGAAGGAACGCTACGACTGCGAGGTGGTCGCCGTCGCCGCCGATGTCGGGCAGCCGGGCGACCTCCGCGGGGTGGAGGCCAAGGCGCTGGCGAGCGGAGCCTCGACGTGCTACGTCCTCGATCTACGCGACGAGTTTTTGACCGAGTACGTCTACCCGACCGTGCGGGCCGGGGCCGCCCACGAGCGATCGTACCTGCTCGGGACCGCGATGGCGCGGCCGTTGATCGCCAAGCACCAGGTCGAGATCGCCCTGCGGGAGGGGTGCGACGCGCTGGCGCACGGCGGCGCCGGGACGGGCAACGACCAGGACCGGTTCGAGCCGACCTACCAGGCGCTGGCCCCCATGCTGCGCGTCATCGCTCCAGCGCGGAGGTGGGACATTCGGTCGCGGGAGGACGCCATCGCCTACGCCGAAGCGCACGGCATCCCGGTCACCGCGACGACGGCCAGGATGTACTCGATTGACGGCGATCCCTGGCCCCTCTGCCACGACGGCAGCCCGCGTGAAGACTCCTGGCAGGAGCCGCCGGCCGCTGCCCACGGGCTGACGGTGGCGCTGGAGCCGGCGGCGCGGGTAACGATGACCTTCGAGCGGGGCACGCCGGTGATGATTGATGGCCAGCGGCTGGATGCCGTCGACCTGGCCGGCGTCCTGAACAAGCTGGGCGGTGCCCACGGCGTTGGCCGGGTCGATCCGTGGCAGAACCGGCTGGTCGCGATGAAGAGCAGCGGCGTCTACGAATCACCGGGCGGCGCCTTGCTGACGACTGCCCATCGCGAGCTGGAGCATCGGACGCTTGACAAGGCGACGATGCGGCTCAAAGATCTGCTCGCGCACATCTACGCCGATGTGGTCTATACTGGACATTGGTACTCGCCGCTACGCGAGGCGCTGGATGCCTTCGTCACCAAGACGCAGGAGCCGGTGACCGGCGAAGTCCGGTTGAAGCTCGACCAGGGTGCCTGTCACGCGGTCGGCCGGCGGTCGCCAATCGGCCGCTACGACGAGGACCTGGCGCCATTCGGGGCCGGCGATGTGTATCAGCGGGCAGACTCCGAAGGCTTCATTCGCCTGTTTGGACTCGGTCAAAACGTTGCCGCCTGGCGTGATTGCCGGCTACAGGAGCAGGACGTGGAGATGCTGAGATGAGGAATCTCACGACGCGAGACCGGGAGACCCCCTCCCGCTCTCCGCTGTGGCGGCTGGCGCGTCGGTCCCGTCCGACGCGCTGACAGCCGCCTCGCGGAATCGTCAGCGCTTTGTAGTACGGCCAGCGGTCGCCAGCCGGCGACGCTGGATCTCGCCTCGTTTCTCGCGTCAACGGAGAAGAGTACGGAGCCCACGCGCCAGAGCGAACCGGGGATGGTGGAAGCCCGGGACCGGCGGCAAGCTCCCGAACGCGCTCCTGAGCGACCGGCCGAAGAAAGCCGTTGGCCGCGGTTCATCACCGCGAGCGGCGCGCAAGTAGGTCCGGGTGGGTGGCTCCCACGTCATCAACAGCCGAGAGCGGCCGGGGGTCGGGCTCGACCCCCGTGCAAGAAGGGTGGTACCGCGGGAGCGCATGACTCTCGTCCCTTCGGACCGGTTTGGATCACTGGATCCGCCGGCGCCGGACGTTCGCTGAACGTCCGCATCCGAAGGGAGCCCCAGATGCACGAGTCGTCCGCCGCGACCAGCCCGTCGTTTCCCCAACCCATCTCGCCCGATCTCCATCCCGTGCCGAAACCGGTGATCGAGCCGCTGGCCGATCGCGTCATCTCGCTCGGCGGCCCGGTCGAGGGCAAGCTCGGCACCTTCACGATCAGCGCCCGGCTGCGGAACCGGAGCGTACTCAACGACACCGATCTGGCCCGCGACGAGATCAGCGAGGTGCTGGAGACCGCGGCCCGGCTGAAGAAGTTGCGCCAGAACGGCAAGCCCCACAACTACCTGCCCGGCAAAACGCTCGGCATGCTCTTTCAGCACCCCAGCACGCGGACCCGGGTCTCGTTTGAGGCCGGCATGGCCCAGCTCGGCGGCCAGGCCATCTTCCTCGGCGTCAACGACTTGCAAATGAAGCGGGGCGAAACGATTGCCGACACCGCCCAGGTGCTCAGCCGCTACGTCGATGGCATCGCGGCCCGGGTCTCCACCCACGATGACCTGCTCCAGCTTTCAGGCGCGGCCAGCATCCCGGTCTTCAACTGCTTGACCGACAAGAGCCACCCGCTCCAGGCGCTGGCCGATTTGCTGACGCTGCAAGAACGGTGTGGCAGCCTGGCGGGCTTGAAGCTGGCCTACCTGGGCGACGGCAACAACATGTGCCACTCCTTGTTGCTGACCAGCGCCGCGATGGGGGTCAACCTGGCGGTCGCGGCGCCGGCGGCGTACCAGCCCGATCCCGAGGTCGTCAAGCACGCCTCCTGGCTGGCCTCGAGCAGCGGCGCCACGGTCAGGATCAGCGACGACCCGCTGGCGGCGGCCACGGATGCCGACGCCATTTACACCGATGTCCACGTCAGCATGGGGCAAAAGGACGGCCCGGCGCGGGCGGTGGCGCTGGCCCCCTACAAGGTGACGAACGCGGTCATGGCCGCCGGCCGGCCGAACGCCGTCTTCATGCACTGCCTGCCGATGCACCGGGACCAGGAAGTCGCGGCCGAGGTCGCGGACGGCCCCCAATCAGTCATTTTCGATCAGGCGGAGAACCGGCTCCACCTGCACAAGGCGATTCTGCTGCATACCCTCTGCACGCCGAATCGAGCGCACTGAGACGGTTGACGAGATGAGCGTGTTGGGATCGGCCGAAGAACTGAAACGAGCTGGCGACGATGGCGATGAGACCGTCGGTATCGCGGCGTTGCCCGGCTTCGTGGCGGCGGCGCGGCTACCGGGCCGGAGCGTCCTCGCCGACACCGATCTGACGGCGGTGGCGATCGCCGGCCTGCTGGCGACGGCGGCCTGGCTGAAGGAGCAACGCCGGCAGGGTGAGCCGCACCCCTACTTGGCGGGGAAGACGCTGGGCATGATCTTCCAGCATCCCAGCACCCGGACCCGGAACGCCTTTCAGGCCGGGATGGAGCAGCTTGGCGGCCACGCCACCTTCCTCGGCACCCACGAGCTGCAACTGACCCGCGGCGAGACTCTGGCCGACACGGCGGCGATCATGAGCCGCTACGTCGATGGCATCGCCGCCCGCTTCGCCGTCCACGACGACCTGGTCCAATTCGCGGCCGGCGCCTCGGTCCCGGTCTACAACGCCCTGACCGAGGTCTATCATCCGATCGAGGCGCTGAGCGACGTGCTGACCTTACAGGAACGATTCGGCGATCTCTCGCGCCTCAGGCTGGCCTACGTCGGGGACGGCAACAACGTCTGCCATTCGCTCCTGCTGAGCGGGGCCGCGATGGGCCTCAGCCTGGCGGTCGCAAGCCCGGTTGCCTACCAACCACGGGCTGATGTGCTTGCCACGGCACGCGAGCTGGCGACCGCCTCGGGCGCCACGATCACGCTAACCGATGATCCACTGCTGGCCGCCGCCGGCGCCGACGCGATCTACACCGATGCCCACGAGAGCATGGGCGAGGAGAACGACCCGGCGAAGGAAGCCGCCCTCGCGCCCTATCGCGTGACGGGGGCGGTGATGGCGGCGGCGAAACCGGCGGCGGTGTTCATGCACTGCCTGCCGATCCATCGCGGCCAGGAAGTCGACGAGTCGGTCGTGGACGGCCCACGCTCAATCGTCTTCGAGCAGGCGGAGAACCGGCTGCATATGCACAAGGCGTTGCTCCTGCTCACCATCGGGTGAGGATGCGAGCGAGTCAACCACGGACCGGCCGATCGGGCCGGAGAGCGACAAGGGAGGGATGAGGCGATGGTGGCGTGTCCGGAGTGCGGGGCGGAGATCGAGCTCAGCAACGTGGAGCAAGGTGAGATCATCACCTGCCCGGAGTGTGGGGTCGAGCTGGAAGTGCTCAGCGTCAATCCGCCGACGCTGGGGTTGGCCCCGGCCGAAGGCGAAGACTGGGGCGAGTAACGGTCAATCGGCGGAGCAAGTAGCCGGACGGTGAACGGCATAAAGGGACGGACATGGCAACGGTCGGCGTGGTGTGTGAGCGAGTTCGGGTGGAAGAGAAGCAGCTCCTGACGGCGTTGATCGACGCCGGGCCGCGGGCCGCCCCGTTCCCGCCCGGGGCCTTGCCGCTGGCCCTGACGCCCGGCGGCCAGGCCCTCCCCCACCTGCTGATTGATCGTGGCCAGAACCGGGTCGCGGCGGCGGCGATCCTGACCGCCTGCCGAGCAATCGGGACGATCACGCTCGATGCCGGGCTGGCGGCCCGCGGCGATCGGCTGACGG
>JALZJP010000123.1 GCA_030859715.1 Chloroflexota bacterium
TGGCAGCTTCGACAGCGGCAACCTCAACCCGGGGCAGAGCTACTCCTTCACCTTCTCCACCCCCGGCACCTACTCCTACGTCTGCCAGTACCACGGCGGCATGCAGGGCACCATCGTCGTCCAGTGAAGTCGCCTCAAAGGGTCTGGCCCGCGACTTCTGGGCGGTCGGGCGGCGCCGGCGTTGCCCCTGCGGCGCGCAGACTCCCGCGGGGGCTCGCTCCTGCGTCTTAGAAAGTGTGTGAGAAGTCATGGTTCGGGCTCCAGCCGCCGCAGCATGAGACCGATCATGGCCAGAGGAATCACGGCGACCGACGAGGCAACCAGGTGCTCATAATCCTTGCTCAAGCGGCGCCACTTGCCCAGCCAGGCGAAGGTCCGCTCGACGATCCAGCGGTGCGGCAAGACGACAAAGGTGGTGGCCCCCGGTGGTTTGGCCACCACCTCCAGGTCCCAGCCGGCCTCCTCGCGCACCCACGCGACCAGCGTGCCACCGTAGCCGGCATCGGCCCAGAGCTTGGTCATCCGCGGCATCTGGCCGATCAGGGGCGTCAGCACCAGCTTGGCTCCCTCTCGATCCTGGACGTTCCCAGGATGGACCATCAAACCGTGGATCAGTCCCAGGGTATCGACGACAAGATGGCGTTTGCGTCCCGAAACCTTCTTGCCAGCGTCGTAGCCACGCGCCCCCCTTTTTCCGCCGTCTTGACCGACTGGCTGTCGAGGATGGCGGCGCTGGGGTGGGGATCGCGGCCGGCTACGTGGCGCACCTGGTCACGGAGCTGATCATGCACCTGGTCGAGCGTCCCGTCATTCCGCCAGGTGCGGAAATAGGTCCAGACCGTGGGCCAAGGCGGCAGATCATGGGGCAAGCTGCGCCAGGGGCAGCCCGTGCGCACCAGATACAACAACGCGTTGACGACCTCGCGCAGAGCGACCGAGCGGGGGCGACCGCCTGGCTTGGGCGGCGGCAACAACGGTTCCAGCAGCGCCCAGTGTTCATCGGTCACGTCGGTGGGATAGGGTTTGCGGATCATGCTAAAGCATATCGCACCCCCTTCTCACACACTCTCTAAGAGGCCATGACCCAGATCCGCGCCGATGAGGACGTGGGCATTCCCGGGGTCACGCTGCAATGGTTCGATTTGGATGGCGCCGAAGGACTCGAGGTGTTCGCGCCTGAGGTTCACCCACACGTGACGCAAAGAAGCAGCAGCCGTCTTGCGAATCGGCATTTCCTCAATCAACCGGTGGCGACGAGAAGGCACTCTGGTCTCCCGAGGAAAGGAACAAGGGAGTTACCATTATGCTCGTAGCCGGTATGCTCGTAGCCGGGTGCAATATCTGCGTGACCTTTTTGCAGACTTCGAAAAACGCATCGCAGAGAGCACCGCAGCGAGATCAATTGTCCGCAAATATTGTGCTGATTGGTTCCTAGCACCGGTTTCATCCACCGAGGGGTCGTGGTCCGCGCTGCGTGACGCGGTGCTGGGTTCGGGATGGCTACGGCACGGGGGTGGCCACCGTCGGAGTGCCAGCATCCGCCAGCTCGTCGTCGGTGATGATCCCCAACTGGCGCAGCATCGTCAGGTTGTCCTGGACGATCCAGTTCTCCGTGAGCTGACCACACGCCACGCCGTAGATGATGATGGACTCCCGCTCCATCACCCGTCCCGTCACCGGCGCCTCCCACTGCGGCAAGGGGCCGTCCTGGGTGCCGCGCCAGCTGTTCCAGACCACCACCGTGTCCTCGGTCGCGATGAGTTTTTCGATGGTCACGTGCAGGTCCGGGAAGGCGCTCAGCCACGCCTCGACCCGTGCCACGTCATCGGCGTTGCCGTGGGCCTGCTCCTGATGCGGGGCGGCCACGTTGTGGCGCACGAACTGGTCGGCCAGGAGCTCATGCGCCAGCGCTGGGTTGCGCTCGTTGTAGGCCTCCTCGTAGTAGCGGCGGACCAGCGCCGCGTTCTCCTCGGCGCTCGTGGCCGGGCAGGGCGTGCCGGCAGCCGGGCTGGCCTGGCGAGCCGAAGCGGGCTCTCGGAGGCCGGGAACAAGCGGGGTCCCACCGATGAGAAGAGCGACCAGGACAGCGACGACGAGGACGATACGACGGGGCATGGGCTCCTCCTTGTGGTGCGCCGACGGCCATGTCAACCGCGACCGGACAACTCAGTGACTGCTCAGTGACGGCTATGGCGTCGGGGTGCCTGACCCTTCCCTGGCGACCTCATGGACCCAGACGCTCCCGGTCGTCACCGTCGGCGGTCCGGTGTAGAACCCGGTCAGGTTCTGCTGGATCCAGTCGGCTGCCCGCCGCGTCGACTCCTCTGCTCCGGCCTGATCGGCAAAGACGCTGATCGAGAGCACACCCTCGTCCGACTCGACGAGGGCGTACTCGAGGAATCCTGGGACCTCCTGGAGGATCGGGAGGAACCCGCGCTCGACCACCGCGTGTAGCTCCGCCATCGTGCGGCCAGGAGCGAGCTGATACTGGCGAATGACGAGATATTCCCGCTCCCCGGCCATCGGGCTGGCCTCCTGTGCCGCGGCGGAGAGGGCGCTCCGGGCGAGGAGCAGAGCCAGCCCTCCGCCCCCGAGACGGAGCACGGCGTTCCGCCGCGAGAGCACGGCCAACCCGGACAAGGTGCCATCGAACGACGCAATGCGCTCCATACCATGATCCTCCGACGACCACCACAATCGGCCGTTCCTACTGCTGCCCAAGGCGTTTTCAGTGCAGGACGCGCCGTCTTCGGCAGCGCTTGGCGTGCTTGCCCGTACCCGTTTTCCTGAGGGTCGTTCCTAAGGGGTCGGGGTCCCTTGCTCGTTGGTCCAGACCAGGTCCGGCTGATCGGCGGCAAAGAGCGTCGCCACGACGATCACGGTCGGTTCCGTTCCGGCGTTGTGGAGCCGGTGGACCGTCCCTTGGGGGAAGAAGAAGCTCTCCCCCGGGTGCAGCACGATCGAGGTGCCGGGCTCGATTGCCGTCGGCGGAGCCGGCGTCCCGCTCGGTGCCGCTGGCCGCGTCAGCTGCCCCCCAGCCTGGGTCGCCATCAGCGTCAACTCGCCGGACAGCACGGAGACCAGTTGCGCTCCCGGGTTGGTGTGGAGGGGAATCGTCGCCTGCGGCGCGAAGGTGACGCGACCGAGCTCAAACGCTTGGCCCGGCGCGGCGCTGGGCACGCCACTGCCCCACGTCTCGCTCGTAATCCCGGCCAGGGGATCGGGGCTGGGCGTGCCCGCCATGGGCGAGGTCGACTGCGCGTGCCCTAGGGTGCCGCCGGCACCGATGAGGAGACTGACGGCGACGAGGGCGGCAAGGATGAGCGGACGGCGAGATGCCATGGGGATTCCTCCTCTAACGAAGAGCGCGACGGTGGGGAGCACAACCCACCGCGATCGGGCTTATTGCGCGGTTAGGGTGCCCACCATCCCGGCCTGCTCGTGACCAGGGATGTTGCAGTAAAAGTACCAGTCTCCTGGGGGGAGGTTGACGGTGACGATCGCGTTCTGGCCGGGCTGGACGTCCCCGGAGTGGATGCCGGGGTCAGACGGGTTGTTCTTGGCGTCGATGTTGAAGTTGTGGACCGCCGTGCCGTTGTTCGGCAGATCGATCGCGACGTCGGTGTTGGCCGCGATGGTCAACTGCGCCGGATTGAAGGCAATGTCGACCATGGTGATTATCGTCCCCCCGCCAGCGTGGGGCGCTGGCGAGGCCCGGGCGGCGGGTGCCGTAGCCTCGCCCGCCGACGGCGTCGCCTCCGTCGCCCCGAGCCGCAGCGCGATCAACTCGGCTGCGTACGCGGGGAGCGGGTCTGTCGCGTCGGGCGACGGGAAGATGAACGCCGTCGATGGCACCAGCAGGGTGTCGCCAGCGATCGCGAACGGCGCGTTGATGCCGGCCGCCGTTTGGAAGGTCCAGACCAGGGAGCCGTCATTGGTCCCGTAGGCGCGCACGAGGCCGTCGAGGCTGCCAACGAAGACGAGGTCGTTAGCGATGGTCGGTCCGGCCCCGGCGACCACCGTCGGCACCTCGACGTTCCACCGGAACTGCCCCGTCGCCGCATCGATGGCAACCAGGGTGCTGGTCGCCGTCGCCAAGTTTGAGTCGGGATTCTCCCCGAAGACGACGTAGGGAAAGTTGAGCGCCGCGGCGTAGACGACACCGTCCTTGAACGCCAGGGGGGACTCAACGCCGCCGAACTCACCGGGGGCGGTCACGATCGGGGTGCCGTCGGGGATCTCGGCCAGCATGTCGTTGACGTGCTGGCCGACCGGCACTTTCCAGAACTCGATGCCGCTCTCCCGATGAGCGGCCACCACGAAGCCGTGCTTGCCGGAGGAGAAGACGAGCGGCGTGACGACGCCACCGATGTCGACGTCGCCCAGTACCGGCGTGTGCTGGTTGTCGTGGTCGTAGATGTCATGCGGCTTGAGGTTGATGGACCAGAGGACCCGCCCCTGCTTGGGGTCGAGGGCGACGAGGTTGTTGGCGTAGTCGTTGGGGCCGGGCCGGCTGGAGGCATCGGGCCACGGGGCGGCGTTGCCGACGCCCAAGTAGAGGACGCCAGTCGCCTCGTCGACCGAGGGCGGGTACCAGAGACCGCCACCACTGTTGACCACGAAGTTGCCGAAGAGCTCTCCCTTGGTCGTGTTCCATGTCCAGAGCGTGATCCCGGTCAGCAGGTCCATCGCGTAGACGACACCGCTGGCGCCCCCCTCGTAGTTGCCCTTGGTGTTGCCGCCCGGCTCGGTGCTGACATAGACGGCCCCGTCGTAGATCAGAGGCGCCATCGTAATGCCGAGCGCGCCGTGGTTGGTGAGCTGGAACCGCCAGACCTCCTCACCCGTGTCGGCCTGCAGACAGAGCACTTCGGCGGTGTCCCCGAGGACGGAGACGAGGTGGCCATAGCCGATCGCCACACCGTTGGGGCCGTAGGTCGGGACTCCGTAGTCGTTGCGCCACTTGACGGCGCCGGTGGCCCGGTCGAGTGACTGGACGTTGCCCAGCATGTCGATGACGAAGACCGTGTCTCCGACGACGATCGGGTTGCTGGTGATGGCGCCAAAAGCGCTGGTCGCGTCCATCGGGAGGCGCCAGGCGACGCCAAGCTGGCCGACCGTGGTTGAGTCGATCGGCGAGCTGCCGGCGAGGCGGGTGGCGGCATAGTTGCCCTGGGCCAGTGGCCAGTCGTTGCCAAACTGCGCGACCTCCGGCGGGACCGCCGGCAGGTCGACCGTCGGCGACGCCCCGGGCGAGGCGGGAGGTTTTGGGGACTCGGCCGCCGCTTCGGCGGTCGGTGTCGCCGCGTCCTGCGCCGTCGCCGAGTCACTGTGCGTCAGGACCGCCAGGCCGCCAAGGGCCATCACAGCGGCGCCTGCCCCGGTGCCGGCAATCATGGTCCGCCGGGAGACAAGCCGCTCCGCCGGGGGAGTGCCGGGGGTCGTTGGTTCGTCTGGCATCATCGCCCTTCCGTTACCTGCCCACCGTCGCTTCAGGCAAGCATCATTTCGTCAGTGGCGCGGCGATCTGCCGTCACCATCCCGAGACGCGGAGCGACCCACTGATCACCCCAGCCAGCCGGGGCATCCTCGGGCTTCGTTTAGAGAATCTATACGAAACGGGACCGGCGTCCCGGATCCCGGCGTCGCCGCGCATTCCGGGAACGGGGCGATGAGCCCGGCCACTGCGGCGACAACCAACCTCGAGGACCGACGAATGCTTTGTAGTAGGACGCTTGCGCGTCGAAGGTGCTGTCCGGGCC
>JALZJP010000098.1 GCA_030859715.1 Chloroflexota bacterium
CTCCTGGTCAGTCGGTGACCTGGACCGGGAGCGCCATGCCGGCGAACCATGCCACTGATGGCCGAGCTGGATGCGGCGTCCGCAGATAATGTCGTATGCGGCGTCGTCTAGGGGCGAACCATGCCACTGATGGCCGAGCTGGATGCGGCGGGCTCATCTGACCAAATCGATGTCCAAAGCCGCAAAGTTTAAATATTGAAGCTATGGTAATCATCGGCTAGAGTATCATCTAGGCGCGTAGCAACCTGACTTGACCCAAATCGATTTAGTGAGGAAACGGGGAGGAGTATGGATACGCTCGCTAATGCACGCGTATGTGCAGACGTTTCCACCCACGACATCGAGCGGGCCAGGGGTTTCTATGAGACGACACTTGGTTTGACGGTGGAAAGATTGGATGAGCGGGGGGTGTTTTATCAGGCTGGTGGTGGAACGATGCTCAACCTCTTCGAACGGCCGCACACGACCTCCGATCAGGCAGTCGCGACCTTCCTCGTCGAGAACATCGAGAGCTTGATGTTTGAGCTCCGAAGCCGCGGTGTCACCTTCGAAGAATACGACACGCCCGATTTCAAGACGGAGAACGGCTTGTTCAGCGATGGGAAAGGCTTCAAGACGTCGTGGTTCAAGGATCCGGACGGAAACATTCTCAGTCTCGAGCAATTACCAAGAGAATGACGTTCTTTGATCAAAGCGAATAACTGTGAGAAAAATTCAAGGGATAAAACAGTATGGTAGATAGCAACAATTCAGATGAAATCCAAATAAGTTCGCTCGTCGAAAAGTGGGCGAAAGCCGTTCGTGAGAAAGACATGAATGGTGCACTTGCACATCATACCGATGACATACTGATGTTTGACGTACCTCCTCCTCTCCAGTCAAAAGGAATTGCAGCATACAAAGAGACATGGGAATTGTTCTTTTCCTCTAGTTCCGGGGGCGACGGTGCATTCGATGTAACCGAGTTGAAAATCACTTCAGGTGACACTGTCGCCTTTTGCCACGCTCTAATAAACGTATCTGGAAACAAAGCTCGTCTAACTATGGGGGTTCGTAAAATTCGTGGGCAGTGGCTTATTACTCACGAACATCATTCTTATCCAATCGAATCGTCGTAGGCCAGACGGCGATGGCGAAGGCTCAAGTAGCTACGAATACAAGATACCTCATGCTAAGTAACTATGGGAAGGACTTGCTCTTGGCAGTTTCTGGTCCGCGCCCAAGCTCGCCAGGAATACCCTCAAGATGAAGACGAGATCGTCGACCGCCTCATCCATACCCCACAGCTGTGTCCGGTACGAGCGATCGAGGAGTTCGAGGAACACGGCTCTCGGTCTCGTGCCTGGCGGCTAGGTCACGAGTCTGCCGCGCTGTCAACTGCTCGAGACCCTGCGGCCCTGCCGATAGCTTGGGTTCAAACCATTAGAAGCAGTCCCTCGGCCTGAGGAGGCACGGGCGCTGAACGCGCGCCGTCCGCGTGCGGTGTCATTGCCGCCCACTCAGTGAGCGTCGTCGAGGGTTGCAGTCTGCGGACGTTGCGGCGCCTCACTAACCGTCAACCACCCCATGACCGGCAAGCGCCGGATTCGCCGTGCTGGCCAGACACCAGGCAACTGGTGCGACGAGCCGTCGCTCTGCGCCAAAGCGGTCGAAGCACAGATCGGGGAACTCTTGGCGGCATTCGGGTGCCGGAGGTGGAGCAAGCCGGCCCGATGGAGCTGTGGCTGGCGCATCAAAACTGGGTCGGCGACGACACCGCCGAACGTTTTCGCCTTTGCCGCCGCCTGGAGCGATTGGAGGACCCCCATATGGACGGCGACCTCGACAAAGCGGGCTATCAGGCGCGGCGGGATACTATGACGAATCAGATCGCGGCCGTGCCGGCTGAGAGCAATTCGGACGAGAACATGGATGCGCTGGGCATCGAAAAGGCGGTTGTGGCGGGGTACGACTGGGGTGGCCGTGCGGCGTGGATCGTGGCCGCGCTCCAGCCCGAGCGGGTCGCCGTTCATGTATCCGCTGACGGCTCTAACGCGCAGCACCTGGGCTCCGCGGGTAAGCCGGCCGGAGTGGGAGCGCACCTACTGATATCAGTACTATTTCCACTCCGAGCGTGGACGGCGTGGTCTCGAACGTAACCGCGACGAGCTCTGCGAGCTGCTGTGGCGTAGCTAGTCTCCGACCTGGGACGGTGCAGCCGAAGCAGTCCCGGCCTCCGCCCCAAGTCCGCACAATCCCGACTTTGTTGACGTCATGATTCATTCCTACCGGCACCGCTTTGGGCTCGTTGCGGGAGACCCGCAGTACCAACCGCTTTAAGGATCAGATAGCGCAGGAGCCGCCCATCACGGTCGCTTCCGTCGTGCACGAACGTGCTCGAAAGTGGCGCCGATGGTGTCAGCGGGCCGGGCCCAGCGAGGATCGCGGTTACTTCACGGGTGCTTACGAACATCGCCTGCTGCCCAACGTCGGGCACAACGTCCCGCAAGAGGCGCCGGCAGCGATCGCCACGGCATTGCACAGAGGGTCCTCAGCCAGCGCTCACTTCCTATTCACCGGCTCGGAAGGATGCCCGGACGGGACTCATGCTCCGGCTGATCCTGACAGGACCGGGGATAAGGAAGGATCGCTATGAGTGGCTGCTGCCGGCTGATGCGGCGCTTTGGGAGACGGTGAGCGAGTATTGGGTTGATCCGAGCGCGGTGGATCAGGGTGTCGCGCCGGCGTCGAACGGTTGTTGACAGATCTCCGCGGCAATGTAGGATAGAGCGAACTGCTTCTTCTGCGGATTGAATTTGCGCGTGCACTGCGGCTAGAAGCGCCGCCATTCGTGCAGTAGAACCTAGCAGATACCCGCGCTGAGAGGTAAAGGGACCATGGCAGCACCCGCAATGTTGCTTGAGCTCGTCGACCGGTTCGGTCGCGATCTTCCAGCCTATCGATCTGGCGGGTTCAACGAGACCCAGACTCGAATTGAGTTCATTAATCCCTTCTTCGCCCTACTTGGCTGGGACATTGAGAATCGCCGGGGCGTGACTGAACCCTATAAGGAGGTTTCTCACGAAGACGCCATAAAAGTCGGGGGTGCTCACAAGGCACCCGACTATGGCTTTCGGATTGGCGGGCAGCGACGGTTCTTTGTTGAGGCAAAGAAGCCGTCAGTAAATATTCGAGGCGACAACCGGCCCGCATTTCAGCTCCGCCGATATGCGTGGTCAGCAAATTTGCCGCTGAGCATCCTAACGGACTTTGAGGAGTTCGCTGTTTACGATTGCACAATCAAGCCTGGCAAAGACGATGCTCCGAGAACGGCGCTCCTTCACTTCCACCGCTTTGATGCCTACCCAGACCGATGGGACAGCATTGCAGAGGTCTTCTCAAAGGAGGCCGTGCTTGCCGGCTCACTAGATCGATACGCTGAAGGAACGGCGACTAAGCGGGACAGGTCAACCGTCGACAAGGCGTTCCTCACCGAAGTCGAATCGTGGCGGGGTGCGCTCGCCGCAAACCTGGCGCGCCAGAACCCGCACGTGACCGAGAGACAGCTCAACTTTGCGGTCCAGATGACTATCGACCGAGTCATCTTTCTTCGAATGGTGGAGGATCGCGGGATTGAGCAATACGGTCGTCTGCGTGACCTGGTTGAAGGATCAGACGTCTACTCCCGATTGCAGGAGCTGTACCGGCAAGCCGACGATCGCTACAACTCTGGGCTATTTCACTTTGCTAAGGAGAAAGGTCGGCTAGAGCAACCCGATGACCTCACGCCCAGCCTTGTCATCGAGGACGAGACGCTCCAACACATGATAGCTGGCTTGTACTACCCAAATAGCCCATATGAGTTCTCCGTCCTACCGATTGATGTTCTTGGCCAGGTCTATGAGCAGTTCCTCGGCAAAGTGATTGTCGTCGACGCTGCGCGTGGCGTCAGAATCGAGGAAAAGCCTGAAGTCAGAAAGGCCGGAGGGGTCTACTACACCCCGACCTACATTGTCGACTTCATTGTCAAGCATACCATCGGCAACCTGCTTGCCGGAAAGAAGGCAGGACCGCGCGGCGGTGCCAGCAGGATTCGGATCGTGGACCCGGCTTGTGGGTCGGGCTCTTTCCTGATCCGAGCCTACCAGTATCTCCTTGACTGGCACCGTGATCAATATTTGGAGGACGGACCTGAGAAGCACCAGCAGGAAATGTATCAGGCACAATCCGGCGAATGGCTCCTCTCGACACAAGAGAAGAAGCGCATACTGCTCAACAGCATCTATGGTGTCGATATAGATCCACAAGCCGTTGAGGTGACTAAACTCTCACTTCTGCTGAAGGTGCTAGAGGGCGAGACCGAACAATCGCTTGTTACTCAACTTCGAATGTTTCACGAACGCGCACTACCTGACCTTAGCAGGAACATCAAGTGTGGGAACTCGCTGGTAGGTCCAAACTTCCATGACCGTCAGCAACTCCAATTGCTCGGTCCGGAAGACCACTACAGGGTCAATGCCTTCGATTGGATACGCTCGTTCCCCGAGGTCTTCGCGAGCCGGGGCAAGGGCGGACGCCAAGGCGGCCGAGGCGGCTTCGATGCGGTGATCGGAAATCCACCTTACGTATATCGCAATGCCTCCGAGGACATGTTGAAACTGTACTACTTGCGCAATTATCAGAGTGCTGAGGGGAACTTCGACCTATACAAGTTCTTCGTTGAGCGCAGCCTGAGCCTTTGCCGTCCCGGTGGTTACATCGGAATGATCGTCTCCGCCACATTCCTCGTACAGCCAAGCTTCCAGAGACTGCGGCAGATACTCGTGACCCAATCCACGATCGAACGCTTGGCTCCCCTTGGCCCCAAGGCGTTTCACGATGCAACGGTTGACACCGCAATTCTGGTGGCAAGAAGAGAGGATCCTCGCGAAAGCCATCGGGTCCTGATTCAAGCTCCGATGCGACCAGTCGAACTCCCATTCACCAGTACCTCCTCGGCGCGCCAGCAGCGATTTGCCCAAAACGATGGGATGGCGTTTGATTACCGACTCTCGGACGAAGGGGCCACTATTGTTCGCCGATTATTCGAGCGTTTCCCGGTCGTTGAGAGCGGATATGAATTCGGAGTGGGCATCAATACAGGCTTCATTCGTGCCGAACTTGTTGCGGGGCATCAGGTTGACGGCCGCTATCACCCCATGATTGCGGGAAACGGAATAGCCCGCTATGGCCCGGTGCGATCTGACGAATGGATCATGTATGACAAGGAGTATGTCCGGAGCCGAGGCAAACTTGGCCGATCGCTGCCGCCCGAGAGGTTCTTCGAGAGGGAGAAATTGCTCGTCGTCCGCACTCGCAACCTCTCCTTGCCTCGGCGTATCATTGCTACACTCGACCGGACGAGGGGCTTCAACCTGAACCGACTCTCTAATATTATTGCTCGGCCAGGACATAGCTTGCCTGGCCTTCTAGGCATCCTGAACTCTTCCTTGTTCAATTGGCTGTTTTCGACTCGCTTCTATGACTATGAGATCAAGCCGGTGTATCTTCGTGCAAGTCCTCTTGCAGATGCCAATTATCCGGCTCTCATCGGCGCAGTAGACCGATTGCTATCGCTACATGGACAGCGAGAGAACAAAATTACCAGTCATGAGTTCGAAATCGTTCGCCGTCAGATCGAGTTCGTCGACCGGGAGATTGACCACATCGTCTATGATCTTTACGGCCTCACAATGGCAGACCAGCGGTTTGTTGAGACATCTGAAGATAGAGCATTTAGCAGAATCGGACCTGTCCCCCTCGGACTTGGTTCCAACTAGATTAGTGAGAGTGGCCGTCACTCTTCACGGCGACGAACGGAGCGACCGCAGCCCGCCCGCCCGGCTGCACAGGGCAACGCCGTCACGCCGCACCAAGCGAGTCGAGCCACGGATGGAGATCGACTCGTTGCCGACGGTGAGAATACCAGTCTCACCGACCCGTTTGACACCAACCCGTGGCCCATCCGAGCGCGCAAGCGTCTGCACATCAGCCGCGGAGCGTCATTAACCACCGTGCGTGGCGCTTTGTCACCCTGACTTCGGTGGATTGCCTGCGGCGCTAGCGCGTTCGAATTGGAGCGCAGTCTCCTGTCCAGTCCGGACCGCCCACAATGGGCTCAAGAGGTGCATCTCGCCACGAAGCGCACACGTCGCTACCGCGAGCTTCATGGTCGCCGCCGAGGCGCGGGGCCGGGGAGTTTGGACGCGCGCTCGGCGAGTTGGACGCGCGCTCGGCGAGTACGCGCTCGCGTGGGCTCGTGAGCGGGGATACGCCGCGATGCAGTTCAACGCTGTTGTGGAATCAAACCACGTCGCCGTGCGACTGTGGCGGGCGCTGGGATTTCACATCATCGGGACCGTGCCTGAGGCGTTCGAGCACCCTACGCTGGGCCGTGTTGGACTTCACGTCATGCACCGGCGCCTCTGAGCCCGGCGAAAACCCCAAGGTGCACGAAGCACATCACCGAGCGGACATGCTGTCAGTACCCTTGCTGTTCCGCTTGACAGTGGAGGGGTTCGGTTCGTTATAAATGACCTGCCCGCACGGTCGCCATCAGGAGGTTGCCATGAACAGGATGATCCAGACACGTCTCAGCCGCCGCACCGTGCAGAAGCTCGCCCTCGCGCTCCCAGTCCCGGTCGGGTTCGCCCTTCCCCTGCGGGCGCTGGCGCAAGCGGCCACGCCTGGCGCTCCCTCCGCCGACCTGCAGCAATTCGCCGACGATACCTATGCCTTTGTCAACAGCGGCTACGTCTCGCTGTTCATCGTCACCGACGAGGGGGTAATCGCCACCGATCCGGGAAGCCAGTCTGGACCGGAACGGGTCGAGGCCTACCTGGCGGCGATCGCCTCGGTGGCCGACCAGCCGGTGCGCTATCTCATCTACAGCCACGATCACGCCGACCACGCCACTGGCGGCGAGGTCTTCGCGGAGACCGCCACCTTCATCTCCCACCGTAACGCGGTCGACAAGATCGCGGCGCTCAACGATCCCCGTACCCCGGTACCGGAGATCGCCTTCAACGATCAATTAATGATTGAGCTCGGTGGCAAGACGATCGAGCTCTACTACACTGGCCGCAACCACTCCGATAACAGCATTGTGCTGCTCTACCCCGAGCGCGGGATTCTCTTCGCGGTCGACTTCATCCCAGTCGACCGGCTGCCCTTCCAGGATTTGCGGGACTCCTATCCGGAGGAGTGGATCGAGTCGTTGCGCTGGATCGAAGATAACCTCGACTTCGAGACCCTAGTCCCCGGGCACCCGCCCCTCCCGGGAACCAAGGCGGACGTCGGCGAAATGCGCCAGTATTTCGAGGACCTGATCGCCGCGGTGCGCGCGGCCCAGGAGCAGGGGCTTGCGGACAACTCCGCCGAGATGGTGGAGGCCGTGCGAACGGAGCTGGAGCCGGCCTATGGCGCCTGGGGCATGTTCGCGGAGTGGCTTCCGCTCAATATCGAAGGGCTACTCCGCATCTGGTCGGAAACGGGGGCCGCGGGGGCTACGCCAACGCCGTGAACGGCGAGCGCTCCTCCTGACCAGCCATCGCCGGATCACGGGTCCGTCTCGTCAGCTCTCACGAGGCGGACCAACCCGGCGGCAACACGGAGGAACATCGCGATCAGCACCCGCGCCGAGATGCCATCAGCTCACGTCCCAGTCGGATGGACGCCGCCGACCAACGGCGAATACCCGTGCGCTCGCAGCAGCTCGATCAGCTCCGTGTCGATCGCGGCCCCCGCTTCGGGAGTCCTGCCGATCACCAGCAACCCCTGGTCCACCGAGTGCGCCGTCCAGCCCGCCGTCGTCGCCAACTCGCGGAGGGGAGCGAGCGCCTCGGCGTCGTCGGGGCTGAGCAAGACCGCCGGCTGCACCCGCACCCGGCGGTAGCCCGTGGTCCAGGCTTGCAACCGCGCCGTCACCTCGTCCGGCAATCGCGAGCCGCTCTGACGGGTCAGGAACGTCGTGACCTGGCCCAGATCGAAGCCAGCGGCCAGGGCGCGCTGAATCGACGCCGCCGACAGCCGGTAGACACTCGGCGCCCCAAGCAACTCCAGATCGGCAAAGGCGGAGACGGACCAAATCCGCAGCGGGGTCGGATCATGGATCGCGATGGCGCCGGTTGGCGCCACCACCACCGGCGGCGGATCGGTCTCGCTGACCGCGATCACCGGGGCAGCCCCGCGGCGGGCCGCGGCCGGCGTGACGCGGATCGACCGCGGCAGCCCTAGCTCCGTCCGCAGCTCAACCAGGCCCAACCAGGCAAACATCGTGACCAGCTCGATCTTGATGACCTCGGCGATGGTCGCCAGCCGGGTCGAGGCCTCATCCCCGTTGCCGGGCGCCACCCTGGCGGTGGCGGCGGTGAAGGATGTCCCGAGCAGGCCGGGCAAATAGGCGGCAATCCGGGCGGCGACCGAATCGAGCGTGTACCAGGTGTCCGGTTCCAAGCCGATCGCCGGATCGACCAGGGCCGCCAGCAGATTGCGCCGCGCCGATGGCCAATCCGCGCCCCAAATCTCGACTTCGCCGCCGGTCCGGCCCTCGATCCACTCGGCGCTCGCCATCCACCACCAGCGAAGCCGTTCGGCCTGCGCCGGAAACGAGCGTTCGCGCCAACCCCGAACGGCGGACGTCACCTCCAGCTCGGTTTCCGCCTCCTCATCGACCCGCACCAGCCCCTCCGCGATCGCCAGCGCCAGCTGGCAGTCAACGTAGCCGGGATCCGGCAGCTCCCGGCCGCGGAACCAGAACCGGGAGCTCAGGCGACGGAGGCGCGACCGGGGCTGCTCGCCGGCCGCCGGCCAAGGCGGCAACCCCGGATCGGACAGCTCCCGGAGCAGCGTCAAGAAGTCCCAGGCGAAAGCGTCCGGATGGCGCCACGGCGTCGCCTCAGTCGCGGGGAGCACGGGTTGCAAGGGGGGCAAGGTGGCCGGCACCGGGAGCGCGGGCGCGCGAATCTCGGCCGGAATGAAGAGCCAGCGAGCGCCGCCGGCATCGTAGGTATGCCACACGAGGAGGGCGGATTCCAATTCATCGAGCGCCGTTCGCCAGCGTTGGAAGGTCCGCGCCTCGTCGGCGTCAAGCCCAACCGCCGCCGCGATGTCATCCAGGCGCACCGGACGGCCGTCGTCTCCCTCCCGTACGGCCCGCCAGGCGCGAGCGGCGTCGGCCGACAGTTTGCTCACCACCCGGTCCACCCCGCCGGGCGTACCGATCTGGCGCAGCAGCCGGCGCCCGAGGTCATCGCGGTTCCGCGTGCTGGGCACCACTTTGAGCCCCCAGCACGTCGCCGCGGCTTCGATCTCGGCGTCATCGAGCCGTTCCAGGAGGGCGGTGAGGGGGACGGCGCTCAGATCGCCGGCATCAACGTCGTCGAGCAGCCGGCGCAGGAGCAACGCCAGCTCCCGCGGGAGGAAGAGCTTCGGCTCGGTGCCGACCGGAAGCGGCTGGTCATCCCCTTCTCGGGCGAGGAGGCCGGTCCGGTAGAGCTGGATCGCCACCTCCCGCGCCGCCGCCTCCGACAGCTCCAGCCAACCGGCCAGCGTCACCAGCGTCGGCGCCGCTCGCCCATCCTCCGCCAAGGCCAGCAACCGGACCATCTCTTGTTGCGCCGGGGTGAGCCGCTCCCAGGTCGCCCGCACGGTCCGGATGTCGGTCATCAGCCGGTAGAGGGCGCCGACCGCCAGATGCCGGTTGCCGCTCGCCAGCGGCGCCCGCCAGAACGCCGCGATCCGCGTCAGCTCCCCATCGTCTCGCGCATGCAACCGGCCGAGCAGGTTTCGCATTGCCACATCCAGAAGTCAACCGGGCGACATGAGCCCAGTTTCCGGCCAAATTGTGTAGGCATCGACGCGCCGTCCTGGCGAGGCGGGGTGCCCCTTGGGCCACTGGAAGTCCGCGCTGAGCACCGAAAAGTCCCTTCGGGTACCCCCTGGGTGACTGAACACGAGTAGCTGCCTCGAAGCGAGGTCCATCTCCTGGGTATCCTATCCGATTTCGCGTATCGGACGTTCCGTCTTAAGAGGACGCTTCGACACTCGCCGGGCGTGGCATCGTCCCAGCCATGAAGTACGAAGCCCTCATCCCCGACGACCCGTGGGACGCCATCAATCCTTCCTGCCAGAAGAACCCCCGGTCCCAAAGGCGGCCGGTCCCGCGTCCCGGACCTCGCCGGCATCGTCTTCGTCCTCAAGAGCGGGATTCCCCGGCAGATGCTGCCGACCGAACTCGGTAGCGGCAGAGGCAGCGGCTCGACCTGCTGGCGGCGGCCGCTCGATTGGCCGGACGCTGGGGGTGGGAGAAGCTGCATCAACGCGTCTTGAACTGGACGGGCGATCAGGCCGCCATCGACTAGAGCCGGGCGAGCCTGGGCAGCGTCAGCGTCCGGGCCAAAACGGGGGCGAACAGACCGGGCCGAACCCCACGGATCGCGGCAAAGCGGGTTCCCAGCACCACCTGGACGTCGCCCGCACCGGTATCCCGCTGGCCGTCCGCCTCTCCGCCGCGAACGCCCACGACTCGACCCAGCCGCTCCCCCAGGTCGACGCGATTCCCCCGGTCAACGGTCTTCACGGCCGTCCGGGTCGGCCCCGGAAGCGCCCGGCCAACTCCACGCTGACAAGACGCACGATTCATCGACCCCGCGCCGTGCCTCGCGGACTCGTGGCATCACGCCTCGGCTCGCGCGCCGCGGGATCGACTCCAGCGAGCAGCTGAAGCGGCACCGCTGGGGGGTCGAATGCACGCGGGCCTGATTGCTCGGCCGCCGCCTCGACGTCCGCTACGAGCGGCGGGCCGACCTCTGCCAGGGGCTGCCGCACCTAGCCCGCGCCCTGTTCCGGGTCCGCTTCCTCAACTCCCAACCGGGTGACGAACGTGGCGCCGTCAGCGGGAGCGGCTCCGTCCCCGGGTGGCGCGGCGCTCGGTGACAGTTCCCGGCCCGCTCCAGCTCCCTTAGCCTAGCTTCCGCGTCCGGCCTACGGTGTGAAGTCCCGCTCGTAGAACCCGTCGGACAAGACCGCCCGCAACGCCTTCCCGTCGACGACGACATCGAAGCGGACGCGCTCCGGGGAGGTCTCTTCGACGCCGGCGCGGAAGCTGCCGTCCCCGAGCGGCACGAGCGGTTGCTCGTCCTCGAAGCCATCGGGCGCGACCGGGAAGACCAACCAGAGCTGCCCCTTTCGGTGCACCACGCGAAAGTTGGTCGCCCACGGGTTGTGGGCACGATAGTGGCCCGGGAACGCCTCCCATTCGGAGGGCGTGTCGAACGAGGTCGGACCCTGGTAGCGGTCGTTGACGTGCCAAGCGGCGCCGTGGAACAGCTCGACGACATCGCCCGTGTCCGGGTGTCGGCCGAAGCTAAGCACGAACCGATCGTAGTCCGGATGCAGGACGATGAACGTGTCGTCGCCGTACGGTTCGAGCACGACGCGATCGCCGTCGTGATCCAGGACCAAACGGTCGTCCTCGGCGACCACGCGGATTGTTCCCGCGTCGCCGCGGTACACGCCCGCGTAGGCGGCCGCGTCAGCGGTGAGGGTTGGGTCCGGCGGCTCGAGTGGTGCCGCGAGCGCGTCACCGCGCCGCGCCGCCCGCAGCAGCGTCAGCACCTTGAGCGCGATCGCAAATGGGTCGCCCGGACCGCTGACAAGGACGACGGCGCCCAACCCGTCGTCGAGGTCGCCCAGGATCACCGCTGAATAGCCGACCATGCCCCCGCCGTGGCCGACGTAGGTGTGCCCGTCGACCGAAAACGTGTAGATTCCGTACCCGTAGCAGGTTGGCTCGTCGCCCCCCTCGAGCGCGATGATGCGCTGGGTCATCGTAGCGAAGCCGGCCTCCGACAGGAGGCGATCCCGCGTTCCCCGGCCACGGTTGAGCAGCATCCGCAGGTAGACCGCCATCTCCTCGGGGGTCGACACGATGCTGCCGTCGCCGCTTTCGGTTTCGAGCCAGGTGGCGGGGACCAGCGGGTGGCTGGGGTGAGCCGGACGGTCGTCGTAAAGCGATGCGTAGCCGACCGCGAGGCGGGGCCGCAGGGCGTTGGTGATCGCCGGTTCGCTCGCCGTCATCCCGAGCGGGGTGAGGACACGGGAGCGAATCGCGTCGCCGTACCCCTGTCCGGTCAGCCGTTCCAGCACCAGGCCAAGGGCTTTGTACCCGACGTTCGAGTAGTGGAAGCTCGTGCCCGGCGCGGTGGCCGCCTCCGTCTCGCGCAGCGCCCAGACCTGATACTCGACGCCCGGCGTCGGGTCGGTGCCGGCGATGATGCCGGCCGTGTGGCTCAGGAGGTGATGGACGGTGATCGGCGGGAACGCCGACCGCACCGCGAACCAGGGCAGGTAGCGCGCGACCGGCGCCTGGAGGTCGAGGTTCCCGGCCTCGTGCTCTAGCATCAGCGCCAGGCTCGTGAACGATTTGCCGATCGACCCGATCTCGAACAGGGTGTCGGGCGTGACCGGCGTCCGCGCGGCGAGGTCGGCGAAGCCGTACGTCGCCACCCGCAGCGTTCGCTCCCGGTCCGTCAGCGCCAGCGCCAGCCCCGGCGTGTGGTCGGCGGCCATCCGCCGCTCGATGATTCGGTCGAGGTGCGCGAACACCGCGTCGTCCATCGCCACGCCCCCCCCTCGCCGCATGCCGCGCATCGGCGACCCGACGACCGACCGTTGGCCCGGGGCATCGACGCGCGGTCAGTCTACCGCGTGTGACCGCCGCCGTTGTCGAGCACCCGACCGGTGATCCCGCAGACCTGCTGAGGCAAGCGGCAGGAGCGCGTCGGCGGCGTCCGCGGGTCGACTGAGGCTGCTGGCGTCAGCGATTCACCTATCGTGAGGGTATTGAAACGTCCTCTTAGAGCCTTTCGCAGTAGCTTCGCCGGGCGGTAGGCTTCCGACTTGGTGGTTCCGGCCCGCGTCGAGGCCAAGTTCTTCGGCCGATCTCACAACCAACCGAGGTTCGCTGCTCAGACGGCAGTGACGG